>NZ_JACVUU010000004.1:0-231117 GCF_016516145.1 Klebsiella sp. S69 | reverse complement strand
AAATCTGCCGTCATCGACTTCGAAGGTTCGAATCCTTCCCCCACCACCATCACTTCTCTGTTACACCGCTACCTGCTCAAAGCACATTGCCATATATTCTCCCGATGCAGGGAAGGATGAGAAGCTTCGACCAAGGTTCGAGTCGAGCGTCAGCGAGACAACGTTGCCGCAGGCAACGGCCCGAAGGGTGAGGAGCGAAGCGACGAATAATCCTTCCCCCACCACCATCACTTCTCTGCAGTACCTCAGCAAAATCAAATAATCAAACCGTCTTAGTTAGCTCTTTTATTGCTCCAGAACTGATTCTGTATTTCTGCCATATGTGCCCCGGCGGCGCTACAAGGGCATGCTGTCTGTAGCCCGGCCAGGCGTAGCGCCGCCTGGAGCAGACCGCACCAATGAAAAACCCTACCGCAGCAGGGTTGAGCTTTACACGAAATAGAATCAGCGACGGGCGCGAACAATCTGGTATTTGCGCGTCAGGTACTCGACCGGCGCGCTCCAGATATGCACCAGACGGGAGAACGGGAACAGCACAAACAGCGTCATCCCCAGCACCAGGTGCACGCGGAAAATAAACGCCACGCCGTCCAGATGCTGCGAAGCCCCGCCGTGGAAGGTCACCACCGACTGCGCCCAGCCCACAAGCTTCATCATTTCGCTACCGTCCATATGCTGAGCGGAGAACGGAATAGTCAGCAGACCCAGAGCGCACTGCACCATCAGCAGGGAGAGGATCAGAATATCCGCTCCGGTGGTGGTGGCGCGCACGCGGGGGCTCAGCAGACGGCGTTTCAGCAACAGTAGCCCGCCCACCAGCGTCATGACGCCGCAGGCGCCGCCCGCGATCATCGCCATCTTCTGCTTCACGTCAACCGGCAGGAATGACTCGTACATCCAGTGCGGCGTCAGCATGCCGAGAAAATGACCGGCAAAAATTCCCAGAATACCGATATGGAACAGGTTCGAGGCCAGATTCATCCCTTTACGGTCCAGCATCTGGCTGGAGGCCGCACGCCAGGTGTACTGCCCATAGTCGTAACGTAGCCAGCTGCCGACCAGAAATACCGTCCCGGCGATATACGGATAGATGTCAAAGAAGAACATATTCAGGAAGTGCATTAGTGCTGTCCTCCGTTAGAGATATTCAAATATTGCGGGGCAACGGCTCCGGCAAAACGACGCTGGTGAGCGGAGATCTCCGACTCGCCGCAGCCCTGATCGGCAAAGAATTTCACCTGTTCTTCTTCCCAGACGGCGTCCAGCGCCTGCGGCGTATCGTCGCGGGCCTCATCGGCGATTTTTTCCGCCACTTTCTGGCTATCTACCTGGGCGTTTGCCAGCTTGAGCAGCAGCTCAAACAGTACCGCGTAGCGGCTATCGCGCTGCTGCAGGCGAGCGCTCAGTAGACCGAGAATCGGCGCAACGTCCTGCAATCCGCCGCGCGCTTCCGCCTCCGGCAGCTGCGCCAGATACTCAAGATACAGCGGGAGATGATCCGGCAATTCGCGGCTATCCAGCTGCAGACCGTGGCGTTCATACTGCGCCATCAGGTCGACCATCGCCTGGCCGCGATCGCGGGATTCGCCGTGCACGTGCTCAAACAGCAGCAGCGAAGTCGCACGGCCGCGATCGAACAGCTCACTGTAGCGAGACTGCGCGTCCAGCACTTCCTGGGTGGTCAGGTCGCGCAGGAAAACGCTCAGCTTATGGGCATCCTCCGGCGCGAGCTTTTCCGAAGAGGCAATAGCGTCGAACAGCTCCTGCTGATGCTGCCATAAGGCAGCGTCAGGGTACTCAAGAAGGCGCGACACAATGACGAGTTCAATCATGGGTGCGGCTCCGTTTTGCTGGTGACGTCGATAGCATCGATGCGGCGGCTGTTGAACAGATTAAACTGGCTGTCAGAACCGTGGCATCCGTCACCGAAGGTGAAGCCGCAACCGTTTTTCTCCGGGAAAGCATCGCGGGCCTGCTCGCGATGGCTGCTCGGCACGACGAAACGGTCTTCGTAGTTGGCGATAGCCAGATAGCGATACATCTCCTGCGCCTGGGCTTCAGTGAGGCCAACCTCTTCCAGCGCCCGGGTATCCAGTACGCCGTCCACGGTTTCCGCGCGTTTGAAGTGGCGCATCGCCAGCATGCGTTTCAGCGCCAGCAGCACCGGCTGGGTATCGCCCGCGGTTAGCAGGTTTGCCAGATACTGAACCGGGATACGCAGGCTTTCGACGTCCGGCAGAATACCGTTGCTGCCCAGTTCACCCGCATCGGCGGCTGACTGAATCGGCGACAGAGGCGGCACGTACCAGACCATAGGCAGGGTGCGATATTCCGGATGCAGCGGCAGCGCCAGCTTCCAGTCCATCGCCATTTTGTACACCGGCGACTGCTGGGCGGCTTCGATAACCCCCTGCGGCACGCCGTCCTTCAGCGCCTGCTCAATCACTTTCGGGTCGTTCGGGTTGAGGAACACGTCCAGCTGACGCTGATACAGGTCTTTCTCATTCTCCGTGCTGGCGGCATTTTCAATCGCGTCCGCGTCATACAGCAGCACGCCGAGGTAGCGAATACGCCCCACGCAGGTTTCCGAACAGACGGTCGGCATCCCGGATTCGATACGCGGGTAGCAGAAAATGCACTTCTCTGATTTGCCGCTCTTCCAGTTGAAATAGATTTTCTTGTACGGGCAACCGGTGATGCACATGCGCCAGCCGCGGCACTTGTCCTGGTCGATCAGCACGATGCCGTCTTCTTCACGTTTATAGATCGCGCCGCTCGGGCAGGTCGCGACGCACGCCGGGTTCAGACAGTGTTCGCACAGGCGCGGCAGATACATCATAAAGGTGTTTTCGAACTGGCCGTACATCGCCTTCTGCATGTTTTCGAAGTTCTGGTCTTTGGCGCGTTTTTCAAATTCGCCGCCCAGAATTTCTTCCCAGTTCGGACCGCTGGTGATTTTATCCATCCGCTGGCCGGTGATCAGCGAGCGCGGGCGAGCGATCGGCTGATGTTTGCTTTCCGGCGCGTTGTGCAGATTCTGGTAGTCGTAATCAAAGGGCTCGTAGTAGTCGTCGATGCCCGGCAAATGCGGGTTAGCAAAGATTTTACCCAGCAGCATCGCGCGGTTGCCCATGCGCGGCTGCAGCTTGCCGTTGATCTTACGGATCCAGCCGCCCTTCCACTTTTCCTGATTCTCCCAGTCGTTCGGGAAACCAACGCCCGGCTTACTTTCAACGTTGTTGAACCACGCGTACTCCATACCCTCGCGGCTGGTCCAGACGTTTTTACAGGTGACTGAACAGGTATGACAGCCGATGCACTTATCGAGATTCAGCACCATGCCGACTTGTGAACGAATTTTCATTTTACGCTCTCCTGTACCTGGTCGTTACCTTCGCCATCTAACCAGTTAATATTCTTCATCTTACGTACTACCACGAACTCGTCGCGGTTAGACCCTACCGTGCCGTAGTAGTTAAAGCCGTAGGCCAGCTGCGCATAGCCGCCGATCATATGGGTCGGCTTTGGCGTAATACGAGTCACGGAGTTGTGAATCCCCCCGCGCTGTTCGGTGATCTCGGAACCCGGCAGGTTTACGATACGTTCCTGCGCGTGGTACATCATGGTCATCCCGGCCGGTACGCGCTGGCTTACCACCGCGCGGGCGGTCAGCGCGCCGTTGCTGTTAAACACTTCGATCCAGTCGTTATCTTCGATCCCCAGATCTTTGGCGTCCGCTTCGCTCATCCAGACAATCGGCCCGCCGCGCGACAGCGTCAGCATCAGCAGGTTGTCGCTGTAGGTGGAGTGGATCCCCCACTTCTGGTGCGGCGTCAGGAAGTTCAATGCCTTCTCCGGGTTGCCGTTGGATTTCGCGCCCATCACCGTTTTCACGGAGCGGGTGTCGATTGGCGGACGATAAACCAGCAGGCTTTCGCCAAAATCACGCATCCACTGGTGATCCTGATACAGCTGCTGGCGGCCGGAAAGCGTGCGCCACGGGATCAGTTCGTGAACGTTGGTGTAGCCGGCGTTATAGGAAACGTGCTCATCTTCGAGTCCGGACCAGGTCGGGCTGGAGATAATTTTGCGCGGCTGGGCCTGAATATCGCGGAAGCGGATTTTTTCCTCTTCTTTATTCGTCGCCAGGTGCGTATGGTCGCGACCGGTAAATTCGCTGAGCGCCGCCCAGGCTTTAACCGCCACGTGGCCGTTGGTTTCCGGCGCCAGGGTCAGAATCATCTCTGCCGCATCAATGGCGGTGTTAAGCATCGGCTGGCCTTTCGCCGGGCCGTCCGCTTTGGTGTAGTTGAGCTTGCGCAGCAGATCCATCTCGCTCTGGGTATTCCAGGCGATGCCTTTACCGCCGTTGCCGATTTTCTCCATCAGCGGGCCGATAGAGGTAAAGCGTTCGTATGTCGCCGGATAATCGCGCTCGACGGTCAGAATATGCGGCGCGGTTTTCCCTGGAATCAGGTCGCATTCGCCTTTTTTCCAGTCCTTAACGTCCAGCGGCTGCGCCAGTTCGGCGGCGGAGTCGTGCTGGATAGGCAGCGTTACCACGTCGGTTTCCTGACCCAAATGACCCACGCACACTTCGGAGAACTTTTTCGCGATATCTTTGTAGATATCCCAGTCGCTTTTCGATTCCCAGGCCGGGTCGACGGCGGCAGACAGCGGATGAATAAACGGATGCATATCCGAGGTATTCATGTCGTCTTTTTCATACCAGGTAGCGGTCGGCAGCACGATGTCGGAGTAGAGGCAGGTACTCGACAGACGGAAGTCGAGGGTCACCACCAGATCCAGCTTGCCGTCGAGACCGTTATCTTTCCACTCCACTTCTTCCGGCTTCACGCCGCCCTGCTTGCCGAGATCTTTGCCCTGAATACCGTTTTCCGTACCCAGCAGGTACTTCAGCATGTACTCGTGGCCTTTACCCGAGGAGCCCAGCAGGTTGGAACGCCAGATAAACAGGTTGCGCGGATGGTTTTTACCGTTTTCCGGCTGCTCTGCGGCAAAGCGAATGGAACCCTCTTTCAGCGATTTGACGGTGTAATCGACCGGCGTCATGCCCGCTTTTTTTGCCGCATGCGCAATACGCAGCGGGTTGGTGCCCAGCTGCGGCGCCGACGGAAGCCAGCCCATACGCTCGGCGCGCACGTTGAAATCAATCAGGTGGCCGCTGTAGCGGGATTTATCCGCTAACGGCGACAGCAGTTCCTGCGCGGTTACGGTTTCATAGCGCCACTGGCTGGAGTGGTTATAGAAGTACGATGTGCTGTTCATATGGCGCGCCGGACGCTGCCAGTCAAGGGCAAACGCCAGCGGCTGCCAGCCGGTCTGCGGACGCAGTTTTTCCTGGCCGACATAGTGCGCCCAGCCGCCGCCGCTCTGACCAACGCAGCCGCAGAAGATCAGCATATTGATAAGACCGCGATAGTTCATATCGAGGTGGAACCAGTGGTTCAGACCGGCGCCGACGATGATCATCGAACGGCCGTGGGTTTTATCGGCGTTATCGGCAAACTCCCGCGCGGTGCGGATAATATGCGCCCGGGAAACGCCGGTGATTTTCTCCGCCCATGCCGGGGTATACGCTTTGACGTCATCATAGCTGCTGGCGCAGTTTTCATCGCCGAGTCCGCGATCCAGGCCGTAGTTCGCCATGGTCAGGTCGTAGACGGTGGTGACCAGCACGGTAGAACCGTCGGCCTTCTGCAGGCGTTTTACCGGCAGTTTGTGCAGCAGCACGTTTTCCAGCTCGACTTTATTAAAGTGCTCGGTACCTTCGCCGCCAAAATAGGGGAAGCCGACGTTAGCGATATCGTCGTGGCCGCCCAGCAGGCTCAGGCGTAGCTCGACATCTTCGCCGGTTTTACCGTCGCGCTGTTCAAGATTCCATTTACCTTTGTCGCCCCAGCGGAAACCGATAGAACCGTTCGGTACGGTGATTTCGCCCTTCTCATCAAAGGCGACGGTTTTCCATTCCGGATTTGTTTCCTGACCTAATGCATCCACCAGATCAGCCGCGCGCAGCATGCGGCCCGCGGCGTAATAGCCATCGCGCTCTTCGAGCATCACCAGCATCGGCATGTCGGTGTAACGGCGCACGTAATCGGTAAAGTACTGGCTTGGTTTGTCGAGGTGGAACTCGCGCAGCATGACGTGACCCATCGCCAGCGCCATCGCCGCATCGGTACCCTGCTTCGGCGCCAGCCACAGATCGCAAAGCTTGGCGATTTCGGCGTAGTCAGGGGTGATAGCAACGGTTTTAGTGCCCTTATAGCGAACTTCGGTGAAGAAGTGGGCATCCGGGGTACGGGTCTGCGGTACGTTGGATCCCCAGGCAATGATATAGCTGGAGTTGTACCAGTCGGCAGATTCCGGTACGTCGGTCTGCTCGCCCCAGGTCTGCGGTGATGCAGGCGGCAGGTCGCAGTACCAGTCGTAGAAGCTCAGGCAGGTCCCGCCGATCAGCGACAGATAGCGCGCGCCGGAGGCATAGGAGACCATCGACATCGCCGGGATGGGCGAGAAGCCGGCTACGCGGTCCGGGCCGTAGGTTTTGACGGTATAGACGTTAGAGGCGGCAATCAGCTCGTTCACCTCTTGCCAGGATGAACGCACGAAACCGCCGCGGCCGCGCGCCTGCTTGAAGCTTTTCGCTTTATCAGCGTCTTCAATTATCGAGGCCCATGCGTCAACCGGATCGCTGTGCTGTACTTTCGCTTCACGCCACATTTTCATCAGGCGTTTGCGCATCAGCGGGTACTTCAGGCGGTTGGCGCTGTAAAGATACCAGGAGTAGCTGGCGCCGCGCGGGCAGCCGCGAGGCTCGTGGTTTGGCATATCCGGACGGGTGCGCGGATAGTCGGTCTGCTGGGTTTCCCAGGTGACAAGACCATTTTTGACATAAATCTTCCAGCTGCATGAGCCGGTGCAGTTGACACCGTGGGTGGAGCGCACAATTTTGTCATGCTGCCAACGTTGACGGTATCCATCCTCCCAGTCCCGGTTGGTTTTTAGAAGCTGGCCGTGCCCATCGGCAAAGGTTTCACCCTTCTGTTTGAAGTAGCGAAACCGGTCCAGGAATTTACTCATCGGGTTTCTCCTGTGTGGAGCCTGACGGCTCTCTGATAAATCGACATTGCTGGATTTGCAGCGAAGGTAACGCTATGAAAGAGGGAGAGAATTGATAACGATCAAGACGATAGGGCTTATAAAAGCCGCTCCGGAAGCCTGATACCACCAAAGCAGTATTTATTTCTATTTTATATCTATATGATTTACATAGAAATTCAGCTAAAAAACCTGCAAAGGCCAGGGTTTTGCCATTCGCCATGGTATTAAGGGGTAGATGCTTATGCCGCTATTTTATTTGTGACTCCGGACTGCTTTTAAAATAACCCTCAACGATTAGCATGTTGTAACTAAATAATAAATAAAAAAAGGGCGCAACGATATTTGCGCCCTTTGCAGAAACTCACCAGAAAATATTATTTCTGCTTGCGTCCGTAGATTGCCCAGGTAATCACCACGCAGGCGATATAGAACACCAGGAACACCTTCATTGCTCCGGCCGGCGAGCCGGTCAAATCCAGCGAGATACCAAACGCTTTTGGAATAAAGAAGCCGCCAATGGCGCCAATCGCTGAAATAAAGCCCAGCGCCGCCGCCGTATCGGTCGCCGCTTCACGCATGGCCTGCGCTTCGCTGCCGCCCTGCGCCTTGACGCGATCCATCGTCATTTTACGGAAGATAACCGAGATCATCTGGAAAGTAGACGCGCTCCCCAGACCGGCGGTCAGGAACAGCACCATAAATACCGCGAAGAAGGCAATAAAGTTACCGCCCTCGCCGTGGGTCGGCAGCGTCAGGAACAGCAGGCCGCAGAAGATAGCCATGACCACAAAGTTCACCAGCGTCACGCGAGTCCCGCCGAGACGGTCGGAGATCGCCCCGCCGGTCGAGCGAGCCAGTGCGCCGATAAACGGCCCGAAGAATGCATAGTGCAGAATCTGCACATCCGGGAACTGGGTCTTGGACAGCATGGCGAAGCCCGCCGAGAAGCCGATAAACGAGCCGAAGGTGGCAAGATAGAGCAGCGCCATAATCCACAGATGCGCGCGCTTCAGTACCGGCAGCTGCTCGCTCAGCGACGCCTTCGATGCCGACAGGTCGTTCATGAAGAACCACGCCGCCAGGGTGAAGATAATCAGGAACGGCACCCAGATCCACGCGGCGTTTTCCAGATATAGCATGGAACCATCCGGCTGTTCGCTGCCGGTACCGCCAAAGACGGCGAAAATAGACAGGGATACCACCAGAGGAGCAACCAGCTGCATCACGCTGACGCCCATATTACCGAGGCCGCCGTTGATACCCAGCGCGCCGCCCTGCTTCTGTTTCGGGAAGAAGAAGCTGATGTTAGCCATACTGGAAGCAAAGTTCGCCCCCGCAAAGCCGCACAGCAAAGAGATGATCACGAAAACGCTGAAAGGCGTAGAGGTATCCTGCACCGCGAAGCCTAACCATACGCAGGGTACGATCATGATCCCGGTACTGAACGCAGTCCAGCGACGACCGCCGAACAGCGGCACCATAAACGCGTAAGGCACGCGCAGCAGCGCACCGGACAGCGCCGGGAGCGCGGTCAGCATAAACAACTGGTCGGTAGTAAACTGAAAGCCGACTTTATTGAGGTTGACGGCAACGGCGCTGAACAACATCCAGACGCAGAATGCCAGTAAAAGACACGGAACGGAGATCCACAGATTGCGGCTGGCGACGCGATGACCGCGCTGCTGCCAGAATTCAGGATCTTCAGGACGCCAGTCGCTAATGACTGAGCTGTTAGTCTTCTCCGGGATTGAAGAGTGACTCATAGACACCTCTGATGATTCATATTAACCCTGGCTACCTTATGGGTTACAGGCGGCGGTAAGTTGATATAAATCAAAGGAAAAGTTGGCGCTAATTTGGCTAAAAAAAATTCATCACCCGAAGTGAGTAGCTATTTCTGCGCAAAAAAGTGTGGTTTTTCACGCCAGTGCCGGGATTACCTCAACGCCTGCCACCAGCCCATCGCAGGCTGACAATTAAGGGGTAATCCTTTGGGGGTATGGGTATACTCCAGGGGATGTTCGAGAATAAGCGCCACTCCCGGATAATTTGCCGGTCAGGAGCCCCATATCCCATGTTGAAACGACTTTTTACGCCGCTGACGCTGGTTAATCAACTCGCGCTGATCGTTCTGTTGGCCACGATCATTGGCGTCGCCGGAATGGCGATCTCTTCCCGCCTGGTGCATGGCGTTCAGGGCAGCGCGCATGCCATCAATAAAGCCGGTTCGCTGCGCATGCAGAGCTATCGCCTGCTGGCGGCGATACCGCTGACCGACAGCGATCAAAAGCTGCTGGATGAAATGACGGCAACCGTCTTTAGTCCGGAACTGCAGTACGCCGCTCGCCATGACGATCAGCAGCGGCAGCTCCAGGCGCTGCAGCACTACTGGCAGCTGGAGCTGGCGCCGGGAATGCGCAAAGCGCAAAATCAGGCCTCGGTCGCGACGGATGTCGCCGGATTTGTCGACCGCATTGACCAGTTGGTTACCGCTTTCGATCACACCACCGAGGAGCGGATTAAACACGTTGTCTGGATCCAGCGCATCATGGCCGTGGGGATGGCGCTGCTGCTGGTATTTACCATCGTCTGGCTGCGCGCCCGCCTGTTACGTCCGTGGAAACAGCTGCTCGGTATGGCCCGAGCGGTGAGCCGACGTGATTTCACCCAGCGGGCGCAGATTAGCGGGCGTAACGAGATGGCGACGCTCGGCATGGCGCTGAACAACATGTCCAAAGAGCTGGCGGAGAGCTATTCGGTGCTTGAACGCCGGGTGCAGGAAAAAACCGCCGGCCTGGAGCAAAAAAACGAGATCCTCGCCTTTCTGTGGCAGGCCAACCGCCGCCTCCACTCTAACGCGCCGCTCTGTGAACGCATTTCGCCCGTTCTTAACGGTTTACAGGGGCTGACCCTGCTGCGCGATATTGAAGTTCGCGTCTACGACCTTGAAGACGAAGACAACCATCAGGAGTTTTCCTGCCACTCCGATATTCAGTGCGACGACAGGGGCTGCTATCTCTGTCCCCGCGACCTGCCGCCGCTGCCTGATACCGGCACCACTTTAAAATGGCGGCTGTCGGATGCCCATAATCAGTACGGTATTTTACTGGCCACCCTGCCCGCCGGGCGTCATCTGAGCCACGATCAGCAGCAGCTGGTTGACACGCTGGTGGAACAACTTACCGGCACCCTCGCTCTCGATCGTCATCAGGAGCGCCAGCAGCAGCTAATCGTCATGGAGGAGCGCGCCACTATCGCCCGCGAGCTCCACGACTCCATCGCCCAGTCGCTCTCCTGTATGAAAATGCAGGTTAGCTGCCTGCAAATGCAGGGCGATGACCTGCCGGAAGCGAGCCGCCAGCTGCTGGGGCAAATCCGTAATGAACTGAATACCTCCTGGGCTCAGCTGCGCGAACTGCTGACGACCTTCCGGCTACAGCTCACCGAGCCGGGACTACGTCCGGCGCTGGAGGCCAGCTGCCAGGAATACAGCGCCCACTTCGGTTTTACGGTACGCCTGGACTATCAGCTGCCGCCGCGTTTTGTGCCGTCGCATCAGGCCATCCATCTGCTGCAAATCGCCCGGGAAGCGCTCAGCAACGCGCTGAAGCACGCCAATGCCACCGATGTCAGCGTTACCGTGGCGTTGCGGGACAATCAGGTCCGTCTGACGGTGGCCGATAACGGTCGCGGCGTACCGGACCATGCGGAGCGCAGCAACCACTACGGCCTGATTATCATGCGCGATCGCGCTCAGAGCCTGCGCGGGGACTGCCAGGTTCGGCGCCGGGAAACCGGCGGTACCGAAGTGGTGGTCACTTTTATCCCTGAAAAATCGTTTTCAATCCAATAAGGAGAACTCCATGAGTCAACAGGAACGGGCAACCATCCTTCTCATCGACGATCACCCGATGCTGCGCACCGGCGTCAAACAGCTGATCAGCATGGCCCCGGATATCCAGGTTATCGGCGAAGCCAGCAACGGCGAGCAAGGTATTGCGATGGCGGAATCATTGGATCCTGATTTGATTCTGCTGGATCTCAATATGCCGGGCATGAACGGTCTGGAAACCCTCGACAAGCTGCGCGAGAAGTCGCTGTCCGGCCGCGTGGTGGTGTTTAGCGTCTCCAATCATGAAGAAGACGTGGTGACCGCTCTGAAACGCGGCGCCGACGGCTATCTGCTGAAGGATATGGAGCCGGAAGATTTGCTGAAAGCGCTACAGCAGGCGGCGGCAGGCGAAATGGTGCTCAGCGAAGCGTTAACCCCGGTGCTGGCTGCCAGCCTGCGCGCTAATCGCGCTACCTCAGACCGCGACATCAGCCAGCTAACCCCGCGCGAGCGCGATATTCTCAAGCTAATTGCCCAGGGCCTGCCGAACAAAATGATCGCCCGCCGTCTGGATATCACCGAAAGTACCGTTAAAGTACACGTCAAACATATGTTGAAGAAAATGAAGCTGAAATCGCGCGTGGAAGCGGCGGTTTGGGTCCATCAGGAGCGCGTATTCTAGGGCAGATGCTGCCACGAAACGCCATCGGCCGGTACGCGTACCAACGGCTCAGTCAGCGCCAGTGCGATCTCATTGGATGAGACGCGCTGACCCGTTTTATCCTCCACCACCAGCGAAAGATGCCAGCGGTTGCTTGCCCCGGCTTCGCTGTTCCAGCGCGGCATAATCACGGTCCAACCGTCCGTACTGTTGGCCTCTATCGGCGAGGTCAGGCTCAGCGCCTGGGTATCGCCCTGCCAGCTTAGCGACTTAATTCCGTGCAGGCTACGAATCTGTAGTTTCAGCTGCACCGTCTCCCCGGGCTGAAGATCCCAGGGCGGCGTCGCCAGATAAACCGACAGCGTTTTGCGCTGGCGATATTCAACCACCGGCAGATTATCGCGTTCCGGGCTATCGTAGCGGCTGCCGCGAAGCGATCGGCTAACGGCGACTTCATCGGCCGCCAGCTGCTGTTTAAGGGGAACGCCAAAACGATAGTTCAGCTTTAACCCAATATCGTTTTGGCTGACGCCGCTCTCGCCCTGCTTATGTTTGGCGGTCACCGTGACCAGCGGAACGGGGGTGTAATTCAGCCCCACAGACACCGCGACCGGATTGTGATAGCCGGTGCCCGAATGGAACAGGTCAACGCTATCGCCGAAGTACTGCTCCACGCTCACGCTGGTATTAATGTGCTGATAAAACGGCAGCCGCGCCTGAGCGGTCACATCGTAGCCGCTCGCCATACGCTGCTGCTGAGTCAGGCTACTCCCCTGCTGCCAGCCGCCGAGCGGCTGGTAGTAGTTAGCCGACAGGCGCAGTGATTCGCCCCAGGCTTCGGCTCCGACGCTGCCGCGCGCCATGCGCTCATCGAGCACTTTATCGTAGAAGGAGTTGTAGCCCAGCAGCCAGGAGCCCATCCGCCAGCGCTGGCCGAGGCCGACATTGCCGACCAGACCGTTATCCCGCTGGGTGACCGAGTACTGGTTCCAGGTGAGATAGTCGCCGTTATCCTGCAGAGGAACAAACCAGCTCCCCTTGCTGCCGGTAAAATTGCCCTCTTTATCGACCAGCAAATCGACGTTGGCATTGCCCCACGGCGAAAGCCAGCTTTCCAGCTGGTGGCTGACTTCGTTGCCCAGCCGGCTCATGGCAAATACACGCGCCTGTTCGCCGGTTGTCAGCCCATTATCGCTCATGCTGGCTTCGCCAAATTTTTTCGCCATCTCGGCAAAATGTTTTGCGTCGTCATCGACCTGCGGCGCCAGGCCAAGGTCGGGTAAGCTTTCAGGGCCTCTGGAAAAGGCCTGAGTATCCTGCAGCGCGCGGGCGGGAGCACCTGTCAGCAGCAGGAGAAGCGGTAAATAAGGGGTTATACGGAACGACAAGGAGCTCAAATCGGTTACGTCTACTCATAAAGTGATGGCGGCAAAAGTTAAGTTTATCGTTTTTTACCCGGCCTGGCAGCCTCCCGCACGATTTCAGGAATATACCGAATATCAGGCCTGCGCCAGCTTCGCCGCCAGCAGCGCCTTAAGTTCCGGGATACGGTGAGTCAAATTCCAGGCGCTTAGCCAATTGATGGGGGTGAAGGACGAATCTGTCCGGAAAAGATTTGACCGCCGTTGAACGGCGGTCCGTAAGGGCGAGCCTGATGTATAAGCCGAGTAACACAGCCAACGTACATGCAACTGGCAGTATCACGGGTATATACTTCCGCCAGGCAATAACCGTCTTTATAGAAGGAGTTCTTATGCAACGTATTGTGATTATCGCTAACGGTGCCGCCTACGGCAGCGAATCTCTGTTCAACAGCCTGCGTCTGGCGATCGCCCTGCGCGAGCAGCAATCCGACCTTGAACTCAAACTGTTTTTAATGTCCGATGCGGTCACCGCCGGCCTGCGCGGGCAGAAGCCAGCGGAAGGCTACAATATTCAGCAGATGCTGGAGATCCTCACCGCGCAAAATGTGCCGGTGAAGCTGTGTAAAACCTGTACCGATGGCCGGGGGATCAGCGCGCTGCCGCTGATTGATGGCGTGGAGATTGGCACCCTCGTTGAGCTGGCGCAGTGGACGCTGGCGGCGGATAAAGTCCTGACCTTCTAAAAATCCCCGCGCTCACGGGATTAAATATTAAGCTGGCGGCGTTTACTAATCGAAAACAATGCCAGCTGAAAGCTTTCAGGCACAACGTCATTTTTGTTTAATCTTTATTCTTTTTTTTGATCAAAATCAGCATCCGCATCCCTCCCCTTTGGTGTTATGCACAGAGCAAAGTGTGAACAATATCACGCGGGTTAATGGGCTGGCAGGATGCTGTAGACAGAAACGGGGTTAAGATTAAATGGCAATGGTAAAAGCAAGTTTGACGTTGTTTGGCGGTGACACATTGGTGGTGCGTTGTTCTGAACGCTGCCATATTCACCTGATGAGTGCCAAAGTGCCTGGCGATAGTCACGCTGATGTTCTGAGCGTACAGGACAGAGATAGCGCGTATCTGACCGTGCCTTACAGCGGCACCTGGAACGTTCTCATCGACAGCCACAGCCAGTCGCTGGAACACTCTATCAGCTACGTTCCCGCCTGATAGCAAACGCCCGGGTCTCCCCGGGCGATTCATTCTTACGCCAGCCCCGGCTGGCTATTCTCCCCAAGCAGATGACGTACCTTACCGACTAAATCGTCGAGGCAAGCGTCGTGCATACCGAGTTTGCGCAACTCCTGATCGAGCGCGAACAGATACTGAGCGTTGGTGCCAAGCGGCCCGCTGGCGCGCGCTATCAGCGGCGCAATCACCTGCGCGCTGGTGTCCGCCTCAAACAGCGGATGTCGCGGGTCCATAATAAAGACCAGCGCATTGACGGTGCGACCATCGTCAAGCTCCAGCTTACACCAGGTCGGCAGGTAGCAGCCGGTGATCATCTCCCGCTTCCACAGCAGTGTCAGCTCTTCTTCCAGCGATTCATCGGGCAGGCGGTAGGCGACGCCGGTCGTGCGCCCACCTTCTTTCAGCGCCAGCATGCGGCCCGGCTGCATGGCGCTACCGCGCCCGGCGGTGAGCCGCAAACAGAACGCGCGGTGCCAGCCCGGTAGCGTACCGGTACAGGATTCGCGATATTCCAGCGCCGGATTCCACATTAGCGAACCGTAACCAAAGATCCACACCGAGCCGTCATCCGGACGACAGGCCAGGGTCGCCGCCAAAGAGGCGGCCCGTTGTTCTGCCGACCAGAGAAGCGATTCCTCAATAGCGCCAAACGCCGTTTTACAATCTGCATTCAGTAAGAAATCACGAGTTAACACTGTCTACTACCTCCGCCACTGCCCGCTTCCGGCGATTATCTGGTGCCATCCGTGAAGTATTGCCGAATTATTATCCAGCTTTATTCGACAATAAGCAATGAACGGGCCGCGGGCAAGCGGACAGTCAGCGGAGGCCGCGGCAAAAGGTATTATTTCTTCTTATGCCACTTATCATCCTCACCTTTTTGATATTCATTTTTCACCGCTGCCCAGGCCACTTTATGCGCCGTCTCTTCGCGGCTGGCGTCATCACGCCGGTCCTCTTTATGTTTATACTGCTCCCAGGCACTATTAAAGGCTTCTTTGTAAATCTCCTGGGCGTGGGCGGGCAGTACGTGCTGAACGCTGTCGGGCAATTCACTTTTGTTGCTATAGGGCATGGCAACCTCCGGTTTAAGGGTGAATAGTGAGTCTGGTAGAGGATCAACCGGCTGGCAAGGCGACAGATAAATGAGAAAGATGTTTTAGTAATTATCTGAATAATAAATACAAAAAAATAGTAACCGCAGTTTATGGCAATCTATCACTTTTACAGGACTATAGTGGTAAATTTAAGTAAAAAAACAAATTAGTTTAATCAATGTCTGTTATTTTATTAACTTACGATATCTATAATTATAACACCTGCATAGCTGGAGATAATTCATGACCGATGCACATGAGGCGGTAAAAACCCGCCACAAGGAGACCTCCCTCGCCTTTCCGGTTCTGGCGCTGGCGGTGCTGTTCTTCTGGGGAAGCAGCCAGTCACTGCCAGTGGTCGTTGCGATTAATATTCTGGCGCTGGTCGGCATACTAAGCAGCGCCTTTAGCGTCGTCCGCCACGCCGACGTGCTGGCCCACCGCCTTGGCGAACCTTACGGATCGTTAATTTTAAGCCTCTCAGTGGTGATTCTTGAAGTCAGCCTGATTTCCGCATTAATGGCTACCGGCGACGCCGCGCCGACTCTGATGCGCGATACGCTTTATTCGATCATTATGATTGTTACCGGCGGGCTTGTCGGTTTCTCTTTACTGCTGGGCGGGCGCAAATTCGCCACCCAGTATATGAATCTGTTCGGGATTAAACAGTACCTTATCGCCCTCTTTCCGCTGGCGATAATCGTTCTGGTCTTCCCGATGGCGCTGCCCGGGGCCAACTTTACCACCGGCCAGGCGCTGCTGGTGGCGCTGATCTCCGCCGCTATGTATGGCGTCTTCCTGCTGATTCAAACCAAAACGCACCAGAGCCTGTTTGTTTACGAACATGAGGATGACGGCGACGACGATGACCCGCATCACGGCAAACCGTCGGCGCACAGCAGCAAGTGGCACACCGCCTGGCTGCTGATACATCTGGTTGCGGTTATTGCGGTCACTAAAATGAATGCCAATCCGCTGGAGACGCTGTTGACCAGCATGAACGCTCCCGTTGCCTTTACCGGCTTCCTGGTGGCGCTGCTGATCCTCTCCCCGGAGGGCCTTGGCGCGCTGAAGGCCGTATTAAACAATCAGGTCCAGCGGGCGATGAACCTGTTTTTCGGTTCCGTGCTGGCCACCATTTCCCTGACCGTACCAGTAGTGACGCTTATCGCCTTCCTCACCGGTAACGAACTGCGTTTTGGCCTTGGCGCCCCGGAGATGGTCGTGATGGTCGCCTCGCTGCTGCTGTGCCAGATATCGTTCTCTACCGGACGCACCAATGTGCTGAACGGTGCGGCGCATCTGGCGCTGTTCGCTGCCTACCTGATGACCATTTTTGCCTGAGCCTCCCCCGGCGGCGTCATGCCGTTCGGGGAGATCAAAAAAGCCTGCCGGTTGTAAAACCGGCAGGCTTTTGTCGTTTCAGCGGCGATTACTTGCTGGTATCGAGCTCATCAAAGCTTTTAACGAGATCGTCGATGGCTTTCATCTGCTTGAGGAACGGCTCCAGTTTATCCAGCGGCAGCGCGGAAGGACCGTCGCATTTCGCGTGCTCCGGATCCGGATGCGCTTCAATAAACAGACCCGCGATCCCAACCGCCATCCCGGCGCGCGCCAGTTCGGCAACCTGAGCGCGACGGCCGCCGGAGGCCGCGCCAAACGGGTCGCGGCACTGCAGGGCGTGGGTAACGTCGAAGATAACCGGTGAGTTATTGGAGGCTTTTTTCATCACCCCAAAGCCCAGCATATCGACGACCAGGTTGTCGTAGCCGAAGTTTGCGCCGCGATCGCAAAGGATCACTTTGTCGTTGCCGCCTTCGATAAACTTATCGACGATATTGCCCATCTGGCCCGGACTCACGAACTGCGGTTTTTTCACGTTGATAACCGCGCCGGTTTTCGCCATCGCTTCAACCAGATCGGTCTGACGGGCGAGAAACGCTGGCAGCTGAATAACATCCACCACGTCAGCGACCGGCTGCGCCTGGCTGGCTTCGTGAACGTCGGTGATGATTTTCACGCCGAAAGTCTGTTTCAACTCCTGGAAAATCTTCATCCCTTCTTCCAGACCCGGCCCGCGATAGGAGTGGATGGAAGAACGGTTAGCTTTATCAAAAGAGGCTTTGAACACGTAAGGAATGCCCAGCTTCTGCGTAACGGTCACGTAGTGTTCGCAGATACGCATCGCAAGATCGCGGGACTCCAGCACGTTCATGCCGCCAAACAGCACGAATGGCAGGTCGTTTGCTACGTTGATATCACCAATGCTAACCACTTTTTGTTTCATAAGTTCGCCTTATCAGGGTGTAACCGGAATGGTTTCAGACTAAAGCCTATCCAATCAGGACTATTTTACTTGCCATTTTGGACCTGGGCAGTGCTCGACAAAATACGAAAGTATTTTGAACGCCCTTCAGGGCGGCCCGGAGGGCGAGCGTCGCGAGTCAATCCTCACGTACTACGTGTACGCTCCGGTTTCTGCGCGCTGTCCGTGTCCAAACTGGCTGCGCCAGGAACGCCTGCTGGGATTGGCTTTAATGCAATGTAATTTGTTTGTGCGAAATGGTGTTGATCTGCGCGCGGATCATCTCGCTGATGGGATCCTCCGGGCACTGTTCAACGAAGTAATTAAGGTCCTGCAGCGCCACGTGATCGCAATCCAGCTGGGCGTATATCAGCCCCCGGTCGCGAATTTCGTACGGGTCTTCCGGATTGAACTGCAGCAGCGCTTCGCTGGTCCGTAGCGCCAGCTCCATCTGCCGCTCTTCCATCAGCGCCGATTTAAGGGTATCGAGCAGCTTGCGGATCACCTCCGCGTTATCCGCTTCATCAAGGTCTTCGTTAAACAGCTCGGCAACTGGGCTAATATTGCCCTTCAGCCACACTTCCAGCGTATGCTCGTTGAGCGTTTCGCCGTTAAACGGGTTAATGAGCCACATCTCCTCGCTCTCTTCAGGGTCGGCGCGAAGCAGCATCTGGGTCGGGAAAATCACCGGCACCACCGGTAGCGCCAGACGCTGAGCAATCCACAGCAGGATCGCGCCTAACGACACCGCGCTACCCTGGCGATTATTCAAGACTTTATCAAGCCATAGCACGTCGGACAGACGGTAAACGCCGCGCGAATCGCTAAAGCCCCAGTCATTGTAGAAAAGCTCCAGCAAACGCTCTATCTGGCGCTCCTGGTCCCACGAGGAGGCAATCTCCTCCCGCGCCAGGGCCAGCAGCCGCTCCAGCTCATCCTGCACATAGTGCGTCGGAAAATCGTCGCGGATTAATTCAGAAATGAGGACCATGCCGTCACATAACGGCGCTTTATTAAATTCGAAATCAGCTAACGACCTCATGCCTTACCCCAGTAACGGTGTTCTTGTGATGGCGAGTTGAATAATGATAAACAACACCACCAGGGCCAGCAGAAAGGCGACAAACCGGCTCTGCTGACTGCGCGGACGACGACGGCCCAGCGCGATAAATCCCAATGCGATATAAATGATAACGCCAAACAGCTTCTCAGTCAGCCATGTACCCTCTTCGGTAAACGGCAGATAGTGCGTTATTGCCATTAATCCGGCGCCGCTGAGAAACAGCAGCGTATCGCTGCAGTGCGGCGCGATGCGAACCCAGCGCTGGTCGAGCCGGCGATTGCCGCTCCAGTGCCACCAGTAGCGCAGGACAAACAGGCTGACCGAGACCACCACGCAGGCGATATGCAGATACAGGACAGCGTTAAACAGATTCATACGCCTCCCTGATATTGCCCGAGCGTCAGACGCTCGTTGTCGCCGTAGTCGCGGCAGGTAGCAATATTGCCATAACCCACCTCGCGAAAGATTGCGCGCACCGCTTCCCCCTGCTTCCAGCCGTGTTCCAGCAGCATCAAACCGCCGGGAGTCAGGAAGCGGCGGCCTTCGCGAATGATGTAAGCCAGATCGGCGAGGCCGCCATCGGCGGCGACCAGCGCCGTTTTTGGCTCAAAGCGCACATCGCCCTGCGCAAGATGCGGGTCGGTTTCATCAATATAGGGTGGATTACTGACGATGATGTCGAACGGCTGTGCGCCGAGCGCGCTATACCAGTGGCTTTGCAGCACGGTAACGTTCTTGATGGCGAGGTGCTCAACGTTACGCGCCGCCAGCGCAACCGCATCGGGCATAAAGTCAACGGCGGTGACGTGGCAATCGGGTCGTTCGCTGGCCAGCGCCAGAGCGATAGCGCCGGTGCCGGTACCGAGATCGAGAATGCGGCACGGCTTGCCGGGTAACCGCATCAGCGTCTGCTCAACAAGGCATTCGGTATCCGGACGCGGGATCAGCGTGGCCGGAGAAACGAACAGCGGCAGCGACCAGAATTCGCGCTGGCCCACCAGGTGAGCCACCGGCTCGCCCCGTGCGCGACGGCTCAGCAGCGTTTCCAGCTCGACGGCCTGCTCCGCCGTCAGCGCCGTTTCGCCAAAGGCGAGAATATAGGTCCGCGCTTTGCCGGTCACGTGACCCAGCAGGATTTCGGCATCCCGGCGCGGGCTTTCACTTTGGCTCAGACGAGCGATGGCCTGCGTCAGCCACTGCTGAAAAGTCATCATTCCTGCTCGGAAAGGGCTGCCAGCTGATCGGCCTGATACTCCTGAACGATCGGCTCAATCAGCATATCCAGCTTGCCTTCCATCGCTTCATCCAGACGGTAAAGCGTCAGGTTGATGCGGTGATCGGTCACGCGGCCCTGCGGATAGTTATAGGTACGGTTACGATCGCTGCGATCGCCGCTGCCCAGCAGGTTACGGCGCTCGGAGGCTTCCGCCTGCTGGCGTCTGGAGACTTCCGCGGCGCGGATACGCGCGCCAAGTACCGATAGCGCTTTGGCTTTGTTTTTATGCTGGGAACGCTCATCCTGGCATTCGACGACAATGCCGGTCGGCAGGTGGGTAATACGAATTGCCGAGTCGGTGGTGTTAACGTGCTGACCGCCCGCGCCGGAGGAGCGGAAGGTATCGATGCGCAGGTCGCTCGGGTTGATATCCGGCATTTCGGCTTCCGGGAGCTCCGGCATCACCGCCACGGTGCAGGCGGAGGTGTGGATACGCCCCTGGGATTCGGTGGCCGGGACGCGCTGAACGCGATGGCCGCCGGATTCGAACTTCAGTCGCCCATAGACGCCGTCGCCGCTGATTTTGGCAATCACCTCTTTGAAGCCGCCGTGCTCGCCTTCGTTGGCGCTCATGATTTCCACGCGCCAGCGGCGTGATTCCGCGTAACGGCTATACATACGGAACAGATCGCCCGCGAACAGCGCCGCTTCATCACCGCCGGTGCCGGCGCGAACTTCAACAAACGCGTTACGCTCGTCGTCCGGATCTTTTGGCAACAGCAGAACCTGCAGCTGCTGCTCCATCTGCTCACCCTTTTCTTTCGCTTCGCGCAGCTCTTCCTGCGCCATTTCGCGCATCTCCGGATCGTCGAGCATCATCTGCGCGGCTTCAATATCATCCTGCAGCTGACGCCAGTCGGTATAGCAGCGCGCGACGTCGCTCAGCTGGGCGTATTCGCGCGACAACGCCCGAAATTTATCCTGATCGGCGATGGTTGCGGCATCGCCGAGGAGCGCCTGAACTTCCTCATGGCGTTCATAGAGGGCTTCCAGTTTGGCAACAATAGAAGGCTTCATAGGCGTAAATTCACCCTGTCCTAAAAAAGAGATAAAGGTGCGCTATTCCAGCCCGAGGCTGTTGCGCAGAATATGCAGGCGTTCATCATCCCCGTCACGGGCGGCCTGCTGAAGAGATTTGGTTGGCGAGTGGATCAGGCGGTTAGTGAGCTTGCGCGCCAGATCCTGCATGATTTCCTGCGCATCGCCGCCCTGATTGAGCGCTGCCAGCGCTTTCGCCGTCAGCTCCTCGCGGACCTGCTCGGCCTGGGAACGATATTCGCGGATGGTCTCGCTGGCGCTCTGGGCGCGTAGCCAGGCCATAAACTCGCTGGCTTCCTGCTCAACAATGGTTTCCGCCTGCACCGCCGCGGCTTTACGCTGCGCCAGATTGTGCTGAATGATGTTTTGCAGATCGTCCACGCTGTAAAGATAGGCGTTCGCCAGCTTGCCAACCTCCGGTTCGACATCGCGCGGAACGGCGATATCCACCAGCAGCATCGGCTGATTGCGGCGCGCCTTCAGCGCGCGCTCCACCATCCCCTTGCCGATAATCGGCAGCGGGCTGGCGGTAGAACTGATGATGATATCGGCCTCTTTCAGCCGCTCGTCGATATCGCTCAGCGCGATCACCTCCGCGCCGACTTCATCGGCCAGCGCCTGAGCGCGCTCGCGGGTGCGGTTGGCAATCACCATCTTGCGGACTTTATGCTCGCGCAGATGGCGAGCCACCAGTTCGATAGTCTCACCGGCGCCGACCAGCAGCACGGTCACGCTGGAGAGTGATTCGAAGATTTGCCGCGCCAGAGTACAGGCAGCGAACGCCACGGAGACCGCGCTGGCGCCGATATCGGTTTCGGTGCGCACCCGTTTGGCCACTGAGAACGACTTCTGGAACATGCGCTCCAGTTCACTGACGTTCAGGTGCCCACGGCTGGAATCCGCAAAGGCTTTTTTCACCTGCCCGAGGATCTGCGGCTCGCCCAACACCAGCGAATCAAGACCGCTGGCGACGCGCATCAGGTGACTGACCGCCTCGTTGTCCTGATGCCAGTAGAGGCTTTTACGCAGGTCCTCTTCATTTAAACCGTGGTAGTCGCACAGCCAGCGAATCAGAGCTTCCTGGAGGTTATCCTGCTCTTCGACGCTGAGATAAAGTTCCGTGCGGTTACAGGTCGACAGCACCACTCCGCCCTGCACCATTGGCTGGGCCAGCAAGCTCTCCAGCGCCTGATCGAGCGTATCCGGCGAAAACGTTACGCGTTCTCGCAGCGCTACAGGAGCTGTTTTGTGGTTAATGCCAAGAGCTAAAAGGGTCATTGTGAGGGAGTAGTACCAGCGTTGCTAAGGTTAGTCTGCAGGCATCATACAGGATGCGCGTAATCAATAAAAGAGAGGCTCCCCTTTTGGAGTAATAGCTAATCTGTAATAGCCATTAACGGTAATTTTTTGATTTCAGACAACTTGAACGTAGACGCTACCGCCCGGCAACGCTAGCATTAATGGTTATAATTGTAACCCGCTACACAAATCGGCCACCTGTTTCTCTCATCCGCCGCATTTCACTGTAGACATCAAGGATTTGTCATCATTATGAATCGACTGTTCCGCCTGTTGCCGCTGGCAAGCCTCGTTCTGACCGCCTGTGCGATTAATGCTCCGAAAGGGCCGGGTAAAAGCCCGGATTCTCCACAGTGGCGTCAGCACCAGCAAGATGTCCGCAATCTTAATCAGTTCCAGACGCGCGGCGCTTTTGCTTATCTTTCTGATGAGCAAAAAGTCTATGCCCGCTTCTTCTGGCAGCAGACGGGCCAGGACCGCTACCGCCTGCTGCTGACTAACCCGCTCGGCAGCACCGAACTGTCGTTAACCGCCCAGCCGGGCAACGTGCAGCTGATTGACAATAAAGGCCAGACTTACACGGCGACCGACGCCGAAGAGATGATTGGCCGCCTGACCGGCATGCCGATTCCGCTCAATAGCCTCCGGCAGTGGATCATTGGCCTGCCGGGCGAGGCCACCGACTACTCGCTTGATGACCAGTATCGCCTGCGCGAACTGAACTACACGCAAAACGGCAAAACCTGGCACGTCACCTGGGGCGGCTACACCTCAGACACCAAACCTTCGCTACCAGCCAATATGGAACTTAACGACGGCAGTCAGCGCATCAAGCTGAAAATGGATAACTGGATTGTGAAATGATGACCCGCTGGCCCTCTCCCGCAAAACTGAATCTGTTTTTATACATTACCGGGCAGCGCGCCGACGGTTACCACACGCTGCAGACGCTTTTTCAGTTTCTGGATTATGGCGACACGCTGACGATTGAACCGCGCGACGATGGCCAACTGCGTCTGCTAACGCCGGTTGACGGCGTACCGGATGAAGAGAATCTGATTATTCGCGCGGCCAGGCTGTTAATGCAGGCCGCAGCGCAGGACGGGAAGCTTCCTGCAGGCAGCGGCGCCGATATCAGCATTGATAAGGTGCTGCCGATGGGCGGCGGCCTCGGCGGCGGCTCGTCCAACGCGGCCACCGTACTGGTGGCGCTGAATCACTTGTGGGGCTGTAATCTTCCGGAAGATGAGCTGGCGGCGTTGGGTCTGCAGCTCGGCGCCGACGTGCCGGTGTTCGTTCGCGGCCATGCGGCCTTTGCTGAAGGCATCGGGGAAATTCTCACCCCGGCCGAACCGGAGGAAAAATGGTATCTGGTGGCGCATCCGGGGGTCAGCATTCCAACGCCGATCATTTTTCGCGATCCGGAACTTCCGCGCAATACCCCGGCCAGGTCAATTAATACGTTATTAAAATGTAAATTCGGCAATGATTGCGAGGTTATCGCAAGAAAACGTTTTCGTGAGGTTGATGCGGCGCTTTCCTGGCTGTTAGAATATGCGCCGTCGCGCCTGACTGGCACCGGTGCATGTGTATTTGCTGAATTTGACACTGAATCCGCCGCTCGTCAGGTGCTTGAAAAAGCCCCGGCATGGCTGCATGGCTTCGTGGCGCGAGGTGTTAACATCTCTCCGCTCAAGCAGGCGCTGCGCTAAGTTCTGCTTATTATAGCAAATCTGGCGAAAACGCCGGGGAAACTGAGTTACGGTGACAACGTCACCCTGTTCCAGACGTTGCATCGGGCTCTTTAAATACACCGCCTGGATGAAATCGTGCCCACCCGCACAGTTTTTGGCCCATTTCATCCACCACTGGACGCATGCCTGAGGTTCTTCTCGTGCCTGATATGAAGCTTTTTGCTGGTAACGCCACCCCGGAACTAGCACAACGTATTGCCAACCGCCTGTACACTTCTCTTGGCGACGCCGCTGTAGGTCGTTTTAGCGACGGCGAAGTCAGCGTACAAATCAATGAAAACGTACGCGGTGGTGATATTTTCATCATCCAGTCCACTTGTGCTCCCACCAACGACAACCTGATGGAACTGGTTGTTATGGTTGATGCTCTGCGTCGTGCTTCGGCAGGTCGTATCACCGCTGTTATCCCCTACTTCGGTTATGCTCGCCAGGACCGTCGTGTTCGTTCTGCTCGTGTTCCTATCACCGCGAAAGTGGTTGCTGATTTCCTGTCAAGCGTCGGCGTTGACCGCGTTCTGACCGTTGACCTGCACGCAGAACAAATTCAGGGCTTCTTTGACGTTCCGGTGGATAACGTATTCGGCAGCCCGATCCTGCTGGAAGATATGCTGCAGCTGAACCTGGATAACCCTATCGTGGTTTCTCCGGACATCGGCGGCGTGGTTCGCGCTCGCGCTATCGCCAAGCTGCTGAACGATACCGATATGGCTATCATCGACAAACGCCGTCCGCGCGCTAACGTTTCTCAGGTGATGCACATCATCGGTGACGTCGCTGGTCGTGACTGCGTGATGGTTGACGATATGATCGATACCGGCGGCACCCTGTGTAAGGCCGCAGAAGCGCTGAAAGAGCGCGGTGCTAAACGCGTATTCGCCTACGCAACGCACCCGATCTTCTCCGGCAACGCCATCCAGAACATCAAAAACTCTGTGATTGACGAATTCGTCGTCTGCGATACCATTCCGCTGACGCCGGAAATCAAAGCGCTGGAAAAGGTACGTACTCTGACACTGTCTGGTATGCTGGCCGAAGCGATTCGTCGTATCAGCAACGAAGAATCTATCTCTGCTATGTTCGAACATTAATCGAGCCCGGCACAAAAACCCGCTGCGGCGGGTTTTTTTGTCTCTGAACCTTTTATTCTTCCACAATATCATTCGGCATGCGTCAAGGCGGCAAGTGAATGAATCCCGGGAGCGTACCGGCAGTACGTGATCGAGGTAAATGAACGCAGCCAGCAGAGAGGCATCCGAAGGATGACGTGGATATGACCAATGCCTCCTTCACCTGCCATTTAGTTGACAGATGATGCGCTCATGGATGAAACATTATTGTGAACAGATTATTTTCCTCACATGTGATGCCTTTCCGCGCCCTCATCGACGCTTGTTGGAAAGAAAAATATACCGCTTCGCGGTTTACCCGTGATGTGATCGCCGGGATTACCGTCGGGATTATCGCTATCCCGCTGGCGATGGCGCTGGCAATTGGCAGCGGCGTGGCGCCGCAGTACGGTCTCTACACTTCTGCTGTGGCGGGGATCGTGATTGCGTTAACCGGCGGCTCGCGCTTCAGCGTTTCCGGGCCAACCGCCGCTTTTGTGGTCATTCTCTACCCGGTCTCGCAGCAGTTCGGCCTTGCGGGACTGCTGGTTGCAACTTTGATGTCTGGGATCTTCCTGATTCTTTTCGGCCTGGCACGCTTTGGCCGGCTGATTGAATATATCCCGCTATCGGTTACCCTCGGCTTCACCTCCGGGATCGGTATCACCATTGGTACCATGCAGATTAAAGATTTTCTCGGTCTGCAGATGGCGCACGTGCCTGAACATTATCTGCAGAAAGTCGGCGCGCTGGTTATGGCGCTGCCGACGATTAATCCCGGCGATGCCGCCATCGGTATTGTCACGCTGGGCACGCTGATTATCTGGCCTCGCCTGGGTATTCGTCTGCCGGGCCACCTGCCGGCGCTGCTGGCAGGCTGCGCGGTCATGGGCGTGGTTAATCTGCTCGGCGGCAGCGTCGCCACCATCGGCTCTCAGTTCCACTATATTCTCGCCGACGGCAGTCAGGGCAACGGTATTCCGCAGCTGCTGCCGCAGCTGGTGCTGCCGTGGGATATGCCCGGTTCGGAGTTCACGCTTAGCTGGTCCTCGCTGCGGGCGCTGCTGCCGGCGGCCTTTTCCATGGCCATGCTCGGGGCGATTGAGTCCCTGCTGTGCGCCGTAGTGCTGGACGGCATGACCGGCACCAAACATAAGGCCAATAGCGAGCTCATTGGCCAGGGGCTGGGCAATATCGTCGCTCCGTTCTTCGGCGGCATTACCGCCACCGCCGCCATCGCCCGCTCGGCGGCCAACGTCCGCGCCGGGGCGACTTCGCCGATTTCCGCCGTGATCCACGCGCTGCTGGTCATTATGGCGCTGCTGATCCTCGCTCCCCTGCTCTCCTGGCTGCCGCTTTCCGCTATGGCGGCGCTGCTGCTGATGGTGGCATGGAATATGAGCGAAGCGCACAAGGTTGTTAACCTGCTGCGCTATGCGCCAAAAGACGACATTATCGTCATGCTGATGTGCATGTCGCTGACCGTACTGTTTGATATGGTCATCGCGATCAGCGTCGGTATTGTGCTGGCCTCCCTGCTGTTTATGCGCCGGATCGCGCGTATGACCCGCCTCGCGCCGGTTAACGTCGAAGTTCCTGACGACGTGCTGGTGCTGCGCGTGATTGGCCCGCTATTTTTCGCCGCTGCGGAAGGGCTATTTACCGACCTCGAAACCAGAGTGGAAGGTAAGCGTATCGTGGTGCTGAAATGGGATGCGGTACCGGTGCTGGATGCCGGCGGGCTGGATGCCTTCCAGCGCTTCGTGAATAAGCTGCCGGAAGGCTGTGAACTGCGCGTGTCGAATCTGGAGTTTCAGCCGCTGCGCACGCTGGCGCGCGCCGGCGTTAAACCCATTCCGGGCCGTCTGAGCTTCTACCCGGACCGCAACGCCGCGCTGGCGGATATTTAATTATTCGGCGGCAGGCCCCTGCGCCTGCCGCATCATCACGCCAATCGCCTGCTGAAGCCAGCTGAGCACCTCCGAAGTCATCCACGTTCCCTTCATCAAATGCGGCTCCTGCTCCATGGCATAGCGAAACTTCTGCTGCGTCTGCGCATCCTTACCCGCGTAAGACTGGAACAGCGCCAGCCAGCGCTGCGCCAGCTGCTGACCTTCCGGGGAGGCCGGCTCTCGCTTCTCACGACAGGCCCGATGCAGGTCGGCCACCAGCGCCGGCCACTCCATCAGGCGATCGAAATAGTGCTGCCGGGTAAAGGCCAGCTCTTCGGCGTTCAGATAGCGCGCCCAGATGGCCAGCTTGCTTTCGGCAAAAGCACGGGTAATGAAATCAATCATCTCCGGCGTCACCCCGGTTTGTTCACGCATCTGCGGTTCGGCGGCGTGCATCTCATTCAGGCGAGTCAGAAACTCCGGCCTGCCGGCGGTATCCTGCTCCAGCTGCTCCATCCAGCGGGTTGCCAGCGCAATCGCCCGCGGCTCATCTGCCGGGCAGCGTTCGTCCATGAGCTGCTGCGCTTCCCCCACCAACTCCAGCCATGTCTGGTTACGCTGCTCATCCTGCTCCGCAAACGGCAGCACCTGTAATTCCTGTTGACTAAACCAGCGATCGTACATTTTCATCAGCTCCAGCGTTTGTACCCAGGACTCGAGATCGGGCTCGCCTCCGCTGTCCAGCTCTTCGCGCAGCAGCGCCAGGCGCTGGCGCAGCGTTGAGAGAGTTTGCAGCTGTCGGTCGAGGGTGGCGATCTGCTTGACCAGCAGATCGGACAGCGAGAAGGCGTCCCGGTCGAGATAGTCCTTAATTGTGGCGAGTTCCAGCCCGGCCTGCGCCAGCGCTTTAATCATATGCAGCCGCTGAACGGCCGCCAGATTATATAACCGGTAACCCGCCGCGCTTCTGGCCGAAGGCGTCAGCAATCCCGTTTGTTCATAGTGATGTAACGTGCGGACGGTCATTCCGGCGCGCTTCGCCAGTTCTCCCACCTGAATTAACATGGCTGCTCCTTTCGTATACCAGTGGCACGACTCTGCTGCCTGACGTGACGTCAGGGTCAAGCGCTAAATACGGGGAGGGTATTAAGCAGACTATGCCGAAGAAGCACAATGAGAGAAATAAGGAATTGAGACGACATCAAAAAGACAGCCTGACCAGGCTGCATGAAAACGCACCAGCCGTTGACAACGGCTGGTGGTAAAGAATTCACTCAGCTGTGGCGATGCTGATCGCGGCGGCAGCGTTTATCGTAGTGGCGAACCCACCAGTATCTGTCGCTGACCTGTTCATGACCGCCGATACGCGCGCCCGCCAGCCACAGTACCGCGCCGACAAAGATACTTAATATCGCGCCGTGTGCGAAAAACTGCGGCAGGTCAAGCTGCGGAAGCTGGTTTAAAATGGAATAACCAACGCCGACAACCATGACGACCAACCCCAACCCCATCAGCACATTACCGAGTAACGAAGCGTTTCTGCGTTTCATATGTCACCTCCGGAACCTTGGGTTGCATGGGAATATCCCCAAATCTTATAGGTGTAGTATAGACAATAGCCAATATAGCGATTGCGTGGACGATCACATAAGCGAACATCTTGCCAACAAAAGTTTACAAATAACCTACTGAACAACATCAAATTCTAATTGTTCAAAGCCGTGATTATCCGTTCCGGCCGCGCTTCGCTGGCAGAATTTTGTCAACCGCGCGCGCAGACAGTACACTACGCGCCAGAGAACGATCCAAGCAGGATAAAAAAGTGAGCATAAAACTGATTGTCGGCCTGGCGAACCCCGGCGCTGAATACGCAGCGACCCGACATAACGCCGGCGCCTGGTACGTGGATTTATTGGCAGAACGCTACCGCGCGCCGCTGCGCGAAGAGAGCAAATTCTTCGGCTATACCTCGCGGATTAACCTTGCGGGCGAGGATGTTCGCCTGCTGGTCCCAACGACCTTTATGAACCTGAGCGGTAAAGCCGTCGGCGCGATGGCGACCTTTTTTCGCATTAACCCGGATGAAATCCTGGTCGCCCACGATGAGCTCGACTTACCGCCTGGCGTCGCTAAGTTCAAGCTGGGCGGCGGTCACGGCGGCCATAATGGCCTGAAAGACATCATTAGCAAGCTGGGCAATAACCCGAACTTTCACCGCTTACGCGTGGGAATCGGCCATCCGGGCGATAAAAATAAAGTTGTCGGTTTTGTGCTGGGCAAGCCGCCCGCCAGCGAGCAGAAGCTGATTGATGAGGCCGTTGACGAAGCGGTACGCTGCACCGAAGTGTGGATGAAGGATGGCCTGACCAAAGCGACCAACCGTTTACACGCTTTTAAAGCGCAATAACCGGTCGGCGTGCGGAATTTTTGTCACGCACCGTGTATAATAGGCGAAGTTATTTACTTTTCTACAATCTGTTCACTGTAACAGGTTGATTATCCAAAGATTAAGGTGATTTAAATCATGGGATTCAAATGCGGTATCGTCGGTTTGCCCAACGTCGGCAAATCCACCCTGTTCAATGCGCTCACCAAAGCGGGTATTGAAGCGGCCAACTTCCCCTTCTGTACCATTGAGCCGAACACCGGTGTCGTGCCGATGCCCGATCCGCGTCTGGACAAACTGGCTGAAATCGTTAAACCGCAGCGTATTCTGCCGACCACGATGGAATTCGTTGATATCGCGGGCCTGGTCAAAGGCGCCTCCAAAGGCGAAGGCCTGGGCAACCAGTTTCTGACCAACATCCGCGAAACCGAAGCTATCGGTCACGTGGTGCGCTGTTTCGAAAACGACAACATTATCCACGTTAACAATAAAGTGGACCCGGCTGACGATATTGAAGTGATCAATACCGAACTTGCGCTCTCCGACCTGGATACCTGCGAACGCGCCATCCATCGCGTGCAGAAGAAAGCCAAAGGCGGCGATAAAGACGCGAAAGCCGAGCTGGCGGCGCTGGAAAAATGCCTGCCGCACCTTGAGAATGCCGGTATGCTGCGTTCGTTGAAAAATCTGACCGACGAAGACAAAGCGGCGATTAAATACCTGAGCTTCCTGACCCTGAAGCCGACCATGTATATCGCCAACGTCAACGAAGACGGCTTTGAGAACAACCCTTATCTCGATAAAGTCCGCGAAATCGCCGCTGCCGAAGGTTCGGTGGTCGTCGCCGTTTGCGCCGCCGTTGAGTCCGATATCGCCGAGCTGGACGATGCCGACCGCGATGAGTTTATGGCCGAACTGGGTCTTGAAGAGCCTGGCCTGAACCGCGTTATCCGCGCCGGTTACGAACTGCTGAACCTGCAGACCTACTTCACCGCAGGCGTGAAAGAAGTTCGCGCGTGGACTATCCCGGTCGGCGCAACGGCTCCGCAGGCCGCAGGTAAAATCCACACTGATTTCGAAAAGGGCTTTATCCGCGCGCAGACCATCGCCTATGAAGACTTTATTACCTACAAAGGCGAACAGGGTGCCAAAGAAGCCGGGAAAATGCGCGCTGAAGGTAAAGACTACATCGTAAAAGATGGCGATGTGATGAACTTCCTGTTCAACGTTTAAGCCTTTCTGCGCTCTGAGACCAGTCATAAAATCCACGCTCTCGCGTGGATTTTTTTATTGCCGCCGTTCCCGTCAGTTCTGACCCGCCGCCAGCGAATATTTCTTTATTTTGCGATACAGCGTGGCGATGCCGATACCCAGCTCGTCCGCTGCCTGCTTTTTATTACTGTAGCGAGAGAGGGCGTCACGGATCATCTGCCGCTCCATCTCTTCCAGCGCCGTTACGTTTTCCTCCTGGGCGATGGTCGCTGCCGCTGAAACAGGCGCTGTCGGCTGGCTCGCCAGTTCACCGCTGCTCAACAGATTGGGCGGCAGGAGGGACATATCGATAATCTCGCCCGAGGGCACCACGTTGACCAGGTACTCCATCAAATTGCTGAGTTCGCGAATATTGCCCGGCCAGCGGTAGCGTTTGAGGAAATCGATCACATCCTGCGCGACGCCGGGGTAAACCAGGTTGAGCCGGCCGGTATGCAAATGCAGAAAATAGTGAATCAGTAGCTCAATGTCGTCCTGGCGTTCGCGTAGCGGCGGCAGACGCAGCGGGATGACGTTCAGGCGATAGTAGAGATCTTCGCGGAACTTCCCTTCCGCAATGTACTGGTCAAGGTTTTGATTGGTTGCGGAAATAATGCGGATATCGACCTGAACCGGATGGCTGGCGCCTACCGGCTGAATCTCTCGTGATTCGATGGCCCGCAGCAGCTTGGCCTGCAGGGTGAGCGGCATATCGCCAATTTCATCCAGGAATAGCGTTCCGCTGTTGGCCGCCTGAATCAGGCCGGTCTTACCGTTAGCCGATGCGCCGGTAAACGCCCCCTTCACGTAGCCGAACAGTTCACTCTCCAGTAGCTGCTCGGGGATGGCGGCGCAGTTAATGGCGATAAAGGGCTTCGTGTGGCGGTCGCTGAGCTTGTGGATAGCGCGGGCAACAACCTCTTTCCCGGTCCCGCTCTCGCCGGCTATCATCACGCTGGATGGGCTCGGCGCCACGCGGCTGATGAGCTTTTTCAACTGCCGCATAGGCCGACACTCGCCAACCATCGCTTCAATTTGCGGCCCTTCCTGCCCGCAGCTGAAATCGCCAGAAGAGTGCGACTGGTGAAAGGCCATTAAAAACAGCCATTGATCCTGCACCGCGTGCAGCTGGCCGATAATGAGCTCCTTGCGATCGTCAAAGGAGATAATGTGCTGCATATGGCCGTGCTTGAAATTATCTTCGAAGGTCAAAGGCTGAAACTGGATGGACTTGCCAATAACGTGGCCCTGCGTCACGCTCATTATTTTCAGCGCGGCCTGGTTGGCAAATTTAACTTTTTGATCGTTGCCTACCACCAGCACGCCCTGGTCCATATTTTCAATCATGGTTAAAAATATTTTGTGGATATTATCGCCAACCGCCCGTTCCTGTAAAAAGCGAGAAACGAATATGCTGGAGACGTGGCGAACGTAATCTGAAAATTCCTGAATGTTCTCATTAATACGTTCCTGCTGCTCGCGGGTTAGCGCCACCAGGCTAATAACGCCAACGCAGCGGTCGTGATACATCACCGGAGTGCCGAGGAACGCTTTCTCTTCGCACTTGTCCTTATTGTTACAATCTTTGCAGAGAGGATCGAAGCGGGAATGGGTGACGACCTTTTCGCTCTGTGTTTCAATAATGTAACGAAGAAGCCGTGAATTTGAATTTAATTTATAGCCAATCTGCTTACTATAAGCCCCGGTTCCCGCAACGCGGTATAATTCGTTATCGACAATCTCAACCTCCAACTGTAGTACGCTGGACAACATCCTTGCAAACTTCTGAATTGTAGGCTGAATCTGCATTAAAATGGAAGGTGCTTTGGACGGTATCATGTATATCGGCCTTCTATTATTGCTCACCTGATCGGCATCGAGCGAGGCGGTTTTATTTATCTATGAAGAATGATACCACTCCCTTTAGCGGCGAGCATTGATATAGATAGGGCCGATCCCCCCACCTTATCTTAAATATGCAATAGCTATCACAGTTCCTTATCAATATGATAAATTCACAGCGGATTTTATCATATTGGCGCAGTGTGAAGATGATAATCGTATTATTCACTGCGCCCTCCCTTGCCTGTACTGCTGGAATTGACGCCAGTGGCACAAATGTCAGCGTTTCCCTGCCGGAGAAACACGCCTGAATTCGTGACCGAGTTAGCATAATCTCAACCATTCAATTTTGACCGTCGCCTCTTGCGGAGGATTTGGCACGCTTATTGTTAGTGATTATACAGCGCTGGCAGTCGCTAATTCGGCAACTCTGCATATCCGACCGCACAGCAATCATTAAGCCGTCATTCACGACCAGGATTGAAACATGAAAACTGTTAACGAACTGATTAAGGATATCAATAAACTTAACTCTCATCTCAGTGAGAAAGACTTTTTGCTGACCTGGGAGCAATCGCCGGATGAGCTGAAGCAGGTGCTGGATGTCGCCGCCGCGCTGAAAACCCTGCGCGATGAAAATATCGCCACCAAAGTGTTTAATAGCGGATTAGGTATTTCCGTATTCCGCGATAACTCAACCCGCACCCGTTTCTCATATGCCTCCGCGCTCAACCTGTTAGGTCTGGCCCAGCAGGATCTGGATGAGGGAAAATCGCAAATTGCCCACGGCGAAACGGTCCGTGAAACCGCCAACATGATCTCCTTCTGCGCCGATGCCATCGGCATCCGCGATGACATGTTCCTTGGCGCGGGCAATGCCTACATGCGTGAGGTAGGCGAAGCGCTGGATGACGGCCACAAGCAGGGCGTCCTGCCGCAGCGTCCGGCGCTGATCAATCTGCAGTGCGATATCGACCACCCGACGCAATCCATGGCCGATCTCGCCTGGCTGCGCGAGCACTTCGGTTCGCTGGAGAACCTGAAGGGCAAGAAAATCGCTATGACCTGGGCCTATTCGCCGAGCTATGGCAAACCGCTCTCGGTACCGCAGGGCATTATCGGCCTGATGACCCGCTTCGGAATGGACGTTACCCTCGCCCACCCGGAAGGTTACGACCTGATCCCGGACGTTATTGAAGTGGCAAAAAACAACGCCAAAGCTTCCGGCGGCAGCTTCCGCCAGGTAAACAGCATGGAAGAAGCATTCAAAGACGCCGATATCGTCTACCCGAAATCCTGGGCGCCGTACAAGGTGATGGAAAAACGCACCGAGCTGCTGCGCGCGAATGACCATGAAGGCCTGAAGGCGCTGGAAAAAGCCTGCCTTGAACAGAACGCCGGACATAAAGACTGGCACTGTACGGAAGAGATGATGAAACACACCCGCAACGGCGACGCGCTGTACATGCACTGCCTGCCGGCGGATATCACCGGCGTCTCCTGCGACGCGGGCGAAGTTACCGAGGGCGTCTTCGAGAAGTACCGTATCCCGACCTACAAAGAGGCCAGCTGGAAGCCGTATATCATCGCCGCGATGATCGTGTGCCGCAAATACGCCAATCCGGGCAAAGTGCTGGAGCAGCTGCTCAAGGAAGCACAGAAACGCATCAAATAATCCCAGGCTGGCCTGCGGGCCAGCCTCATGACTTCGCCCATAAAAGGATAAGGATCGAGTATGTCTGCTTTCTCACTGAAAATGGATATTGCCGAAAACCGTTTTTTCAACGGGGAGACTTCGCCGCTGTTTTCACGCCAGCAGGCGCAGCAGGCTCGCCGCTTTCATCAAAAAATTACCGGCTATAAGCCTACGCCGCTGGTGGCGCTGAACGAGCTTTCCGCCCTGTTTGGCGTGCAAAAAATCCTCGTCAAAGACGAGTCACGACGCTTTGGCCTCAATGCCTTCAAAATGCTCGGTGGCTCTTACGCTATTGCCAGGCTGCTCTGTGAAAAATACCATTTAGATATCAACGATCTCTCCTTCGAAACGCTCAAATCCAGCATTAAAGAGAAGATGACGTTCGCCACCACCACCGATGGCAACCACGGCCGCGGAGTGGCGTGGGCGGCCCGCCAGTTAGGCCAGAACGCCGTTATCTATATGCCTAAAGGTTCCGCACAGGAGCGGGTTGATGCCATTCTGCGCCTCGGCGCCGAGTGTATCGTCACCGACATGAACTACGACGACACCGTCCGCTTTACCATGCAGACCGCGCAGAAAAACGGCTGGGAGGTGGTGCAGGACACCGCGTGGGAAGGCTACACAAAAATTCCGACCTGGATTATGCAGGGCTACGCCACCCTCGCTGATGAAGCGGTAGAACAGCTCTCCTCAATGGGAATCGCTCGTCCGACGCACGTGCTCCTGCAGGGCGGCGTGGGGGCGATGGCGGGCGGCGTGCTGGGCTACCTGGCCGATGTCTACGGCGCGAAGCATCTCCATTCCATTATCGTCGAGCCAGAGCTGGCCGACTGTCTCTATCGCTCTGCCCTGAAGGGCCAGATCGTTAACGTCAGCGGCGATATGGCCACCATTATGGCCGGCCTCGCCTGCGGTGAGCCTAACCCGCTGGGCTGGGAAGTGCTGCGCAACTGCGCCACGCAGTTTGTCTCCTGTCAGGACGCCGTCGCCGCCCTCGGCATGCGGGTGCTGGGAAACCCGACGGGCCAGGATCCTCGCATTATCTCCGGCGAATCCGGCGCCGTCGGTCTCGGCCTGCTGGCGGCGATTCATTTCCATCCGCAGCGCGAAGCGCTGATGCACAAGCTCAAGCTGGATAGCGATTCCGTGGTGCTGGTGATTAGCACCGAGGGCGACACCGACGTTAAGCACTATCGCGAAGTCGTCTGGGAAGGCAAACATCCGGCCGCGCAGTAGCCAACTTATCAAATTCCTCCCGCCCGGCGGGAAACCTGTATTCAGAACTGGAGAACATCCTTATGGCTAAGCAAATTCCGTTCAACGCGATCCTGGAAAAATCAAAACAGTATGAAAAAGAGATGACCCGCTTCCTGCGCGATATGATCGCCATCCCCAGCGAAAGCAGTGATGAGAAGCGCGTGGTGCACCGCATCAAAGAGGAGATGGAGAAAGTCGGGTTCGACAAAGTGGAAATCGATCCGATGGGTAACGTACTGGGCTACATCGGCCACGGCCCGCGTCTGGTCGCCATGGACGCGCACATTGATACCGTCGGCATTGGTAACATCAAAAACTGGAACTTCGACCCGTACGAAGGTATGGAGACCGATGAGCTGATCGGCGGACGCGGCGCGTCTGACCAGGAGGGCGGAATGGCCTCCATGGTTTATGCCGGTAAAATTATCAAAGATCTGGGTCTGGAAGATGAGTATACCCTGCTGGTGACCGGTACCGTTCAGGAGGAGGATTGCGACGGCCTGTGCTGGCAGTACATTATTGAACAATCCGGCATTCGTCCTGAATTTGTCGTCAGCACCGAACCCACCGACTGCCAGATTTACCGCGGCCAGCGCGGGCGTATGGAGATCCGCGTGGAAGTTCAGGGCGTCAGCTGCCACGGCTCCGCTCCGGAGCGCGGCGATAACGCCATCTTCAAAATGGCCCCCATTCTCACCGAGCTGGAACAACTTTCGCAGAAGCTGGGCTACGACGAGTTCCTCGGCAAAGGCACCCTGACCGTGTCAGAGATTTTCTTCACCTCGCCGAGCCGCTGCGCGGTGGCGGATAGCTGCGCCGTCTCCATTGACCGCCGTCTGACCTGGGGCGAAACCTGGGAAGGCGCGCTGGAAGAGATCCGCGCGCTGCCGGCGGTGAAAAAAGCCGCCGCGGTGGTCTCAATGTACAACTACGAACGCCCCTCCTGGACCGGGCTGGTCTACCCGACCGAATGCTACTTCCCGACCTGGAAAGTGGAAGAGAACCACTTCACCGTCCGCGCCCTGAGTAACGCCTACGAAGGTCTGTTCGGCAAAGCGCCGGTGGTGGATAAATGGACCTTCTCCACCAACGGCGTGTCAATTATGGGCCGCCACGGCATTCCGGTTATCGGTTTTGGGCCAGGGAAAGAGCCGGAAGCGCACGCGCCAAATGAGAAAACCTGGAAATCGCATCTGGTGACCTGCGCCGCAATGTATGCCGCCATCCCGCTGAGCTGGCTGGCAACGGAGTAATTGTTCGTCCTGTCTGCCGCCGCGCTCTGCGGCGGTATGTTGAGGTTTCTATGCGCGTACTGATTAAAAATGGCCTCGTCGTCAACGCCGACGGACAGGTAAAGCAGGACCTGCTCATTGAAGATGGCCTCGTCAAGCGCCTTGCCGATTCTATTGAGGCAGAACAACCCTGCGAAGTGATTGACGCCGAGGGCTGCTACGTGATGCCCGGCGGCGTCGACGTTCATACTCATTTCAATATTGACGTGGGGCTCGCCCGCAGCTGCGATGATTTTTTTACCGGAACCCGGGCCGCGGCCTGCGGCGGCACCACCACCATTGTTGATCATATGGGCTTTGGCCCCGTCGGCTGCCACCTGCGCCACCAGTTCGAAGTCTATCGCGGCTACGCCGCCTATAAAGCCGTTATCGACTACAGTTTTCACGGCGTTATCCAGCACGTTAACCACGGCATTCTCGACGAGATCCCGATGATGGTGGATAGCGGCATCAGCAGCTTTAAGCTCTATCTGACCTACCAGTACAAACTTAACGATGACGAGTTGCTGCAGGCAATGCGCCACCTGCAGCGCGCCGGCGCGCGGACGACGGTCCATCCGGAAAACGATGCCGCCATCGCCCAGCGCCGGGCGGAATTTATCAACGCCGGTAAAACCGCGCCGCGCTATCACGCCCTGAGCCGCCCGCTGGAGTGCGAGGCGGAAGCCATCGCCCGAACGATCAACCTCGCCAGGCTGGCGGGAAACGCGCCGCTCTATATTGTTCATCTTTCCAACGCCCTGGGCCTGGAGTATCTACGTCTTGCCAGAAGACGCCACCAGCCGGTGTGGGTAGAGACCTGCCCGCAGTATCTGCTGCTCGACGAGCGCTGCTACGAGCGTGAAGATGCGCTTAACTACCTGCTCAGCCCTCCCCTGCGCAACGCCAGTAATAACGATGCGCTATGGCGCGGCATCCATGATGGGGATATTGACACGGTCGCCACCGACCACTGCGCTTTCTCTGCCCAGCAGCGCAGGCAGATCTCCGGCGGCGACTTTAGCCGCTGTCCGAACGGTCTGCCCGGAGTAGAAAACCGCCTGTTGCTGCTGTTCTCGCACGGCGTGATGAGCGGGCGCATCACCCCCGAGCGCTTTGTGGCGCTCACCAGCGCCAATCCGGCGAAGCTGTTTGGTCTGTGGCCGCAGAAGGGTCTGCTGGCGCCCGGCGCCGATGGCGACGTGGTTATCATCGATCCACAGCGTACGACCACCATCCGCCATGCCATGCTGCACGACAACGCAGACTATTCACCCTATGAAGGCTTTATCTGCCAGGGCGCGATTCGCCAGACGCTCTCCCACGGCAGAGTGATCTTTGATAACGGCACCTTTACCGGCATCGCCGGACAGGGCCGCTTTTTACGCCGACAACCTTTTTCCACCGCTCACCAGACCGTCAGCGGAACAGAAACGTAATGAGAGGAAGCTATGAGTAAAAAAATTGTTCTCGCTCTCGGCGGGAATGCGCTGGGCGACGATCTCGCCGGACAGATGCGGGCCGTACAGCACACCGCCCGGACGATCGTCGATCTTATCTCCCTTGGTCACCAGGTGGTGGTCACTCACGGCAACGGCCCGCAGGTGGGCATGATTAATCAGGCCTTCGAGGCCGCGGCAAAAACCGAAGCCCACACACCGATGCTACCGATGTCGGTCTGCGTGGCTCTCAGCCAGGGCTACATCGGCTACGACCTGCAGAACGCGATTCGTGAAGAACTGCTCACGCGCCAGCTGGACATTCCGGTGGCCACCCTGATAACCCAGGTGGAAGTGGACGCTAACGATGAGGCTTTTCTTAATCCGACCAAGCCCATCGGCTCATTCTTCAGCAAAGAAGAGGCTGAAAAGCTGAGCCAAAACGGCTATATCATGAAAGAGGATGCCGGGCGCGGCTACCGTCGCGTCGTCGCGTCGCCAAAGCCGGTCGATATTATCGAAAAACAAACGGTAAAAGCGCTGATGGATGACTGCCACGTGGTGATCACCGTCGGCGGCGGCGGCATTCCGGTCATACGCGAAGGTAATCATCTGCGCGGCGCCAGCGCGGTCATCGACAAGGACTGGGCCAGCGCGAAGCTGGCGGAGATGATCGACGCCGATCTGCTGATCATCCTCACCGCCGTGGAGAAGGTGGCGATCAACTTCGGTAAACCTGACGAGCAGTGGCTGGATAACCTCTCCCTGCGCGATGCCGAACGTTTTATCGAAGAGGGACACTTTGCCAAAGGCTCTATGCTGCCAAAAGTGGAAGCCGCCGCCGCCTTCGCCCGCTCAGGCCCGGGGCGCAAAGCGCTGATCACGATGCTAAGCAAAGCCAAAGAGGGGATTGAAGGAAAAACGGGCACCATCGTAAGCCAATAAGCTGTACGCCACGGGTTGCCGGGAACCTCCCGGCAACTCTCCCCTGCTCTTCAGATTGCCACCGCCTCAGCCAGACAATCCGGCTGATAAGATTGCCGCACCTGATCCATAAGCCCCCCTGGCGCGCCGTTTTTCACCTGCAGGATTTCCGCCAGTACGCTGATAGCAATCTCGTTTGGCGTCTCGGCGCCGATGTCATAACCAATCGGTGCCCGCAGGCGGCTGATATCCGCCTCCTGCACGCCGTTCTCCCGCATCTGGCGTAAAAAAGCCTGCACTTTCCGTCGGCTTGCCAGCAGCCCAAGCCAGGCTACCGGCTGGGTTATCAGCCTGTCCAGCGCCTCGCGATCCTGATTGTTGGTGGCGATCAGTACGAAATCCTGCGGCCGCACCGCCATCACCTCGACCACTTCCGTAAAGCTGGAGCCATGGACCAACCTCGCCGAAAGCGGAAAAGCCTCCGGGCAAAGGCTGGCGGGATAGATATCGCCCACGCAGATGTCAAAATCCACCAGCGCCGCGGCATGGGCAACCGCACGATTGACGTGCCCGGCGCCGACCAACAGCAGGCGCGGGCGCAGGCCGTGAACGCTGATATAAACCGACATCGCGCCGCCGCAGTCGGAGCCCACGGCGTCGCTACCGGTGCGCGCCATGCGGCCGTGGAACATTCGCGACTCCCGCTCGCTCAGCGCCTCCAGCGCCTCATCGATGACTTTACGCTCCACCATCCCGCCGCCAATGGTGCCCACAATCGAGCCGTCCTCCCGGATGAGCATCTGAGCGGAGTGTCGGGGGGTAGAGCCCCGGCTTTCGACAATCTGCGCCAGGGCAAAGGGACGGTTCTGCTCCTCAAGTCGTGCAGCTTCTGCAAAAATATTCATACCAACCTCAAAGGCGATGTTTACGGCTCTATTTGATTATCTGCGATATTTCCCCGGGTTCTCAGTTTGAGAGTCTACCCGGCGTAGAAATAGCGTCGCAGCGACCCGTAGCAACTATGCAATATTTATACTTAGCCGCTATTTTTCATCGTAAATTGTGAGCCAGGTCATTTCGTTAGCCCTATTGACGCTGCAACGAGGGTATCTCATCGATTATTTCCTCTGTTGCCGCAGCAAAAATAAGCCGCCTGCTGAAATCACCGCCGAATAGCCGACATAAATTATCATTCTGATATTCCGGATCTGATTTTGAGAAATCTCGCCGAATGATAAAGCGTATTGATTTGAGTTCTCATTTACCCGCTATGGAATTATTCGCCCGGCATCGTCGAGTTTCGACCTGGTTCACAAATTAATTATTTCGCCGCCGCGGTTTGAATAACTGGTGTGATTGTTGCTCCTCTTTCGTTATCCGTCGGGATTATTACCACCGGCAATGTCGATCTTACAATGATATCTAAGGAGAGGGTTATGGGAGATATAATGCGTCCCGTGCCGTTTGAGGAGCTTTTAACGCGCATTTTCGACGAGTATCAGAGTCAGCGGACTATTTTTGGCATTCCCGAGCAACAGTTTTACACGCCGCAGGCGCAGAGGTCGATCGGCGTATTCGGCGAAAGCTGTGCGACGCCGCTCGGCCCGGCAGCCGGGCCGCATACCCAGCTGGCGCAAAACATCATTACCGCATGGCTCACTGGCGGGCGGTTTATCGAGCTGAAAACCGTACAGATCCTTGACCGTCTGGAGCTGGAAAAACCCTGTATCGATGCCGAAGATGAGTGCTTTAACACCGAATGGTCCACCGAATTTACCCTCAAGAAAGCCTGGGATGAATACCTGAAAGCCTGGTTCACGCTGCATCTGCTCGAGCAGGTCTTTCCGCTGGGCACCCATAAAGAGAGCAAGTCGTTTATTTTCAATATGAGCGTTGGCTACAACCTTGACGGTATTAAGCAGCCGCCAATGCAGGAATTTATCGACAATATGATGGACGCCTCCGCCCATCCTAAATTCGCCCAGTACCGCGACACCCTGAACCGCTGGCTGCAAAATAGAACCTTTATCGATCGCCTGCCAACATGCGCGCGCAAAGACGGGCTCGATAACCTTGCCCAGCGCGTGCCCGCCAGGCTGGTGGAAGGGGTGACCCTCTCGACGATGCACGGCTGTCCGCCGGATGAGATCGAAGCCATCTGCCGCTATATGCTGACGGAGAAAAACCTCAACACCTTTGTGAAGCTCAATCCGACCCTGCTCGGCTATCCACGCGTACGCCAGATCCTCGACGCCTGCGGCTTCGGCTATATCGGCCTTAGCGAAGAGTCATTTGACCACGACCTTAAGATCGACCGGGCGCTGGAGATGCTGACGCGCCTGATGGCGCTGGCGAAAGAGCGCAGCCTTGGCTTTGGCGTCAAGCTGACCAACACCCTCGGCACCGTCAATAACAAGGGGGCGCTGCCGGGAGATGAAATGTATATGTCCGGCCGCGCCCTGTTCCCGCTATCTATCAACGTGGCCGCCCTGCTCTCGCGGGCGTTTGACGGCAAGCTGCCGATCTCCTATTCCGGCGGCGCCAGCCAGCTGAATATTCGCGAAATTTTCGAAACCGGCATTCGCCCTATCACCATGGCCACCGACCTGCTGAAGCCGGGAGGATATCTGCGCCTGAGCGAGTGCATGCGCGAGCTGGAAAAAGCCGACGGCTGGAACATGACGCAGATCGACGTCGAGCGCCTCAACGCGCTGGCGGAAAAAGCGGTGAGCATGGACTACACCCAGAAACAGTGGAAGCCGGAAGAGCGCATTGATACCGGCGAGCCCCTGCCGCTGCTTGACTGCTACGTCGCCCCCTGCGTAACGGCCTGCGCCATTAAGCAGGATATTCCGGAATATATTCGCCTGCTGGGCGAGCATCGCTACGCCGACGCGCTGGAGCTAATCTATCAGCGTAACGCGTTGCCGGCCATTACCGGCCATATCTGCGACCACCAGTGCCAGTACAACTGTACGCGCCTGGATTACGACAGCGCGCTCAACATTCGTGAGCTGAAAAAAGTGGCGCTGGAGAAAGGCTGGGACGAGTACCGCAGCCGCTGGCACAAACCCGCGGGCTCCGGCTCCCAGCACCCGGTAGCGGTGATCGGCGCAGGCCCTGCGGGTCTCGCCGCCGGATACTTTCTCGCCCGCGCCGGGCATCCGGTCACGGTTTTTGAACGCGAAGCCAGCGCCGGGGGCGTGGTGCAGAATATCATTCCGCAGTTCCGCATTCCCGGCGAGCTTATCCAGCACGATATCGATTTTGTCGTCGCCCACGGCGTCAAAATTGAGTACGGCTGCGACCCGCATCTGAGCGTAGAAAAGCTGCAGGCGGAAGGTTTTCGTTATGTGCTGGTCGGCACCGGTACCGATAAAAACAGCGGCGTGAAGCTGCGCGGCGACAACCAGAACGTGCATAAGTCGCTGCAGTTCCTGCGCCAGTTCAACCGCGGCGACCGACTGGATCTGGGCAAACGCGTGGCCGTGGTCGGCGCCGGCAATACCGCGATGGACTGCGCCCGCGCGGCGCTACGCGTGCCGGGCGTGCAGAGCGCAACCATCGTCTATCGCCGTTCTCAGCAAGAGATGCCCGCCTGGCGCGAAGAGTACGATGAGGCGCTGCTCGACGGCGTTGACTTCGAGTGGCTATGCAACCCGGAACAGTTTAACGCCGACGGAACGCTCGTCGTACGCGTGATGAAGCTGGGCGAGCCGGATGAGAAAGGCCGCCGCCGTCCGGTAGAAACCGATGAGCTTCGCACGCTGAAAGTCGACTCCCTGATTACCGCCATCGGCGAGCAGCAGGACGGCGAAGCGCTGTCGGCAATGGGGATCCCGCTCGACCCGCAGGGCTGGCCGGTGGTCAACGCCGATGGCGAGACCAGCAAGCCGAACGTCTTTCTGATTGGCGACGTTCAGCGCGGCCCCTCTTCTATCGTCTCCGCTATCGGCAACGCGCGGCGGGCCACGGACGTGATCCTGGCGCGGGAGAATATCGCCAGCAGCTACGGGAATAAAGTCTGGAACAATGTCGATCCGGCGAAGGTGTATCAGCGTAAAGGCGCTATCGCCGTCACGCTGGTGGATAAAAACCAGCGCGAGGCTTTTGTCGAGCAGGAAGCCAGCCGCTGCCTGGAGTGCAACTACGTGTGCAGCAAATGCGTCGACGTCTGTCCAAACCGCGCCAATATTTCCGTGGCCGTCCCGGGGTTCCAGAATCGTTTCCAGACCCTGCACCTGGACGCTTATTGCAACGAATGCGGCAACTGCGCTCAGTTCTGCCCGTGGCAGGGGAAACCGTATAAAGACAAAATCACCGTATTCAGCCTCGAGCAGGATTTTGTCAACAGCACCAATCCGGGCTTCTTCGTCGAGGGCGCCAGCGTCAAAGTGCGTCAGAACGACCAGACGTGGCAGCTGGAAATTAACGACCGCGGCCAGTTTAACGAGGTACCGGCCCAGCTCGACGCCATGTGCCGCATCATAAGCCATATTCATCAGCATCAAAGCTATCTCCTGGGAGGCGTTGAAGTATGAGTATCCTGATCCTGAAAAATGCCACCGCCGCGCAGATCTATCCGGCGAAAGTGTGGGAGAACGTCGATATTGCCATTGAGGATGATAAAATTCTCGCCGTCGGCCCCGGCCTGTGCCAGCGCTATCCGCAGGCGCAGGTGAAAGAGATGCGCGGGCAACTGGTAATGCCCGGCATGGTCTGCTCTCACAATCACTTTTATTCCGGCCTGTCCCGGGGGATTCAGGCTAATATCGCCCCCAGCCCGGACTTTATCTCCACGCTGAAAAACCTGTGGTGGCGCCTTGACCGGGCGCTGGACGAAGAGTCGCTTTTCTACAGCGGGCTGATCTGCGCCATGGAGGCCGTGCGTAGCGGCTGCACGGCGGTTATCGATCATCATGCGTCGCCCCACTATATCGCTGGCTCCCTGAGCCAGCTGCGCAACGCTTTTCTCAAAATCGGGCTGCGCGGGATGACCTGCTTCGAAACGACCGACCGCAACTTTGGCAGCCGCGAGCTGCGCGACAGCGTTGAGGAGAACATTCGCTTTGCCAGAGAGATCGACGCCGCCCGCGAAAAAGGAGAGCAACCTTATCTGGTGGAGGCCCATATCGGCGCCCATGCGCCGTTCACCGTGCCTGATGAAGGCCTGGCGATGCTGCGCGAAGCGCTAAAAGCCACCGGCCGCGGCCTGCATATCCACGCGGCGGAAGACCGCTACGATGTTTCTCACAGCCATCACCTTTACGGCAAGGACCTGCTGGTGCGGCTGGCGGAGTTCGACCTTATCAACAGTAAGACGCTGATTGCTCACGGTCTGTATATCTCCGATGCCGACGTGGAGCTGCTCAATGCGCAGGACGGTTTCCTGGTGCATAACGCGCGCTCCAATATGAACAATCACGTCGGCTACAACCACCGCCTGCCGCAGATCCGTAATCTGGCGCTCGGCACCGACGGCATTGGTTCCGATATGTTCGAGGAGATGAAGTTTGCCTTCTTTAAACACCGCGACGCCGGCGGGCCGCTGTGGCCGGACAGCTTCGCGAAGGCGCTGAGTAACGGTAATGAACTGTTGAATCGCAACTTCAACGCCTACTTTGGCCGCCTTGAGGCGGGCTATAAAGCGGACCTCACCATTTGCGACTATATGGCGCCGACGCCGCTGATCGAGGAAAATATCGCCGGACATATCGCCTTCGGCCTGGGAGCAAACAGCGTGCGCAGCGTGATGGTGAACGGCGTGATGATCTACGAGGATCGCCAGTTCAGCTTCGACTGCGAGCCGATATTCCGCGAAGCGCAGAAAGTGGCGAAAAAAATGTGGGCGCGAATGGATGCGCTCCCCGCATAGCCCGTGCAAAAATGCTAAACCGGCCTGACAAGCCGGTTTTTTTTGCAGACAGCGCGCGTGAAATGACCCGGCAGCTTACGCGCCGCCGGGCGCAACGTTTATAGCGACAGCAGCGCGGCAGTAGCGATATTGCGCTGCTTTTGCAGCGCTCTGAGCTGCTCTTCGGTCATGATACTCAGCGCCGCCGTCGGGCAGACATCAACGCAGGCGGGGCCGCGCTCGCCGGTACCACAAAGGTCGCACTTGACGATAACCGGCGTCAGACCGGCCTCCACCTCGATGGTAATCGCCCCAAACGGGCAGGCGACAACGCAGCTCTGACAACCAATGCAGCGTCCGCCGTCGGCTTCAACTTTCTCCGCCCCCATACTCAGCGCCCCGGTCGGGCAGGCGCCCACGCAGGGCGCATTCTCGCACTGATGACACATCACCGGCACGCTAAGATCGTCGAGGCGCATCACCTTCAGGCGGGGATGGAACTCCGCCCCCGGCGCCACATGTTCCAGCGCACAGGCAACCTCACAGGTCCTGCAGCCGATGCAGGCCTCCGAACTGGCAACGATAAAACTGGTCATATCTCCTCCCGGGCCCTGAATTGCGTCAACATCTCGCTGGCCGCCTGCCGCCCGGCGACCATGGCGGTAACCACCAGGTCCGCCCCGGTCACGGCGTCGCCGCCAGCAAAGATTTTGTCATGGCTGGTTTGCGTCGTTCCGCGCCCTTTTCCACCGGTGACTATCTGCCCCCAGCGGTCCAGCTTAATGCCGTGGCCGCGTAGCCACGGCATCTCGTGAGCCTGAAAGCCAAACGCCATAATGAGCACATCGGCTTGAAGTTCAAACCCGGAATCCGGGATCGGCTGCGGCCGGCGGCGGCCGTCCGGCCCCGGCTCGCCCATCTTCGTGCGGATCATCTCCACCGCGCAGACCTGCCCCTTACGGTTGAGCTGAATGCGCTGCGGCTGCACGTTAAACTCAAATTTCACGCCCTCTTCCCGCGCATTCACCACCTCTTTTTTCGATCCGGGCATACTCAGTTCATCGCGACGGTAAGCGCAGGTCACGCTCGCTGCGCCGCGGCGAACGGCGGTGCGCAGACAGTCCATCGCCGTATCTCCCCCGCCAAGCACCACCACGCGTTTCCCCTTGATGTCGGTCAGCGGATACTCGGCGCTCTCTTCAAGCCCCATCACCTCGCGGGTGCTGGCAATCAGGAACGGCAGGGCCTGAATCACGCCGGGGGCGTTCTCTCCCTCCAGACCGGCGGCCATCAGACCGTAGGTGCCCACGCCGAGGAAGACGGCGTCATAGTTTTTCAGCAGATCGGCAAAAGCCACGTCGCGACCCACCTCCTGATTGAGATGAAAATTGACGCCCATGGCGCTAAAAATGTCGCGGCGCATCTCAAGCACCTTTTTATCCAGCTTGAACGGCGGGATACCGAAGGTCAGCAGACCGCCGATCTCCGGATGACGGTCAAAAACGTCAACGTGCACGCCCGCGCGTACGAGAATATCGGCGCAGCCCAGACCGGCAGGCCCGGCGCCGATCACCGCCACCCGCTCCGGTCGCGGGGCCACTTTGCCGATTGTCGGCCGCCAGCCCATCGCCAGCGCGGTATCGGTGATATAGCGCTCAAGGTTGCCAATGGCGACCGAGCCGCCTTCGTTCTTGAGCGTGCAGGCCCCTTCGCACAGCCTGTCCTGTGGACAGACCCGGCCGCAAATCTCCGGCAGGGAGCTGCTCTGATGGCATAACTCCGCCGCCTCGATAATCTTGCCCTCGTTCACCAGGCGAATGAAATCGGGAATATGATTATGTAAAGGACAGGTCCAGTTGCACCATGCCTTCTGCGCGCAGTAGAGACAGCGTTCGCTCTCATACTCCGCATCGCACTCGCTCAGCGGCTGATAGATTTCCCGGAAGTGCTGCATGCGGTCATCGGCGGGCACTTTTTTTGCGCCAACGCGCGGAGGTTTATTGAGTATCGCCCGACGTCTTACGCCACGAACGGCTTCCAGCGGGGTTTCCAGCGCGGAGCGGATCTGCCGCGCGGTACGCAGCTGGTTAACCGCGGCTTCATCCATCAGACGCAGCGCCTGGGTTGGACAGCTGGCCACGCACGCCTGCTGACCGGAAGGATGCTGACGGCAAAGATCGCATTTCTGCGCCAGCTGCGGCGCGTCGTCATCGTTGGCCACCATCTCAATCGCCCCAAAGGGACAGGCGATGACGCAGTTTTTACAGCCGATGCACAGCGCCTCTGTAAACTGAACGCTGTCGTTGGCTACGATCAGCGCCTGGGTCGGGCAAGCGCCGACGCAGGGAGCGTCGTTGCAGTGGCGGCAGGTTGTCGCACTGCTGGCGTTGCGGTGGAAGAACACCCGAATACGCGGCAGAAAGTCGCTGCGCTGCTGGGGCCAGCTGTCCTGGCGATGAGAGGTGACGCAGGCCACTTCACAGGCGTGGCAGCCAATACAGTTTGCAGAATCGGCAACAATAAATTTATTCATTTGCTTCCCTTTATTATTCCAGGACTCACCGGGAAGCGATGCAATAATCAGGCGATTTTTTTCAGGGTATTCATATGCTGCTCATTTTTGCGAGCCGCCTCAAAAAAAAGTGCCCCTCAGAGTAACGGCGAGATAATTATCCACGCGCGCTGAGGGAAAATTATTCGCTGCGTTCTGGATGTAATCATGTTGATAATTCAACGTATCGTGCGTAATACCAAAATGAGATTGTCCCTATCTCAATGTGATAGCGCATATTTTTTACCAACGCGTCTTATTTAAAGATATTGCCCTCAGAGAGATATTCCGCCCTTTTTCCCGTGAGTTATTTCACACAATTCCTCTTCGATTCTCCGGATATTTATTTTTGGCACATCTTACGCATATCACTCAACGTGCGCGCAACACGCTGGTGAACGCATCAGCTCAGGGAGGCAGCGGCCTTCGAATCGTAACTTCGGCTCCGTTCACGTTTATACGGAGTGAAGTCGTACAGGAGATAACAACTTCATGAAAGATATCGCCAATTCCGCCTCACGCAACGGTCATTCAACCGCACCGGTTGATGAGGTTTTACCCGTTACGCAAATGATTCTTTATGGACTACAGCACGTGCTGGTGATGTATGCGGGCGCCGTGGCGGTTCCGCTCGTTGTGGGTAATGCGGTAGGGCTCCCGCCGGAGCACATTATTTTACTGATTAGCGCCGACCTGTTTATCTGCGGCGCGGCCACCATCGTACAGTCGCTGGGGGTCGGTAAGTGGCTCGGCTGTCGGCTGCCGCTAATCCAGGGTTGTACCTTCGCCGCGCTGATCCCGATGGTGTTGATCGGCAAGGAGTATGGGATCGGCGGTATTTCCGGGGCGGTGATCGTCTCCGGTATTTTCATCCTCTGCTGCGCCCCGTGGATTAGCAAGCTCATCCGCTTCTTTCCCAAGGTGGTCATGGGCAGCATCGTCACGCTTATCGGCATGTCTATTATGCCGGTCGCTGGCGGGTGGATCGGCGGCGGCAGCAGCGAGATGAGCGGCTTTGGCGCCCCCTTCTCGCTGCTGATGGCGGCGATTACTCTGGTGATTATTCTTAATATTTACACTTTTGCCTCCGGCGTTGTGAAAAATACGTCGGTACTGATCGGCCTGATTATCGGCACCGTACTCTGGAGCTGCTTTAAGCCTCTCGACTTTAGTCTGGTCCACGCCACACCCTGGCTCCATCTACCGACCCTGATGCCGTTTGCCAAACCTGAATTTCATATTATCCCCGTCGCCCTGCTATCAATGGTCATGGTGGTGGTCATGGTGGAAACCATGTCCTCAATGATGGCGACCGGGGATATCGTCGGGAAAAAAGTTGACGCAAAAATGCTGCGCAACGGCCTTAACACCTGCGGCATCGCGACCACTATCTGCGGCTTTTTTAATCTGTTTCCCTACGCCGCGTTCGCGCAGAACGTCGGCCTGATCGGTTTAACCGGGGTACGCAGCCGCTTTGTGGTGTCGGTCTCCGGTATCATTCTGATTCTGATGGGTGTGTTCTCAAGGATGGCGGCGCTGGTGGTGCTGATACCAAAGCCGATCCTCGGCGGCGCAGGCATCGTCATGTTCGGTATGGTGGCCGTCTCCGGTATTCGTACCCTGGGGCAGGTGAACTATCGCAACAATAATAACGGCATGGTCGTGGCGTTGACCCTCGGCCTCGGCATGATGCCGGTGCTGGTGCCCAATCTGTTTACCCAGTTTCCGCCGATGGTTCAGCTGTTTCTGCACAGCGGGATTACCATCGGTACCCTGACGGCTATCGTCGCCAACCTCACCCTCAACGGCAGCGTGCCTTTCCGCGTTAACCACGAAACGCCGGTCCCCGATCCGGCTCCGCCTAGCTCAGCGGCGCGCAATATGGCCGTCAGAACCGTCAGAATGTGGCTCCTGCTGCGCAAAGTTCAGAAGGAGAGACAGCCTGAAGAAGCCCAGGAGGGACAGTAATGCCCACCCGAATCCTGTTTGCCTTGATCACCCTGCTGCTGCTGGCGATACCCGTCGTGCAGCAGGGAATAGCGCAGGGCCTTAGCGGCCGCTTTAGTTATGCCCTGCTGTTCTAAGTTTAAGGACCACTGCTATGAAGAGAGTAACGACCGTCTGCCCCTACTGCGCCTCCGGCTGCAAAATGCAGCTCACGGTAGAGGAGGGAAAAATTACCCGCGCCGACGCCGCGATGGGGAAAAACAATCAGGGCACTCTGTGCCTTAAGGGCTACTACGGCTGGGATTTTATTGACTACCCGCAGATCCTCACGCCGCGCCTGAAAACCCCTATGATCCGCCGCCAGCGCGGCGGCAAACTGGAATCCGTCTCCTGGGACGAAGCGCTCGATTATGTGGCAAATCGCCTCAGCGACATCAAGGCGAAATACGGACCGGACGCGATTCAGACCACCGGCTCTTCGCGCGCCACCGGCAACGAAACCAACTACATCATGCAAAAATTTGCGCGCGCCGTTATTGGTACCAATAACGTCGACTGCTGCGCACGCGTCTGACACGGCCCTTCGGTTGCAGGTCTGCACCAGTCGGTCGGCAACGGCGCAATGAGTAATGCCATCACCGAGATCGATAATACCGATCTGGTGTTTATTTTCGGCTATAACCCGGCGGATTCGCACCCGATCGTGGCGAATCACATCCTCAATGCTAAACGCAACGGGGCCAAAATCATCGTCTGCGATCCGCGCAAAATCGAAACCGCGCGCATTGCCGACCTGCATCTGGCCCTGAAAAACGGTTCCAATATTGCTCTGCTCAACGCCATCGGGCAGGTGATTATTGCAGAGGATCTCTACGATAAATCCTTTGTCGCCGGGCGTTCCGAAGGTTTCGAAGCGTATCGCAAAATCGTCGGAGGCTATACGCCGGAGTCGGTGGAAGCCATCACCGGCGTCAGCGCCAGGCAGATTCGCGAATGCGCGCGGCTGTATGCCACCGCCGGAAACGCCATGATTCTGTGGGGAATGGGCGTGACCCAGTTCTGGCAGGGCGTTGAAACGGTGCGTTCCCTGACCAGCCTGGCGATCCTCACTGGCAATCTGGGGAAACCGCACGTCGGCGTTAATCCGGTGCGCGGCCAGAATAACGTCCAGGGCGCCTGCGACATGGGGGCGCTGCCGGACACCTATCCCGGCTATCAGTACGTGAAATTTCCGGAGAACCGCGAGAAGTTCGCCAAAGCCTGGGGCGTCGGGAGCCTGCCGGAAAACCCTGGCTACCGCATCAGCGAGCTGCCGCACCGCGTAGCGCACGGCGAAGTGCGGGCGGCGTATATCATGGGAGAGGATCCGCTCCAGACCGATGCCGAGCTTTCCGCCGTGCGTCAGGCCTTCGAAGAGATGGAGCTGGTCATCGTCCAGGATATCTTTATGACCAAAACCGCCGCGGCGGCCGATGTGATTCTGCCCTCGACCTCATGGGGCGAGCATGAAGGCGTCTATACCGCAGCGGACCGCGGCTTCCAGCGGTTTTTCAAGGCGGTAGAGCCGAAGTGGGATCTGAAAACCGACTGGCAGATCATCTGTGAGATCGCCACCCGTATGGGTTATCCGATGAAGTACGACAACACCCAGCAGATCTGGGATGAACTCCGCCACCTGTGCCCCAACTTCTTCGGCGCGACCTACGAGAAAATGGGGGAACTGGGCTACGTGCAGTGGCCGTGTCGCGACGAGTCGGAGGCGGACCAGGGCACTTCGTATCTGTTTGCGGAACGTTTCTCCACCCCGAACGGGCTGGCGCAGTTCTTCACCTGCGAATGGCAAGCGCCGATCGATAAGCTGAGCGACGAGTATCCACTGGTGCTCTCCACGGTGCGCGAAGTGGGCCACTACTCCTGCCGTTCGATGACCGGCAACTGCGCGGCGCTGGCCAAACTGGCGGACGAACCGGGCTACATCCAGATCAACACCGCCGACGCAAAACGTCTCGGCATTGAGGACGAAGAACTTGTGTGGGTTAACTCGCGCAAAGGCAAGGTGATTTCCCGGGCGAAGATCAGCGACAGGCCGAATAAAGGGGCCGTCTATATGACCTATCAATGGTGGATCGGCGCCTGCAACGAGCTGGTCACCGAGAATCTTAGCCCAATCACCAAAACCCCGGAGTACAAGTACTGCGCCGTTAACGTTGAGCGCATTGCCGATCGGCAAGCCGCCGAAAGGTACGTCATTGAGGAATACAGTAAGCTGAAAGCCCACCTGCGCGAAAGCGCCGCGGGGTAAAAAAATATCGCCCCGGCGGTCAATCCCCGGGGCGATATTGTCTCTGCTTATTTTTTCTGGTGACGTCCATCAACGCTATCCGACAGCCGTCAGATCCTTGCGGCAGCGGCGCGCGACCGCAAGATACTGCTGCGGAGTGTCTACATCCCAGTGAATTCCCTGATTCTCCACCGGGATAACGCGTACTGCCATCTGACCGATGACCTCCCTCAGGGTGACCTCTTCCGCCGCGTGGTTAATCAAAGATATCGCCCGCTGCGGCAGAAGTACCGGGTGGCCTTTTCCGCGATCGTAAGCCGGAATGAGGCAGCTTTCCGCGTCGGCGTTGGCCCATAGCCTGCGGTATACGCCCGGCGTGACCTCCGGCATATCGCCCAGCGCCAGAAAGAAACGCGAAGCGCGGATATGGCTCACCCCGCACTGAATCGAAGAGAACATGCCCTCCTGATATCGCGGGTTAAAGACCACCTCAACGCCCGGATGGTCCTGATAGCACGCGGCCAACTCATCGCCGCGAAACCCCGTGACCAGCACCACCCGATCGCAGAACGCCAGGGCGCTGGCAAGGGCGCTATCCAGAATCGTTCCTTCACCCCACGGCATCATCATTTTCCACTTGCCCATGCGGCTTGAGAGCCCGGCAGCCAGCATAATGCACTGCTTATCGACTTTTTTGCTCATTGTCATCCTCCTCCTGCGGCCGAAAAAGCGCCGCCGTCAACTGGCGACGGCGGCGCTTACGATGGTCAGGATTTCAACACGGCTTTAATCGAGGTGATGATCGGCTGATATCCCGTACAGCGGCAGATATTTCCCTCCAGCGCCTCTTTCAGCTCATCGTCGCTGGGGGCCGGGTTGGCATCCAGCAGCGCTTTAGCGCTCATCAATACGCCGGGGGTGCAGAAGCCGCACTGAACGCCGCCGTGACGAATAAAGGCATTCTGCAATTTTTTGCCGACCGGATCGTGATGCAGCGCTTCGACGGTAGTGACCTCCGCCCCGTTGCACTGGGCGGCCAGCAGCAGGCAGGAGCAGACCGATTTTCCGTCCAGAATGACGGTGCAGGCGCCGCACTCACCCACCGAACAGCCCTCTTTGGTGCCGGTTAACTTGAGATCTTCACGTAGAAAATCGATCAGGCGGACATTGTCTTTAACATCTCGGGCAATGCGGATGCCATTCACTTTTAGCTCAATATGGTTCATGTTCATGGCTCCTTATTTCTTCTGCTCTGTCATGACTTCCTGCAGCATCTGCCGGAACATATCGATAAATACGGGGACTTTATAGGGGGCTGACCAGCGTCCGCCGATGGCTTTTTCTACCTTGTCGTGAAGCACGCCGGCCGCATAGTCGATGGTGGCGGCGTCTAGCACCTTACCGGTGAGCGCCTGCTCAACCTCAGTCAGCCGCTGCGGTTTAGCCATCAGCGCGCCATCCACCAGACGGCACAGGCGAACCACGCCCTTATCGACCATGAACTGCCCGGTTAAGCTCTGGCGCGTAATGTTCAACGCATTGCGCCGGCCAAGCTGCAGATAGCGATTGATCAGCGGTTGCTGCGTCGGCGCCGGCAGGATAAAGCGGACCACCAGCTCATCGGGTTCAAGAAGGGTGCGATAGCCGCCCACGACGAATTCGCTGACCGGCATCCGGCGCGTTCCGCGCGCGCTGCGCAGCTCGACTTCCGCATCATAGATAATGAGCGGCGGCATGGAGTCCGCGCACGGGGCGGCGTTGACGATATTGCCGCCGATCGTTGCCCGATTGCGCAGCTGCAGGGAGCCGACGGTTTTACAGGCAGTGACCAGTAGCGGATAGCGCTGCTGAATCAACGGATGCTTAACCAGATCGGTAAAGCAGACGCCGGAACCAATTGAGACGCCACCCTCAACGTCAAAAATCTCCTTCAGCTCCGCCAGCCCGGCAATATTAACAAGCGGCACTTCGCCGGACAGCATCCGGGCCTGAACCAGCACATCGGTACCGCCGGCAATAGGCATTGCCCCCTTCTCGGCCATCAGCGTCAGAGCCTCTTTCAGGGTTTGCGGGACGCTCAGCGACAGGGTGTTGAGGCGGTGAACCTGTTTCTTATCGCTCGATTCCAGCATCTGCTCGCTCTGGCGTTCCGGCTTCTTAAGGTTATAGCCGAGGCGAACCTGTTCAAGCGTCAGCGGCAGGGTCCGGTTGGGTCGGTCGATGGCGAAGCTCACCGCGTTGTTGAGGGCCGCAGCGCCCAGTTCGAGCACCGGTTCGCCGATAACCTTCGCCCCCATCGGGCCCGCTTTATCATAGTTTTCCACCGCGATGATATCGATGTGCGGCATATCCTTGATGGTCGGCAGCAGATAGGTATCGAAGTTTTCCGATTTCACCACGCCGTGCTCGGTGTTGAAATCCTCCAGCATGCCGTAGCCGATCATCCCCTGCAGCACGCCGCCGTAAACCTGGCCGCTAAAGCCAACCGGGTTAATGACTTTTCCCACATCGTGAGTGGCGACGACGTTATTGACGGTAATTTTACCGGTGCGCATATCCACCGCCACGTCGGCCAGCTGGCAGCCGTACACCCAGGTGAAATAGGGGCTGCCGCAGCCTTTCTCTTCATCCCAGTGAATATTCGGCGCCACGTGCCAGCCGTAGGCGGAGAGGTTTGCCCCGGTAGCCCGAGTCATATCGCACACCTGCTGGAAACTGAGACTCAGCTCCGGGTTGTGGCGGTTGAACACTTTGCCATTTTGCCAGGCAATATCGTCAATGCTCTGCGCTTTTAGCGTTTCCCTGACGGCGTCCGCCATGCGTTGTTTAATTTTGTTCGCCGCGCTCAGAATCGCCTGCCCGCCCATCAGGGTACCGCGCGAAGCGACCGTTGAGCCGCCGTCGGCGATCATCGCGGTGGCCGGTTCGCTAAACATCACCCGATCGAGCGCAATACCGAACGCTTCCGCCGCCAGCAGCGACATGGTGGTCTGCAGCCCCTGCCCGTTCTCGGATACCGAAGTGGAAATGTTCACGCTGGCGTCGGCATTCACCTGAATCAGGGCCGAGGACGCATCCAGCCCCTCCGCCCCCAGAGAGCAGCCGCGATGGCTCAGTGCGAAGCCGATCCCGTAGCGAATCGGGCCGCCTTCCGCGTTAAGCTTTTTGTAGTGCTCGCGTTTGGCCTCGTATTCGGCCTTGAGCAGCGTCTTCTCCAGCACCTCCTGCGCGGAGACGGTATGTTCGCTGAAGACCTGCCCGGCCATGCTGGTATCGCCCTGTTTGAGAATATTGCGCAAACGGAATTCGACGGGCGACAGTCCCAGTTCGCCCGCCACGTCATCCATCAGCGATTCGTTGGCGAAAATGACCTGCGGCGCGCCGTAGCCGCGGTAGGCCGAGGTGTAGTTGTTGTTGGTATACACCCCCACCAGGTCGACGCGCACGTTAGGAATATTATAGGGGCCCGCCGCCTGGACGGAACTGCGCCAGGTGACAAACACCGTCTGGCCGCAGTAGCTGCCGCCATCGGCGATGATGTCAATTTTAATCGCCTGAATACGCGCGTCGTCGTCCACGCCAATGCGGTATTTCATCTTATAAGGATGGCGCTTGTAGCTCTCGCGCATCGACTGTTCACGGTTATAGGAGATCTTAACCGGCCGTCCGGTCAGGTGCACCAGCAGCGCCGCGCGGCAGGAGACGTTATCGATAATGTCATCCTTACCGCCGAAGGAGCCGCCGAGGACCGAACGCTTAATATTGACTTTCGCCTGGGGCAGGTCGAGATATTTGGCAATCACCGCCCGGGTGCGGTGAGCGTTCTGAATCGACCCTTCAATGGTCATGATCTGTTCATTATTGTCCAGATAGGCAGTAATGGACTCCGGCTCAATATAGCCATGCTCCTGAAAACCCACTTCATATTCACGTTCAAAGATATGGGTGGAGGCGGCAAAGCCGGCTTCTATATCGCCCTTCGCCGTGTGGTGGCGATTGATGATATTGCTATCGAGTTCGCTGTGGATAAGGCGCGCCCCGGGCTTCATAGCCTCTTCCGGCGAAGTAATCGGTTCCCACGGGGTATAGGTGATTTTGATTTTATCGACGGCAATGCAGGCCGCCTCATAGGATTCCGCCGCCACGACGGCTACCACGTCGCCGCGGTAGGCGATCTCCTTGTCAATAATCGGCGGATGATCGGGAACAATCGCCCCCAGTTTGCGCTGGCCGGGTATATCGTCCCAGGTGGCGATGCGCACGACCCCCGGGACTTTTTCCGCCTCCGACAGGTCGAGAGAATCAATACGCCCGGCAGGGATATCGACGTAGCGGCATACGCCATACAGCATATTATTCATGGTGATGTCATCGCCGTAGACAGCTTTACCCGTCACCTTGGCGAGCCCGTCTACGCGGGGCACCTCACTGCCAACAAGCACTGTATCCATATTATTCAGTCTCCACTCACAAAGAAAGATGACTGAATAAAGCAATGGCTATGCCACCTATAAATAAAGGGTTATTTGAGGGTAAGTTATGTGAAGCATCTCTAAAAAAACCTGCCGCTGAAAAAATATGACATGGATAAGCCTGCCTGGTAATTATCAAAAAGAGAACAGGCGTATCACTATGATAATCGGTTGTTCTCAATTCTCTTTCCCGGGGCCGCCCCGCCGCTAATCATTGACGACATACATAGTTCTCAGCCTTCGCTTGCGGTCAAAAAGCGGACTCAGGAGGTTAAGCCGTGAATGTTAACGCTCGCCCCGGCAGCAGCTTTTTGCCATCAAATTTCGAATAAAAATTAAAATAATTTCAATAATGGAATTTAAGTTTCATAAAATATGCGGTGAAAAAATGTGATATATATCATAATTTTAACAATACATCGGCATACTGATAGCTACACCCCCCATTTGAAAGCTAAAAAATTACTCTATATATCAGATAATTATAAACAAAGCCCTGGTATAAACAAGGCTGCTACACTTGCCTCACAAAGCACGATCGAAACAAAACTTTCAAAATGTGATCTGTTTGCATTTTTATTTCACTTATTGCGTCAATAATAACGTCTCACTAAACGCACTCTGCCCGCCTTAATGGCGCAGCAGAAATCCTAACCCCCCGGAGGATGCAATGAAGGAAGTGAGATCAGGACTTGTCAGAACCGTTTATATTGGCCCACCCCTTTTCCACCCTCACGCTGCCGGGGACTTTCTGAACGTCGACCATCCCGGAGGACCCAGCCCCGCATCTACCGATGATTCATCATTAATCAAAAAGAAACCTCTTTGATCGGTTTTATTTAGCGCATAGCAATCGCGCTAAATAGTTGCACTAAGAACAAAAAATTATTTCATCCCGACCGTGCTTCGCCTGGCGCAAAGGCAGGCCATGACGGGGATGGGATGACACGTTTTTATCTCGTGCCGTTAATCAAAACAAAAGGTATAAAAATGTCTCTTATTATGAATCTGAACCTACAGCAGAGAAAACGACTACACCAGATAACCCTGGTTGCGACATTTGGCGGCCTGTTATTCGGTTATGACACCGGCGTTATTAATGGCGCATTTTCCTCTCTGAAACAATATATGGCTTTGACGCCGACCACTGAAGGTCTGGTCATGAGCGTATTGCTGATCGGCGCTGCGCTAGGCAGCGTGTTCGGGGGAAAATTTGCCGATTTCTTTGGCCGAAGAAAATACCTGCTTTTTTTATCCTTTATTTTTTTCATCGGCGCACTGATGTCCGCTCTGGCGCCAGATATCACCGTACTGCTTATTTCACGTTTCATCCTCGGCTATGCCGTCGGCGGCGCTTCGGTCACCGCCCCCACCTTTATATCTGAAGTCGCGCCAACGGAAATGCGCGGAAAACTCACTGGCTTAAATGAAGTCGCGATTGTCATCGGCCAGTTAGCCGCATTTGCCATCAACGCCATTATTGGCATCCTCTGGGGCCATCTGCCCGACGTCTGGCGCTATATGCTGATGGTACAGACCATTCCCGCTATCTGCCTGTTTATCGGCATGCTGCGTTCGCCGGAAAGCCCTCGCTGGCTCGTTAGCAAAAACCGCCATGAAGAAGCGCTGGAAATTTTAAAGCAAATCCGCCCGCTTGAACGCGCAACCAAAGAATTCAACGATATCACCACCTTAATTAAGGCCGAAGCCGATAAAAAGCTCCATTCGCAAAACGCCTTTATCACCATCCTTCAGACGCCATGGATTTTCAAACTCCTGCTGGTAGGGGTGATTTGGGCGGCGCTGCAGCAGACCACCGGGGTCAACGTCATCATGTACTATGGCACTGAGATCCTGAGCAGCGCCGGATTCTCCGAAAGAACCTCCCTCATCTGCAACGTACTCAATGGCGTGTTCTCCGTCGGCGGCATGTTATTTGGCGTTCTGTTCCTGGTCGATCGTTTTAAGCGTAAAACCATCATTATTTATGGTTTCGCGATCATGGCTACCCTGCACCTTATCATTGCCGGCGTAGACTACACCCTGGTCGGCGACATCAAAGCCACGGCCATCTGGCTGCTCGGCGCGATGTTCGTTGGCGTAATGCAGGGGACGATGGGCTTTATCACCTGGGTGGTGCTGGCGGAACTCTTTCCGCTCAAGTTCCGCGGACTGTCGATGGGCATATCGGTATTTTTCATGTGGGTGATGAACGCCATCGTCAGCTATCTGTTCCCATTATTGCAGGCCAAGCTCGGGTTAGGCCCGGTGTTCCTGATTTTTGCCGCGATTAACTACCTGGCGATTATTTTTGTCGTCACGGCGCTACCTGAAACATCAAATAAATCGCTGGAGCAGCTGGAAGAAGAGCTGTCGGCCAATAAATCTTCAGCACGACTCAATGCAGCAACAAAGGAAAGCGGATTATGATCGATAACATTACGCAAGATAATCTTCATCTGTCATGCCGGGCGAAAAATAAAGCGGAAGTGCTGGCGATGATTGGCGCTGACTTTAAGGCCAGGGGTTATGTCAGTGAAGATTGCGTGGCCTTTCTTGCTGAAAGAGAGCGCCAGGTCTCCACCTTTTTAGGTAACGGCATTACGCTGCCGCATCTGCCTAAATCAGCCACAAACATCATAGTTAAAACCGGCGTTGAGATTTATCAGTTCCCTGACGGCGTAATCTGGGACAGAAATAACGTCATGTTCATTGCCATTGGCGTGATTGCTAAAGAGAGTGAGCACATTGATGTGCTAAGAGAAGTCGCGTCAATCTTTAGCGATGAAGTTATCGCCAGAGCGCTGTCATTGATTGCCAATAAAGCGGACTTTTTAAGGATCCTCCAGCAAAACCAATAAGCACGGCGCGCTACCGAAAGTCGTCAGATAAAAGCCTGCTTGTAAGCAGGCTTTTGTTTATTATGGCGTGACGTAAAGCGTGTTTATCGCGAGCGATCAGCTACCTTTATAGGTGGAATAGCCATACTGGCTGAGCAGCAAAGGAATATGTAGCTTTTCATTGGTGCGCGTCACGGTAAAGAGAACCGGGATCTCCGGGAAAAATGAGGCCAGTTTCTGCTTATTGAAGTCATCGCCGGTTTTGAAGGTCACTTTGTAAATCCCCGGCTGCATATCCCCTTCTGCCGGATACAGCGATTTAATTCGGCCATCGTTGTCGGTTACGCCGCTTGCAAGCTCGGTCCATTTATTCGCCTGCTGTTTTTCCAGGGTCACCGTCACGCCCGAGGAAGGCAGCCCGGTTTGCTGATTGAGAATATGTACGCTGAGCGTCCCGGTGGGAGCACTAAACGCTGCGGGGATGAAAGACATAGCAGATAACAGAACCAGACCGGATAATTTTTTCACAATGTTTTCCTGTTGCGGATAATAACAATTAAACGTTAGCAGCTGGGCTGTGAAAATATATTCAATTTTTCGTGATAAACGCGGTTATGGAAACAAGCGCAGAATGCTATTCGTCCCGGGGGCGATAGATTTTTCTGAATATAACCTCAACGATCGGGAAAAGAATAAGCCTGCGCTATACTTCCTGTTCCTGCGTTCACAAAAGGACTTCACATGAAGATATGGCCTGTTCTGACTGGCGTTGCTATCGCATTAACCCTTGTCGCCTGTAAATCCCCCACGCCACCCAAAGGTGTCCAGCCCATAAGCGACTTTGACGCGAGTCGGTATCTGGGCAAATGGTATGAAGTTGCCCGCCTTGAAAATCGTTTCGAACGCGGCCTGGAGCAGGTCACCGCGACCTACGGTCAACGCAGCGATGGCGGCATTAGCGTAGTTAACCGTGGTTACGATCCGCAGAAACAAAAATGGAACGAGAGCGAGGGTAAAGCTTATTTCACCGGCGCTCCTGATACTGCGGCGCTGAAAGTCTCCTTTTTTGGCCCGTTTTACGGTGGCTATAACGTGATCGCGCTGGATAGCCAGTATCAATATGCACTGGTCAGCGGCCCCGATCGCGGCTATCTGTGGATCCTGTCGCGCACGCCGACCATCCCTGACTCCGTGAAGCAGGAGTATGTGAGCATTGCGCGGAAGTTGGGCTTCCCGGTCGATAAACTCGTCTGGGTGACCCACAGATAAAAGGCTGAATCCACATTATCTTCAGCGAACCAACGCGCTGAAGATAATGTTGGCATAAGGCTGGAGGGCGAAAAATAATCAGTGTGATGTCTGCTGGTTCGCATTGGCCGCATCTTCTGCGGTTTTAGCGGGAGCGATACTCTCTTTAATTTCTTTTGTTTTATTCGCCGCATCGTTGGCCAGATTATTGGCATCAACAATCGCGCTGTCTTTAATTTTGCCAGCTTCCTGCACGATTTGGTCGCTTTTCTGCCGGGCATCCTGCTTGACGGCATCAGCCTGGGCCTGGGCCTGCTGAGCAATTGCTTCCGCTTTTTTATCCGCCTCCGCCTTGATGCTGGAGGCCTGGCTGCTGAGATTGTTGGCCTCGTCCGCCGCCTGTTTTTTTATTGCATCAATGTGTTTATCAGCTTCATCCTTAATTGCGTCGGCTTTATCGGACGCCGCCTCTTTAATTTGTTGGGCGTTATCTTTTGCTTTATCCAGATTAGCATCAACCTTTGAGGAATCATCACAGCCGGCAAGAAATAAGCATACGGCAGAAGCGATTAGCGTTTTACTCCAGAGTTTCATAGTCATTCCTTTATTTATCGATATCAGCGTATCGAGGGATCATCGCAGCTGGGTTACCAGGATAATTCTCATAACAACAATGCCATGAGGTTATTTTGACCCAATCCTGAGCCCTGCATCCCTTTATTTATAATCGCTAAACAGGCAGAGTCAAGTTCCTGCGCCATTCACCCGGCGATGGCTAACGTAAAAAACCCGGGCGGCTGCCCGGGTTGGTCGCTGAAAAAATGCCTTAGGCCGTGACGGCTGATTTTGTCAGCGTCGGACCGGCTAACGCCAGGCGGGCACCGGCTTCGGTATCGCTATATTGCCTGAAGTTATCCATAAACAACTGCGCCAGACTTTCGGCCTTCTCCTGCCATTTGTCGGCGGAAGACCAGCCGCTACGCGGGTCAAGCAGCGCGCTATCCACGCCTGGCACGGTTTGCGGAATAGACAGACCGAACACCGGGACCGTCTCCTCGCGCAGCTCACCGGTAGTGCCGTTTAAGATCGCGCTGATGATATTGCGCGTATCGCGTAGTGAAAGGCGCTTGCCCTCTCCGTTCCAGCCGGTATTCACCAGCCAGGCCTCGGCGCCCGATGCCGCCATTTTCGCTGCCAGAACGCTGGCATACTGCGTCGGGTGCAGCAGCAGGAAGGCCGCGCCATAGCAGGCGGAGAAGGTTGGCGTTGGCTGAGTAATGCCGCGTTCGGTTCCGGCCAGCTTCGAGGTAAAACCCGACAGGAAATGATACTGCATCTGCTCGGTTGTCAGACGGGATACCGGCGGCAGCACGCCAAAAGCATCGGCGGCAAGAAAAATGACCTTCGACGGATGGCCCGCGCGCGATACCGGTTTCACGATGTTGTCAATATGCGACAGCGGATAAGAAACGCGGGTATTTTCAGTCTTACTGCCGTCGGCGTAATCCACGCTGCCATCGGCTCTGACCACCACGTTTTCCAGCAGCGCGTTACGACGAATCGCGCCGTAAATTTCCGGTTCGGCATGCGGGTCAAGATTAATGGTCTTGGCATAGCAGCCGCCTTCGAAGTTAAACACGCCTTCATCGTCCCAGCCGTGCTCGTCATCGCCGATCAGCTGACGCAGCGGGTCGGTGGAAAGCGTGGTTTTGCCGGTGCCTGACAGACCAAAGAAGAGCGCCACGTCTCCCGCTTCGCCGCGGTTAGCTGAACAGTGCATCGAGGCGATCCCCTGCTGCGGGAGCAGATAGTTCATCACCGAGAAGAGACCCTTCTTCATTTCGCCGCCGTACCAGGTGCCGCCGATCAGCTGAATTTTTTCGCTCAGGTTAAAGGCGACAAAGTTCTCGGAATTCAGCCCTTGTTCCTGCCATTTGTCGTTGGTGCAGCCCGCGCCGTTGAGGACGACGAAGTCCGGCGTAAATTCAGCCAGCTCTTCCGCGCTCGGCGCAATAAACATGTTTTTGACGAAGTGCGCCTGCCAGGCCACTTCGGTGACGAAGCGGACGCCCAGGCGCGTTGCCGGACTGGCGCCGCACCAGGCATCGACAACATACAATTTTTTGCCGCTCAGCTGTCCGGCAACCAGCGTCTTCAGGTCAGCCCAAATCTCCGTGGATAACGGCTTATTATCGTTGCGGCCAAGGCCGGAATCGGACCACCAGACGGCGTCACGCGTCAGCTCGTCTCTGACGATATATTTGTCGCGCGGAGAGCGTCCGGTAAAGATCCCGGTATCCACGGCAACGGCCCCGGACTCGGTCATGACGCCGCGCGCCGCGCCGGTGAGCTCTGCACTGGTTTCATGCGCAATCAGCAAGTCGTAATCGGGGTTATAAAACAGCTCGCTGCTTTCCTGAATTCCGAGCGCAAGAAGAGCGTCTTTTACTGATTCAATACGTGACATGGCACTCCTGACAAACTATTGGCTGGATAAGATGCTATTCGGTTATTTCAACCCGTTAGTTAAGCAGATGGATTTATTTTAATAAAAAAACCATCGTGCAATTAAATAACCAGGATGAACAGACCAGAGCCGGCGATTTAAAATCGTGCTCGTGTAGGGTTTCGCCTGTACTTTAGAAATATCGTTGGCACGTATACCTCATAAGCTAACTCTGCTAAAAATGTTAACACCTGTAGGTAAGTATGTTAATTGCATAGTTTCTATGCATTATGCTAAAATTGCATAGCATTTATTGCAGGAATGAGGAATGGATCGGTGCTGGCTAATCTTGAAGTAAAATGGCTTTACGATGTGATTGCCCTTGAGGAAGCCAGAAGCTTTACGCTCGCGGCCAAAAGCCGCAATATTTCGCAGTCCTCCTTCAGCCGCCGCATTCAGGCGCTCGAGTCTTCGCTGGGCTTCAGCATCTTCGACCGTTCGGCAAACCCGCTGCAGCTGACCAACCGCGGGAAGATTTTCGTTGGCTACGCACGAAATATGCTCGACGATATGGACTTCCAGATCAGCCGAATTAAAGGGCTGAACAACACCACGCAGAAAATAAGAATCGACGCCGCGCCGTCGCTTTCCGTTTTATTACTGCCAGAAATTATCGCCGGTTATACCGACCGGAAAAATAAAACTTTTCATGTTGAATCGATTAATGTCAACGATGCCGTATTTAATCTTAAAGAAGGCAAAAGTGATTTTATCCTGTCGTTTTATAATGAAGAGCTGATGAACTATCCGTTTATCAATCATAAAATTTTCGACTCAGCGCTGCACCTCGTTTCTCCCTGCGATAAGCACGGCAGACCGCTTTTTAATTTGCATCGCGGGGTGCTGCCGCTGATGAAATACGCCAACGACAGCTATATGGGGCGCCAGGTGAATCAGGTGATCGACCGCAAGCCGGAAATTACCTTCTCGCTGACCTTTGTCTCCTCAATGAGCGAGCTGTTAAAACGTATGATCCTCAACGGCGACGGCGTGGGCTGGCTGCCGCAATACTCTATCAAGCGCGAGCTCGAGGAAGGCCGCCTGACGATAATGGATGAGAGCCTGTCCTTGCCGATCGGCGCCTATATTTATCGCTCCGGTGCGCGGCTCAACCAGTCCGCCGAACGTTTCTGGCAGCATATTAAGGCCATGAGTACCGTCACCGCATAGCTCGCGTGAAGGCGAATAATACGCTATTATCCGCCTCCACTCTCTCTCCGTGCAGCCTGATGTCTACCGTTATCGATACCTTTATCGCCCCGCCGTGCCACGCTGAAATCGATATCCTCTACCAGGATGACCATCTGCTGCTGATCGATAAACCCTCAGGCCTGCTGAGCCTGTCGGGGAAAAATCCCCTGAATCTCGACTCGGTACATTATCGACTGGTACAACAGTTTCCCGGCTGCACGCTGGCGCACCGTCTTGATTTCGGCACCTCCGGGCTGATGGTGATTGCGCGCAACAAGGCCATCAACGCCGCGCTCTGCCAGCAGTTCAGCCAGCGTGCGGTGAGCAAAGTCTACAGCGCGCTGCTGTGCGGGCATCTGGCGGATGATGAAGGAACCGTTGACGCTCCGATAGCCAAAGATCCGGCGCTGTTTCCGCTGATGACGATTTGCCCGCGCCACGGCAAACCTGCCCGCTCCGGCTATCGGGTCGTGGAGCGCCTGCGCTATCAAGGTCAAGTGCCGGTAACGCGAGTCCAGCTGACGCCGGAAACCGGCCGCACCCATCAGTTGCGTATTCACTGCCAGCACCTTGGCCACCCTATTCTGGGCTGCGATCTGTACGGCGGCATGGCGCTTCCGGGAACAGAACAGGCACCGCGCCTGATGCTGCACGCCAGCGAACTGCATTTCGTGCATCCGGTTAGCGGAGAGAGGATCGACGCCGTCAGCCCGAGCGCGTTTTAACTCGCTTCGCTCGCCAGCCCGACGCTCCCCTACGCCAATTGACGTTAACGCCCGAATTCGACTCGCTGACCGCGCTGCGACTTGCTTCCCGGTGGCGCTGTGCTGACCGGGCTACAGGGGCACCGCCGCCTGCGGATCGGTAGCCCGGACAGGCGCAACGCGCCGCCTCCGGGGAAGGGGTGCTGCCTGATGCCTTGCTGCAGTTTTCTTCCCGGCTTGCGCTGCGCTTAGCCGGGCTACGGGTTCACAACCGCCTGCGATCGGGTAGCCCGGGCAAGGCGCTTGCGCCGCGGCCCGGGGAAATTGCCAACTATAGCCGCACAACGCCTCTGGCCGCGGCCTCTTCACGCCACGCCAGCAGCGGCTGATAGTCCGCGCGCCGCATATCGCTGTAGCCGCAGATAAACAGCGCTTCGCAAAGCGGCTGATAGCGTTCATCGCTCACCAGCTGCTGCAACGCCTCTCTGAGCAACTCCAGCGTCTCCACGGGCGTCGTCGCCGACGTAATCAGCGGTAGCCCCGGGGCCAGCGGGCTATGGGCAATCACCGTCAGCCCCGCCAGCGCCTCCGGCTGATGACGCTGCAGCAGCGCCCAGGTCACGCAATCAATGGCGGCAATATCCGCCGTCCCCTGCTGAACTTCACGCAGCGACTGGCGATGGCTGCCGCTAAACGCGACCGTTGAGAAGAAACGCCCATCGCGCGACAGCGGCGCGATCATTTTTAACAGCACGTTATAGCCGGACTGGGAATCCGGCGAATTGCACGCGACCCGACGCCCGCGAAAATCTGCCAGCACCTGACCACCGTCCGCTTTACGCGCCACCAGCAGGCTGCGGTAGTTCCGCCCTTCGCATCCGGGCGCCGAATAGTGAAAACAGCCGACCGTTTGCACGTTCGCCAACAGCGTCACCAGCGGATAACCGCAGGTCTGGCTCAACAGCAGCGCCGGATGGCGCCAGTGCGCCAGCAGATCCTCAGGTACCGTATATGACAGCCCATCCTCATCCACCACGCCGCGAGCCGCCAGCAGCTGCCGCACCGCCCACCAGAGCGCCTGAGTATCCTCGTCATTCACCGCGTACATCGGAAACGCCAGCCTTTCACTCATGCTCTTCATCCGCCTTACCCTGCTGGTTGAACCCGGGATGCGCATTCACCGTCACCGGTCTGGCAAAAAAATGCCGCAGCCATTCACCGTAGCCGCGCACCACAAACCCGGCGTTGCGCCGCTGATACTCCGCCTGATTATGCAGATAGATTTTTCGCAGCCCGTACCACGGTACGCCCGGCAAATCGTGATGCACTGAATGGTAGTTGAGATTGAGGAACAGCACCCGCCAGACCAGCCCCGCCTCGTTAATCACCGAACGGGCCAGCGGATCGTCCGCGGCGCGGTGCTCAAGAAAAGAGCGCACTTTGGTTAACGCCAGCGCAGGATAGCTGACAGCCAGCACGAAATAGAGCGGCGAAAAGTCAAGGTGATGCATCCACGCGAACAGCGCCGCCAGCAGCAGGCCGTGAACCAGCCACATCGCTAGCGTCTTCACCCGCCGAAGACGCAGCGCCGTCAGCGCGCAGCTGAGCGTCTGGGCAATATCCAGCAGCGGCGCTACCAGCAGCCTGCCGATAAACGTATTGCGCAGATGAATAAGACTGCGCTGCCAGGGGGCAAAATGCTGCCAGCTCTGCGGCGTAAAATAGTAGGATTCCGGATCGTCAACCGGCTGCGTCAGCAGATGATGATTATGGTGCGCCAGGTGCGAGTCGCGATACAGACCATAGGGGTACCAGACCGCCAGCGGCAGAGTCCCCAGCAGTTGATTAAACCACGGCCGCGAGGTGGGATGGCCGTGAATGAACTCGTGCTGCAGTGACATATACCAGGCGGTGAACCAGACCAGCAGCAGCGTGGCCGGGAACAGCCCCAGCGCGCGCCACCAGGCCAGCGAGGCAAACCAGCCGCCGTAGATCGCAAAAATCAATAGCCAGGTCGGCAGTTCGCTGCGCCACAGCCAGCTGCGGGACAACTGCTGAATCCGCTCGCGCTGCTGCGGATGCAAATAGGCCGATCTGCTTTTTGCCATTCCTGACGCTACCTTTTCGCGTTATCGTTTTGCTCCCCCGAAGATGTGAGATAACGCGTTAAATAACAAAGAAATTAAATCACTAAGCTTTGCCAGAAATCGGCCTTATGCGTCGTTGAGCGAGTGCATATAGCGCCACCCGGCGATGAGGCTTACCCCAGCGCACAGCAGCAGCGATGCGCCCAGCGATTGCCCCCATCCGACCGCCAGCAGACTGGCGCCTATCAGAAGATAATAAAACAAGCCGAAAATGGCGCCGGCGGTGCCCCGACAGTCGCCATAGGCGCTCAGCGCCGATCCCAGAACCAGCGGGATCGCCATCGCATACGCGAGGGTGACCAGCGCGACCGGCGCCACAAACCACAGCGATTCCCGCAGCACGTACACGGCGGCAGCGCCCGCCAGGTGGAGGATGCAGGCGATCGCGAGCATTTGCCCCAGCGGGACATTCTGACGCAGCAGACGGCGGTTAAGCAGCGCGCCGAACAGCGAACCCGCGGCAAGCGCCACGCCGCTGTAGCCAAAGGCCAGGGAATCGAGATCGAATCTGGCGAACAGAAAGGGAGCCAGACTGTAGTAGCTGAACAGGCTGATGTTAAATGCCGCCACCAGAATTGCCGCCAGAGCGATACGCCTGTCGCCCGCCATCCGCCTCAGCACGTCAAGAAACGACCCTCCCCTGAGGTTATGCGGGCGCGTTTCCGGCATCAACCACAGGCAGCCCAGCAGGAGCGCGGCGGCAAAAATCGCCAGCGCGCTGAATACGCCGCGCATACCCCAGATGGCGGTCAACCCGCCGCCGATATAGACCCCGATGGCCGGGCTCACCGCCAGCGCCAGGCCGATAAACGAAAAAATCCCCGCCAGCTGCCGCCCGCTATAGCAGTCCCGCAGAACCGTCTGCGTCACCACTGAGCCGGTTGCCGCGCCAGCGGCCGTGACGATCCGCGCCACCAGCAGCAGCGAAAAATCGCTGGCCCACAGCGCCAGCAGGCACCCCGCCGCGTAGACACCTAACCCCGCCAGCAGGGCCGGGCGCCGACCGTAGCGATCGCTGAATCCGCCCCACAACAGAACGCCGACGGCAAAACCGATAAAGTATACGGAGAGCGTTTGCGCCGCCTGCGCTGCGCTCACGGAAAACCGGGCGCTGATATCGGTCAGCGCCGGGCTATAAATCGTTTCCGCTATTTGCGGAAACATCAATAGCGCAGTAACCAGTACCAGCGCGGCACGTCCCAACATATCTACCTCCTGATAAACAAGAGGCGCTATTGTAGGTAAGCCGTTTATCGAACATTATAAACATAATGACTTTAAATATCGGAAATCAGACATTATGGCCTGGCTTGACGCTGATGCGGCATTCAATCCGGATGCGTTAACAAAAAGCCTGATTGGCGTGCAGTCGGCGCTGGGTAACCATGACTCCGGCAGCCACCAGCATAAGATGGCGCAGATCCTGTTTACCCGTCAGGGATGCGTACGTTTGACGCTCGACGATGGCGCGCTACTGTGCCTGCTTCCGCCGGGACGCGCCGCCTGGATCCCGGCCGGTATCAGCCATCGCGCGGAGATGAAAAATATTGTCGATTATCGTTCAGTCTGGTTTCAGCCGCAGCGTTACCCTCAATTGCCAACGCAGGCGGCGATACTCAACGTGGTGCCGCTGCTGCGCGAACTCTTAGAGCGTATCTGCGCCAGCCCCTGGGATACCGACTGGGAAGCCGAGCCGGCGCGGCATCTCGCGGCCCTGTGCCAGGCGGAAATTCGCGCCGCCGCCCAGGAGCCGATGATGCTGGCGCTGCCGCAGGATAAACGGCTGGCGCAGCTTTCCGGCGATGCGCTACCGCCGGCGCTTGGGACGCTCGCAGCCCGCTGCGGCGCCAGCGAAAAAACCATCAGCCGCCTGTTCCGCCGCGATACCGGTATGTCCTACCAGCAGTGGCGTCAGCAGTGGCGATTAATGAAGGCAGTTGAGATGCTGGCTACCGGGCAGCGGATTACCGATACCGCGATGGCGCTTGATTTCGCCAGCGATAGCGCCTTTATCTACTTTTTCCGCACCATGACCGGCATGACGCCGGGACGCTATTTCGCCCCCTGATCCTGGCCGCCCGGCGTGAACGGCGGCAGCTGCAGGAAGGTGCTTTGTAACCCCTCGGACCACGCTTTGCGAATGGTATTGAAATAGGGATCGCTTTCGGTGATCCGATGCTGCCCGGCGCTGCTCAGGCTACCGCTGCGGTAGAGCAGCGTGTCCAGCGGCAGTCCCACCGAAAGATTGCTGCGCAAGGTAGAGTCGATCGAGATCAGCGCGCAGCACATCGCCTGCTCAAGGGGGGTATCGATGGTCAGGACCCGGTCGATGATCGGCTTGCCGTATTTACTCTCGCCAATCTGGAAATAGGGCGTGTCGCGCGTGGCTTCAATAAAGTTGCCTTCCGGATAGATATGGAACAGCCGGTGCGTTTCCCCGGCAATCTGCCCGCCGAGCAGGAGGTTACAGTTGAAGTTGGTATTGCCGCAGTTCTGCTGATTGCTGGTGTCGCGTTGAATCACCTCCTGCAACGTTTTGCCGATCAGCATCGCCGCGTCGTATAACGAAGTCACCTGCATCAGATTCGGTTCCTGCTGGGTACGAATGCGGGCGCTGAGCAGGCTAATCACGCTCTGAGTCGTGGCCAGGTTACCCGCAGACTGCAGGACCATGACGCGTTCGCCATCCTGATGGAAAACGTGCAGTTTTTTAAACGTTGCAATATGGTCCACTCCCGCGTTGGTGCGGGAGTCTGAGGCAAACACCAGTCCATCTGACAAACACATGGCCACGCAATAGGTCATCGTTTCATTCCTGCGGTTATTGCTGCTGCGCCTGCTGTGAATGCTCGCGCACCTCAGCGTTAGTTAACAAAATTTCTCCGCCGCCGCCGAGGCGGGTACCGCGCACCGGACACGCATCAAGATAGTCCAGCCCGGTCGCCAGCCGCAAATGCTGATTCAGACGGCGGGTATTGTTCGTGATATCAAACGGCTGCCAGCGATCGTTCAGCCATACTTCGGCCCAGGCGTGCATAGCGACATGCTCGGCGTTATCGCTGTAGACATAGCCGCTGACGTAGCGCGCCGGGATCGCCAGCGCCCGGCAGCAGGCGAGAAACACATGGGTGTGATCCTGGCAAACCCCTTTCGATCGCGCGAACGCGTCGGCGGCCGAGTCCTGTACCTGCGTGGCGCCCGGCGAATAGGGCATTCTCAGCAGCAGCTCGGCCATTAACCGGTTCAGGCTCGCTTCCTGAGCCTCCGGCTGATACCAGCGCTGGGCAAATTCGCGGATCGGGCCGTCAGCGCGGGTAAGCGGGGTACAGCGCAAGAAAACCAGCGGCGACAGCAGCTCCTGCGGCTCCGCGCCAATCTCTTCCCCCTCTTCCACGATATCGACGATCCCGCTGGCGCGGATGGTAATCTCTTTATGCGGATTATCCAGCGTCAGCACGTGCAGCACGTTGCCCCACGCGTCGGTGGTGGCGACGGCGGAACCGTCCGGCAGGGTTAATGTCCAGGCGGTGATCTTCTGCCGACCGCTGCTGCGCGGCGTCAGGCGCAGGTACTGGGTTGAAAACTTCACTTCTTCATCGTAGCCGTAGCGGGTCAGGTGATCGATTACCAGTTTCATAACGCCTCCAGATAGGTTTGTCTGATGCTGTCGGAAAGCGCGTTAATCCGCGCCAGCAGTGCATTAAGGGTGACCTGCAAATCAGCCTGCGCCAGATCGTCGCGGGTGCTAAAACGCAGGTCGACGTTAAGCTGGTGCGCCAGGCGCAGCGGCAAGTGCGAACGATCGTTGGCAATCTGCTCCAGCTGCCCGACGAGGTCGGAAATGCTCGCTCGCAGCGATCTCGGCACATCGTTGCGCAGGATCAGCAGCTCCATCACCGTTTCGCGGCTGACCGGCTGGCGGTAGATGCTGTTATAGGCCTCGCGTGCGCTGACCGCGTTAAGCAGCGTATCCAGCCGGTAATACTCGCGGACCGGATCGGGATCGCTGTTTAACTGCTGATCCTTAATCAGCAGCAGCTGGGCGGTGGCGGATGCCCGTTCGATCAGCGTCCCGATACCGATAAAGCTCAGAGCGTCGTTACGCAGCAGCGTGCCGAGAATCGCCCCGCGAAACAGATGAACCCGCTCTTTTACCCACTCAAAGAAGGCGTCGTTGCCCAGCTCGCCGATCCCCTGCTGGCGCAGTTTTCGCAGCTCAATACGCGTGGCGTTGATGCTTTCCCACACTTCCGCCGACAGGCTGCCGCGCACCGCGTGGGCGTTGTTCCACGCCATCTCGACGCAGCTAAAAATGCTGTACGGGTTGTTGCCGTCGAGGGCGAAAAAATTAAGCAGGTTGCTCATGGTGAAACGCGCGTGCCGGGCCTGAAACAGCTCATGGGTCAGCGATAGATTTAGCGGCAAGGCTAAATCCCGCGACTGCTGGCTGTGGCGGGGGATCATCGACAGCTTCCAGGTCACGTCCAGCACCCGGGCATAGCTTTCCGCGCGCTCAAGATAGCGCGCCATCCAGAAGAGTTCACTCGCTGTGCGGCTTAACATGATTCGTCCTCCTCCATCACCCAGGTATCCTTGGTTCCGCCGCCCTGCGACGAGTTCACCACCAGCGAGCCTTCGGTTAGCGCCACCCGCGTCAGGCCGCCGGGAACCAGGCGGATCTCCTGACCGGAAAGGACAAAGGGCCGGAGATCGATATGGCGCGGCGCCAGCCCCTCTTCTATAAAGGTCGGGCAGGTTGACAGCGCCAGGGTGTCCTGGGCGATATAGTTGGCCGGGTTTGCCAGCAGACGCTGACGAAACGCATCGCGCTCCTCTTTGGTCGAGCGCGGACCGACCAGCATGCCGTAGCCGCCCGCGCCGTGAACCTCCTTCACGACCATCAGCTCAAGATGGCTCAGCACGTAGCTGAGATCTTCCGCTTTACGGCATTGCCAGGTGGGAATATTGCTGAGGATCGGTTGCTCGCCCAGATAGAAACGGATCATCTCCGGCACGAAGGGGTAGATCGATTTATCGTCGGCGACGCCGGTGCCGATGGCATTCGCCAGCACCACGCCTCCGGCGCGGTACACCGACAGCAGCCCCGGCACGCCCAGCATAGAGTCGGCGTGAAAGGCCAGCGGGTCGAGATACGCATCGTCGATCCGCCGGTATATAACGTCCACGCGCCGCGGCCCCTCGGTGGTGCGCATATACACCGCCCCGGTTTTAATAAACAGATCCGCGCTCTCCACCAGCTCAACGCCCATCTGCTGGGCCAGAAAGCTGTGTTCAAAATAGGCGCTGTTAAACCGCCCTGGGGTCATCACCACCACGCACGGGTCGTCCACAGGCGAGCTTTCGCGCAGCGTTTGCAGCAGATAGCTGGGGTAGCGTTCTACCGGCGCAATACGATGCTGTTCGAACATTTCGGGGTAGAGCCGCATCATCATTTTGCGGTTTTCCAGCATGTAGGATACGCCGGAGGGGGTGCGGAGATTATCCTCCAGCACGTAATACTGGCCGTCGCTGTTGCGCACCATATCAACCCCGGTGATATGGGCATAGGTGTTATTGGGTAAATTTATTCCCTGCATACAGGGCTGATACTGTTCATTCGCCAGCACCTGTTCGGCCGGGATCAGTCCCGCGCGCAGGATATTTTGATCGTGGTAAATATCGTAAAGAAAGGCGTTGAGCGCTTTCACCCGCTGGCGGATGCCGCGGTCGATTCGCTGCCACTCGCCGGCGGGGATAATGCGCGGCACGCTGTCGAAAGGGATCAGACGTTCGGTCCCCTCGTCTTCGCCGTAGACGTTAAAAGTGATGCCGATGCGGTGAAAGAGCAGCTCCGCCTGCTCTTTTTTCTGCCGGATAGAGAATTGATCGGTACTGCGAAACCATTGCCACCAGGCGTTATAGTGCTGACGCTGCTCTCCCTGTGCGGTAAGCATCTCATCATAATAATGCCCGTCAGGAAGCGTTATTTTTATCATGGTCGTCTCCTCCGGTTGTACTCACTTTGAGGTCATCCCCGGGAGAGATAAGCATTAATTATGCCAGGTAGCACAGCGCAGCGGCATAGCGTAACGCCGCGCTTATCTGAATAAAAAACAACCCGTTATTATGCTTGTTCAGGCCCTGCCGTCAGCCAGAATCGCACCAAATTGGGGCGTTCGCTTCCGCGTTAACGGGCGGGTCGATAGCCCGCATCCGTCGCCAGATAACGGCTCGCGAAGAGGCCGCACGCGACCTGAACGTCTGCCACGGTTAGTCGTTAACGCGCCTCAGCTCCAGCCACTCCACTACCAGACCCGGCTTGATAACGTCAAACCCCACGCGGTATTTCCCCGGCTGTAGCGCAACCCGACACAGCTTCTGCACCATTTCCCGGCCGAGCGTGCCGTGGGTGTGTATCGTTGCCACGAACTGGTCATTGAGCAGCAGATTGCCGGCGGTTTGCGCCAGCGGCGCACCGTCGGCGTACACGCTGACCAGCACATCGTAGACTGCCGCCTGTTCAACGCTCAGCACCAGGTCCTCGTCATAGCGCAAACGCGACTGCTCGGCGATTTTAATTGCCCCCTCGCAGCCGGCGGCGCAGGCCGGTTCTGCCGCCAGGTGAATCACATTCGCCCGGGGCGCCTCCCCACGCTTAAAGGCCTGAGTCTGCAGCATAAAATCGAGGATGTTTATCGCGCAGCGCTGAAGCTCCCCGAGCGTGAGTTCCCCTTTTGCCAGCGCCGCCAGGGTGTTATCACCGGCAGCGTTAACCTCCGCGCCGTTATTATTGACCACCATATAGAGATCGTTCTGCGCGCGGATCATCGCCGCGGTGTTGCGGGTGCTCGCCGCGCCGCCATCGATGGGATCGTTCATCGTTGCCCACCAGTCGGTCATGACGATCCCGCGAAAGCCCCACTCTTCGCGCAGTACGGTGGTGGTGAGATCGTAGCTGGAGGCCGCCTGGTAACCGTTGACCGGGTTGTAGGCGGTCATCACCGCGCTGGCGCCGGCGGATTTCACCGCGTACTCAAAGCCTTTCAGGTAGATTTCACGCAGCGCGCGCTCCGACACTACCGAGTCCGCTGTGGCTCTGGCGAACTCCTGATTATTACAGGCAAAGTGCTTAAGCGTCGCCACGCCGCCGCCGCTGCGAATGCCGCGCACCACCGCCGCCGCCATCATCCCGGTGATAAGCGGATCTTCGGAAAAATATTCAAAATTGCGCCCGTTGAGCGGATGGCGCTGGATGTTCATCCCCGGCCCCAGCAGCAGGTCGATACCGTTGCGCAGCAGCTCCTTGCCCTCCATCACGTATAAACGCTCCACGAGTATCGGGTCCCAGCTGGAGGCCAGCAGCGTACCGCTGGGCAGCAGAGTGGCCTTTGCACCGTTATCCATGCGAATACCGGAAGGCCCGTCGGCGGCACACGCCAGCGGAATGCCTTTTTCCAGCAGGCTGTCCGCCACTCCGCCAAAGGCCGACGCGACGCCGGGGGTGACTTTGTAGCTGCACATGCCCTCCCCGCGCACCAGACAGGCCAGCTCCTCCACCGACAGCTGAGCAACAAAAGCGTTCATCGTCGCGCGCCCTTCCGCAACGTCGCTGAGGGTAAGCCCCTGGTTGCCGGTGAGAGTGATGCTCTCTGGCAGGCGCTCCTCAATACGCGAGCGCAGGTTAATCTTCCGTCGCGGCACCTCTTCCCATTCGATCTGGTAGCGCCCATCGCCGCCATCGCCAGCGGGTCTAATGCGCACGAAAGGTACCGTTGGCGCCAGCACCTGCTGATGGCGGGAGAGGATCCGCAGAGTCTTCTGCGTGTACCCCGCCTCTCCGTCTACCGGCAAAGGTTGCAGATCGCGCACGCTGTTCCCGATCAATAAACGATACAGTCCGGGTTCCATCACGTAGCAATGGGGATGCCCGGTAGCCCCGCTATCGTCGAGGGAAGCAAAACGCTCCAGCGGGATCGATAACGTTAAGGTTTCGCTTTCACCCGGCTGCAGCAGGCGGGTTTTGGCGAAGGCCACCAGCGCCCTGGCCGGTTTCCCGAGCGCGCCCTGCGGCGCCTGAAGGTAAATCTGGACGACTTCTTTGCCCGCAAAACGCGCGCCGTCGTTGGTTACGGTGACGGTCGTCTGGATCTGGTCGTCAAAGGCTTCCGCTCGCGCCGATTGCAGGGTGAAGCGGGTATAGGAGAGACCAAACCCAAAAGGAAACTGCAAACGCTGGGGACAAAAGGTTTCAAAGTAGCGATAGCCGACGTAGATATCCTCCTGATAGAGGTTTTGCGCTTCTGCTCCCCAGCAGGGCGATGCCGGATGGTCATCCAGCGATTTGACGATGCTGCCCACCAGCTTGCCGGATGGCGTTACCTCACCATAGAGAAGCGAAGCAGCCGCCTGCGCCCCGTCGGCGCCGCCGTGCCACACGTACAGCAGCGCGCGAATGCGAGTACGCAGCAGCGGATCGTCGGCCCATGCGAGATCGATAAGCCCGGCGGTATTCAGCACGACCGCCACATCGTCAAACTCGCGGCAGACCTGATGTAGCAGCATCATTTCGTCGGCCGTGAGCCGGTATCCGCCTTCAACATCCGCGTTATCCTGATCTTCACCAGCGGTACGGCCAAGGACAATCACCGCCTGGGTCGAGACGGCGCGGGCCTGACGAATCTGCTCATCGCTCAGCGGCATCTCCTGCTGATACCAGGGCTCAGCCGCCCAGCCTCCGCCGCCGTTGTCAAAAGGATGCTGTTGCGTCCAGCTCTCGTAAAGCGCGGCCAGCTGCTCATTGAGCTTCCCCCCGCTGCGCGCGCGCATTGCCTGCAACAAGGTGGTTCGGCTCACCACGTTTACCGCCCCGCCCGAGCCGGTACCGCTACGATAGTAGTCAATTTGCGTACGGCCAAATAACGAAACCGGCTGCTGAGCGTCAAGCGGCAGCATGCCGCGATCGTTTCTCAGCAGCACCGCGCCCTCGGCAGCGGCGGCGGCGGCAAATTCGGCAAACCCTTCCAGCGGGGTCCCCGCTTTACTGTCATACATGGTGTTGTCCTGTTAACTCGAGCCTCCGCAGGAGGCGTAATGGCATATTGACCAGAGCCCGCGCAATGCGGGCTCGGCTTTGATCAGAAGAAATATTTGAAGCGAAGACGGCCGCCGTAGCGGGAGTCTTCATGTTTGTCGCCATCCGTTGGTTTCGCTTCAATCCACGAGGCGTAAGCGCCAAGATAGATATTGAAGTTCTTCATATCCATGACATTGGGGAACAGGTACGACGCGTGAATGGTGTGGATATCGTAGTCACCCACGTTGGAGATCCAGCAGCCATCGTCGCAGGTAGAGACATAATTAGCCGAGTTGAACTTGTCGATTTTGTTGTGGGCGTAGATATAACCCAGTTCAAAACGATGCCAGAGGGAGTTAATAGCTGCGGTGAAATCCTTCTCATCGGAGGCATCCATATAGGCCACGTTCAGGTTAGTGGTGACCCCATCTTCCGGATCGGTTTTTTGTCCATTCCATGACATCGTCAAGCCATAGCCGGTGCGGTCCGACTGGTCGATCCAACTGCCGCGATTGTCGTAATAACCGTAAGCATTCTTCACGACGTTCTTTTCCATCGCGACGGCGGTAGAGAAGCGACCGCTATTCCACGCAATCACCGGACGTAAATAGGCAACGTTTTTCTCATTTTCCAGGTTATTGCCGTGATAGCTGGAGTCCCGGAACAGCGTGCTGCCATTTTCCACCAGATTATTAAGTTCGAAATACCAGTTATCTATCGTTTTACTGAGCAGGAAGTTGCCACCGCTGCTGCTACGGCCGCGGCCCTCTTTCATCATGTAAATATAGCCGTAGCCATCGCTATAAAGGTCGTTAGCCGTGTTGCCGGAGTATTCGACAAACGTATCCTGATTCAGCGGGAACATATCGTAGGCTTCGAAACGACCAACTTTGACCTTCCAGTCATCTTCCCGGCCAAAGAAGAATACCGCATCATCAAGGTTCATCTTACCGGTCATATCGGCCAGCGGCTGGGCGGAGAAACCGGCGAAATTGCCGTTATCCATTTTGCGCATACCATCGAAGCCCAGCAGAATACGGCCGTTAATATCCCAACGTTCTTTAGTACCCGGCGCCCAGTTTTTATTCGAAGAGGTTTTTACCGACGTCAGGCTACCGCTACCGCTGGCACCGTCCATATTGAATTCCACATCGCCATAAAACTTCAGGTCGCCATAGCCAGAGAGCGCAAGCTTCGTGGGAGTCGCGCCGGGAGCGACGGGCTCCGCAGACTCGACCTTCACGGTTGGCGCATTTTTCGCCGCCACGTTCTGCTGCTGGGTTAGCGTCTGAATTTTCGCTTCCGCATCGGCGGCCCGCTGTTCAGCGTTAATTAAACGCTGTTCAAGCTGTGCTAACCGTTTTTCAATATCCACAGAGTTATTATTTTGGGCGGCCAGCAGACCGCCAGAAAATACGGCACTCATAACCAGAGCGATATATTTCACTTTCATTTTTAACATCCCTAATTATGTTATTGTATATGTCATCCCGGATACCACCAGGCTATCCGGAGGCAATAAATCAGATAGCCCTTGCACTTTTTTAGTGTTTAATCAGGATTCAGCAAAAGTTCCGTTTTTCAAATCATCAACGATGCCGTTCATTCTATTTTCAGTTAAGCCATAGAATTTAATAGAGACTGCGGTAAGAACATAAAAAACAGAAGGTACCAGCGTGAATAACAGCACCACCCCCTGTACGGCGGAAGCCGGCTGTACCGTGGTGTTAGCGGCGTAATGGTAATAGGCTAATATCCAGCCAAGGATCGCCCCACCGACGGCGACGCCCAGTTTTATCACAAAGATATTGGCCGCAACGTTCATACCGGTAATACGCCGCTGGGTTTTCCATTCGCCGTAGTTGTTCACATCGGTAATCATCGACCACTGCAGCGCGCCGTTACCGCCCTGAATAATGGAGATCAGAATATGGACCCCAAGCACCAGAAGCCAATATTGCACCGGTACAATAAAGCACACGACCCCCAGCGCAGCGGTCAACAGGTTAATCCAGAAAGAGAGTCTGACTTTACAAAAACGCGTACCGAACGGTTTTGCCAGCACCGAGCCCAGCATGGAGGCAAACATCCCACCAAGCATGAATACCGTAATCACGTCGGCGCCTTTGTGCAGCACGCTATTAACATAATAAACGACGGCGCCGCCGCGAATCACCACGGCGACCAGCATCATAAAATTGTAAACGGAAAGAATACGCCACTGATCGTTACGAAAGAGAATTTTCACGTCGCGGGCAATATTCAGATTTTCTTCTTTAATCGGCTGAACGCGCTCTTTAGTGGTCGCGAAACAGACGACAAACATCAGGCAGCCTATAACGCCAAATATCGCCATGGAGACCTGAATACCCGTCGCCCGATCGCCCGGATAAAGAAGATCAGCCAGCGGTAGAATAAACGCGGTACCGAGCGCCCCGCCGATCGGCGTGATAGCGAAACGCCAGGATTGCAGCGAGAGACTCTCGCGCGGATCGGAGGTCAGCGCCGCGCCCAGCGAGCAGTAAGGGATATTTATCGCGGTATACATCAGTGTCATGAATATATATGCCGCCACGGCGTAAACAATTTTTCCCGAGTCAGAGAAAGATGGAATGGAATAAACCAGCACGCAGCTCACCGCAAAGGGGACGCATATCGCCAGCAGCCAAGGACGAAAGCGCCCCCAGCGGGTTGAGGTGGCATCCGCAATCGCCCCCATAATCGGATCGGTAATCGCATCCAGCAGACGAACCAGCAAAAACATCGTCCCCATCACGGCGGGCGGTAGACCATAAATATCGGTATAGAAGTAGGCTAAGATGGCAACGGAGGAGTCAAATACAATATGGCTCGCTGCGTCCCCCAGGCTGTAACCTACTTTTTCTCTGACAGAAATTTTGTCGCCAGCAGACATACATCACTCCTTTACGAAAAAATGAAACCGGTTTCTGTAAAGTCTGCATTTTTTACTTTTCCCTCCTACAGATGCCATTATGTTTTTTTATTAATTATTTATGTTTTTTTATTTATGTGATCCTGTCAGCCTTCAATGGTATTAGAACCCGGTTTTTTGTTTGGCAGATCACATGTTTTAATACTTCGCTAACTTTTTTCAGGCGACAGGGATGAGCCGATAAAAATGCCATATAGGAATACCATGCCGCTTGTCTATTTATTTTTCTTATTCACGGATTATGTTTTTTATCAATTACCAGATATTCAGCGCCCCCCGAAGTACCATACAAGACAGCACTGTTTTAATCGCCAATATTTTGTCGGCGCGGAACAGAGCGATGCCCGGTAAATACTCTGTTTTCACTTAAAATGTTACCTCGGACACGCGCAGCGGCGGATATTCGTCTAAGGTTTTCTGATGGCCGAATGCAGTGGCACATAGTCTGCAATGATAAGGAGAACAATTTATGACGAGTCCGGTTTCCCGTCGCCCCGCAACCCTTCGTCTGGCGCTCGGGGGCGCATTTGTCGCTCTGGCGACGCTGACGGCTCAGGCTGAAGAGACCCGCCCTATCCCGCAATCGCCCGATATCCTGCTCGGGCCGCTGTTTAACGACGTGCAAAGCGCCAAACTTTTCTCTGACCAGAAAACGTTCGCTGACGCCATCCCTAACGGCGATCCGCTGATGATCCTTGCCGATTATCGTATGCAGAAAAATCAGACCAGCTTTGATTTGCGGCACTTTGTCGAGCTTAACTTTACCCTGCCTCAGGAAAACGACCAGTACGTTCCGCCAAAAGGGCAAACCCTGCGCCAGCATATCAATGGACTCTGGCCAGTGCTGACCCGCAGTACCGTTGAAGTAGAAAAATGGGATTCGCTGCTGCCGCTGCCAAAACCTTACGTGGTGCCCGGCGGACGCTTTCGCGAAGTCTATTACTGGGATAGCTACTTCACCATGCTTGGCCTGGCTGAGAGCGGCCACTGGGATAAAATCGAAGATATGGTGACCAACTTTGCCGCCGAGATCGACGCCTGGGGTCATATTCCCAACGGCAACCGCACTTACTATCTGAGCCGTTCGCAGCCGCCTTTCTTCCCGTTTATGGTTGAACTGCTGGCCACCCATGATGGCGACGAGGCACTCAAGAAATGGCTGCCGCAGATGGAGAAAGAGTACCAGTACTGGATGGATGGCGCTGAGGCGCTTCAGCCCGGCAGCGCCAGCAAGCGCGTGGTGCGCATGGCCGACGGCGCGCTGCTCAACCGCTACTGGGATGATAACGACACGCCGCGCCCGGAATCCTGGCTGGACGATGTGACCACCGCCAAAAATAACCCCAATCGTCCGGCGACTGAAATCTACCGCGATCTGCGCTCTGCCGCGGCATCCGGCTGGGACTTTAGCTCACGCTGGATGGATAACCCGCAGCAGCTCGGCACTATCCGTACCACCTCTATTGTTCCGGTCGATTTAAACTCGCTGATGTTCCATATGGAAAAAGCCATCGCTCGCGCCAGCAAAGCGGCGGGAGATTCGACCAAAGCCGCGAAGTATGACGCGTTAGCCAATGCCCGCCAGAAAGCGCTGGAAAACTACCTGTGGAATGATAAAGAGGGCTGGTACGCCGATTACGACCTTAAAAGTCATAAGGTGCGCAATCAGCTGACCGCCGCGGCGCTGTTCCCGCTGTACGTCAACGCCGCCTCCAGCGAACGCGCTGCGAAAGTCGCCGCCGCCACCGAAACGCGGCTACTTAAGCCCGGCGGCCTGACCACCACTACGGTGAATAGCGGCCAGCAGTGGGACGCCCCCAACGGCTGGGCGCCGCTGCAGTGGGTCGCGGCGGAGGGTTTGCAAAAATATGGCCAGCAAAAAATCGCGATGGAGGTAAGCTGGCGTTTCCTGAGCAACGTCCAGCACACTTACGACAGCAAACAGAAGCTGGTGGAAAAATATGATGTCAGTTCGACGGGAACCGGCGGCGGAGGCGGCGAGTATCCGCTACAGGACGGCTTTGGCTGGACCAACGGCGTCACGCTGAAGATGCTGGACCTGGTGTGCCCGAAAGAGAAGCCGTGCGATTCCGTGCCTACCGCGCGCCCGGCGGCGAATGACGATATCGGCTCGGCGCAGCCTGCCGCGCATCAGCCTGCTGCGGTTGAGGAGAAAAAAGCCGCGCAGTGAACCTTCGCGCGGCGGAACTCCGCCGCGCGTCTTTCTCACTTTACTGTCCCTGAATCGGCTGGGCTGATGACCCCCGGCAAGCTAAGCCAGTGGGGAGCGCCCGTTACATGGCGTCCAGCGCTTTCTGCAGCTTCCAGATATAGCGCGGGGCCTGCGGTGCCGGATGTTTCTTCACCACGTGCTCAAAGAAATCATCGGCGTCCATATCGTTAATCTCCTCAATCGCATCCTGGCGATTAGACGAGAAGGTGCGCAGCAGCGCGCCCGCGCCGTTGGCGTAGGAAACCACCACCGCATAGCGCATCACCTGCGGATCTTTAATCCCCGCCAGCGGACCGTTCTCGAGAATGCTAAGGTAGGCCGCCCCCATAGAAATATTACGCTCGGGATTTTTCAGTTCGCTCACCGAAGGATCGCCGCTCCAGCCCATCCGCCGGTAAACATCGCGCCCGGACGTTGAGGGTTTCAGCTGCATCAGGCCAACCGCGCCGGATTTGCTGACCACCGTCGGGTTGCCGCCGGATTCAATGGCGATAATGGCGGTAATCAGCTGGGGATCAACGCCCCACGCCGCGCCAGCTTTTTCGCTGATTGGCATCCACTGCATCGCCCGCTTAACCGGGACTTCCGGATTCCACGGCGGGTTACGATAATCGTGTTTTGAACTACAACCGGCCAACAATACAAATAAAAAAACACACCATCTCAATTTCACACATCTATCCTTATTGGCTGAAGTTTGCCGCACGGAGATGACAATAAACGCTCCAGGCGGCATGATAACCCTTTCATTCTTAGCAAGGAATTGTCATGTCTCAGTTTTATCTCATCGCCCCCTCCGGCTATTGCATCAACCAGGAGGCGGCGAATCGCGGCGTGCAACGTCTGCAGGAGGCCGGGCATCAGGTGGCGCACCAGGAAGTCATTCCCCGCCGGGCGCTGCGCTTTGCCGGGACTGAGAACCAACGCCTTGCCGATATTAACCAGCTCGCCGCCCTCGACGGCAAAAACCGTATCGTGCTGGCGGTACGCGGCGGCTACGGCGCGACTCGCCTGCTGCCGCAAATTGACTGGCAGGGGCTCATTGCCCGTCAGCAGCGGGATCCGCTGCTCATTTGCGGCCACAGCGATTTCACCGCCATCCAGATGGGCCTGCTGGCAAAGGGTAGCATAATCACTTTTAGCGGGCCGATGCTGGCGGGAAACTTTGGCGCCGAAGCGCTTAATGAATTTACCGAACACCATTTCTGGCAGGCCCTGCGCAACCCGACGTTTACGCTTGAATGGCACGGCGAGGGGCCCGACTGTCGCACCAGCGGCACGCTATGGGGCGGCAACCTGGCGATGCTGACCTCGCTTATCGGTACCCCGTGGATGCCGAAGATTAGCGACGGGGTTCTGGTTGTGGAGGATATTAACGAGCATCCCTTCCGCGTTGAGCGTATGCTCTTGCAGCTGCTTAATAGCGGTATTCTGGCGCGCCAGCGAGCGATTATCCTCGGCAGCTTTACCGGCGCTGTCGCCAACGACTACGATGCCGGATACGATCTGCCGATGGTATACGACTACCTTCGCCAGCAGCTTAACATTCCGGTCATCAGCGGCCTGGATTTTGGCCACGAGCAGCGCACGGTCACCCTACCGCTTGGCGCCAGAGCATTGCTGGTCAACAACGCCTCTGCCACGACGTTGAGCATCAGCGGCCACCCGGTACTGACAGAATAAAAATTCCTCTAACGCATATCCTGATCGGCGTCGGATTGTTAAAATGGTGTAGTTTTTAATTTATCTTCACGCCGGTAAGGAGTACGTCAACATTGGACGCCGCTGCGGTCATCAGTCTGTTTATCCTGGGTTCTGTTTTAGTAACCTGTAGCATCTTATTAAGTTCCTTTTCCTCACGCCTCGGCATCCCGATTCTGGTTATCTTCTTAGCCATTGGGATGCTGGCGGGTATTGACGGTATCGGCGGCATTCCGTTTGACAACTACCCTTTCGCCTACATGGTAAGTAACCTGGCGCTGGCGGTCATTCTGCTTGACGGCGGGATGCGCACCCAGGCCAGCTCCTTTCGCGTAGCGCTTTGGCCCGCGCTGTCGCTTGCCACGGTCGGGGTGTTAATTACCTCGGCCCTGACCGGACTCATGGCGGCCTGGCTGTTTAAACTCGACCTGATTGAAGGCATGCTGATCGGCGCGATTGTCGGCTCGACGGATGCCGCAGCGGTGTTCTCTCTGCTCGGCGGAAAAGGGCTAAACGAACGCGTCGGCTCAACGCTGGAAATTGAATCCGGCAGCAACGACCCGATGGCCGTGTTCCTGACCATTACGCTTATCGAGATGATTCAGCAGCATGAAACCGGCCTGAGCTGGATGTTCCTGGTGCATATCGTCCAGCAGTTTGGCTTAGGTATCGCCATCGGTCTCGGCGGCGGCTATCTGCTGCTGCAGATGATTAACCGCATTGTGCTGCCCGCCGGGCTTTACCCCCTGCTGGCGCTGAGCGGCGGGATCATGATTTTCGCCGCCACCACCTCGCTGGACGGCAGCGGCATCCTCGCGGTCTATCTGTGCGGCTTCCTGCTGGGCAACCGGCCGATTCGCAACCGCCACGGCATTCTGCAAAACTTTGACGGGCTGGCGTGGCTGGCGCAGATCGCCATGTTCCTGGTGCTCGGCCTGCTGGTCACGCCGTCAGATCTGTGGCCCATCGCCATCCCGGCGCTCATTCTGTCGATGTGGATGATTTTCATCGCCCGTCCGCTGTCGGTATTCGCCGGCCTGCTGCCGTTTCGCGGCTTTAACCTGCGCGAGCGCATATTTATCAGCTGGGTGGGTCTGCGCGGCGCGGTGCCGATTATTCTTGCCGTCTTTCCGATGATGGCGGGCCTGGAGAATGCGCGCCTGTTCTTTAACGTGGCTTTCTTCGTGGTGCTGGTCTCGCTGCTTTTACAGGGTACGTCGCTCTCCTGGGCGGCCAAAAAAGCCAAAGTGGTGGTGCCACCGGTCGGATCGCCCATCTCACGCGTCGGGCTGGATATCCATCCGGAAAATCCGTGGGAGCAGTTTGTCTATCAGTTGAGCGCGGAGAAATGGTGCGTCGGCGCGGCGCTGCGCGACCTGCATATGCCGCCGGAAACGCGGATTGCCGCGCTATTCCGCGATAACGCTCTGCAGCACCCTACCGGCAGCACCCGCCTGCTGGAAGGCGATATTCTCTGCGTGATTGGCCGCGAACGCGATTTACCCGCGCTGGGTAAACTGTTCAGCCAGTCGCCGCCGGTGGCTCTCGATCAGCGCTTCTTCGGTGATTTTATTCTCGATGCCAGCGCCAGGTTCGCCGACGTGGCGCAGATTTACGGCATTGACGGGGGAGAAGAGTTTCGCGATCGTCAGCAGTCGCTGGGTGACGTCATACAGCACCTGTTAGGCGCCGCCCCGGTTGTCGGCGACCAGGTGGAATTTGCCGGCATGGTGTGGACGGTGGCGGAAAAAGAAGAGGATCACGTTCTGCGGGTTGGCGTACGGATGGCGGAAGATGAGGCGGAGTGATCCGCCTCGCTTCAGGTTACACTGTCACAACCGGCACGCGCGGCGCAAGGGCGCACATTAATTCATATCCGACGGTGCCGCAGGAGGCTGCGACATCGTCAATTTTGACCTCTTTGCCCCATAGCTCGACCGGCGCGCCAATGCCTGCCTGCGGGCAGGTTGTCAGGTCCACCGCCAGCATATCCATTGAGATACGCCCGACCGTTACGGTGCGGACGCCATCAACCAGCACCGGCGTTCCGCTGGGCGCTAAGCGCGGGTAGCCGTCGGCATAGCCGCAGGCAACGATGCCGATTCGCCGCTCCTCGGTCGTGCGCCAGGTTGCGCCGTATCCAACCGCTTCACCGGCTTTCAGATTCTGCACGGCGATAATTTCGCTGCTTAGCGTCATGACCGGTTTCAGCCCGGTATTGGCCACATCCTGCCACTGGCCGGAAGGTGAAGCGCCATAAAGCACGATCCCCGGCCTCACCCAGTTAAAATGCGACTCCGGATGCCACAAGGTGGCCGCCGAGTTCGCCAGCGAGCGCGGGCAATCCAGCCCTTCCGCCGCCTGCTCAATGCGCCGCATCGGCTCCGCGATGCCATCCGGATTTTCGGCTTCGGCAAAATGCGACATCAACGTCATTTCACTGACGTTGCTGAGCGCTCGCAGCTGCTGCCAGACGATGTGCAGACGATCCGGCATAAACCCCAGCCGGTTCATCCCGCTATTCACCTTGACGTAAATATCAAGCGGCGCATGCAGCTTCGCCTGCTGAAGGGCCTTAATTTGCCAGTTACTGTGCACGCTGGTGGTCAAGCGGTATTTATCAAATAACGCCAGCTCATCGGCATGAAAAAAGCCTTCCAGCATCAGTATCGGCCCTTTCCAGCCCAGCTCACGCAGCAGTATCGCCTCTTCAAGATTGAGCATCGCGAAACCGTCTGCGGCGCTAAGCGCATTCCAGACCCTTGCCAGACCGTGGCCATACGCATTGGCTTTGACCACCGCCCACAGGCGCGAGCCGGGCGCCGCGCGGCGAACAATTTGTTGATTCTGGCGTAAGGCTGACATATCAATGCTGGCCTTTACAGGACGAGACATGAAAGCTCCTTGTTAATTGTGAACGCCATGCAGATGCTGAGCGCGGGCCGGCGTAAAGCCGCGTCCGTAGCGGGCGACGGCAAGATCGTCATACGGGATCGCCGGCGTGCGTCCGGAGATCAGGTCGCTAATCAGCTGCCCTGAACCACAGGCCATGGTCCATCCCAGCGTGCCGTGGCCGGTGTTGAGCCACAGATTTTTATACCCCGTACGCCCCACCACCGGCGTACCGTCCGGAGTCATCGGACGCAGTCCGGTCCAGAAGGTTGCCTGTTCAACGTGGCCGCCGCGGGGGAACAGATCGCGCACGACCATCTCCAGGGTTTCACGCCGCGGCTGCAGCAGTTCTTTATTAAATCCAACAATTTCCGCCATTCCGCCAACGCGAATACGCCTGTCGAAACGGGTGATGGCGATTTTGTAGGTTTCATCAAGGATAGTCGAAACCGGCGCGCCGTCCTCTTCCGCGATGGGGATCGTCAGCGAATAGCCTTTCAGGGGATAGACCGGAATATCCACCCGCCCTTTCAGCATGGCTGTCGAATAGGATCCGAATGCCATAACGTACGCATCGGCTTTAATAATTTCAGCGCCGCACTTCACACCCGAGATGAGATCCCCTTCATAGAGCAGTTCATCCACCGGAGTATTAAAACGGAAAGTCACGCCCGCCTGCTCCGCCATTCGGGCCAGACGAGTGGTGAAGAGCTGGCAGTCGCCGGTTTCATCATTAGGTAAGCGCAAACCGCCCGTGAGCTTATGGCTCACTTCTGCCAGCGCCGGCTCAACTTCCAGCAGGCGATTCGCTTCCAGCAGCTGGTAAGGCACGCCAGCATCCTGCAGCACCGCAATATCGCGGGTCGCGTTCTCGAACTGCTTGTCGGTGCGGAATAGCTGGAGCGTACCACCCTGGCGCCCTTCATACTGAATACCGGTGCTCTCGCGCAGCGCTTTCAGGCAGTCGCGGCTGTACTCGGCCAGGCGCACCATTCGTCCTTTATTTTCCATATAGTGGCGAGTGTCGCAGTTGCGCAGCATCTGCCACATCCATTTCAGCTGGAACTGGGTGCCATCCAGACCGATAGCCAGCGGAGCGTGGCGCTGGAACATCCATTTAATCGCCTTCAAGGGGACGCCCGGCGCCGCCCAGGGCGCGGCGTAGCCGGGGGAGATCTGCCCGGCGTTAGCGGCGCTGGTCTCTTCGGCCGGTCCCGGCTGACGGTCGATAACCGTCACTTCATGTCCTGCCTGGCTTAAATACCAGGCGCTTGCGACTCCTACAACCCCACTTCCCAGTATGACGACGCGCATAGCGGCTCCGTAATCGTTAAAGAACAATCATCTGATTACAAATTGATAACTCAGATGAAAATATTATTCAACATACGCTTTATTTATGGTGACTTATCTCACAGGATTCTGCGCCAGCGCTGACCCCGTCGCTTTACCATCTCCTGCTGCTCCTCATTTTTCTACAGAATAAAATTCTGATTAAAGCGCAAAAAAGCGCCTTTAAGATTGTGAAATCGCGAAGAAAGGAAATGCGGATAGACGCAGTTTGCGACGCCGTGTTCTATGCTTGTTTAGAGGTTTTCCGTACAGAGAGAACCATCAACAACGAGGGCGCGCTAATGGCTACGATTGATTCCATGAACAAGGACACAACCCGTTTAAGCGATGGACCCGACTGGACTTTTGAGCTGCTGGAGACCTATCTGGCAGAAGTCGACCGGGTGGCGAAGCTGTACCGTCTTGACACCTATCCGCACCAAATCGAAGTCATTACTTCCGAACAGATGATGGATGCCTACTCCAGCGTCGGGATGCCGATTAACTATCCGCACTGGTCGTTCGGTAAAAAATTCATCGAGACCGAACAGGCCTATAAGCACGGCCAACAGGGGCTGGCTTACGAAATCGTCATTAACTCCAACCCCTGTATTGCCTATTTGATGGAAGAGAACACCATTACCATGCAGGCGCTGGTGATGGCGCACGCCTGCTACGGGCATAACTCGTTTTTCAAAAATAACTATCTCTTTCGCAGCTGGACCGATGCCAGCTCAATCATTGACTATCTCATCTTCGCGCGGAAATACATCACCGAATGTGAAGAGCGCTACGGCGTTGATGAAGTTGAAAAACTGCTCGACTCCTGTCATGCCCTGATGAATTACGGCGTTGACCGCTATAAACGCCCGCAAAAAATCTCGCTGCAGGAGGAGAAGGCGCGGCAAAAAAGCCGGGAAGAGTATCTGCAAAGCCAGGTGAATATGCTGTGGCGCACGCTGCCGAAGCGAGAAGAGGAAAAAACCATCGAAGCCGCGCGTCGCTACCCTTCTGAACCGCAGGAAAATCTGCTCTATTTCATGGAGAAAAACGCGCCGCTGCTGGAGCCGTGGCAGCGTGAGATCCTGCGCATCGTGCGCAAGGTCAGCCAGTATTTTTATCCGCAGAAGCAGACTCAGGTGATGAACGAAGGCTGGGCGACTTTCTGGCACTACACCATCCTGAATCACCTTTATGATGAAGGTAAAGTGACGGAGCGCTTTATGCTGGAGTTCCTGCACAGCCACACCAATGTGGTGTTCCAGCCGCCATACAACAGCCAGTGGTATAGCGGTATTAACCCCTACGCGCTGGGGTTCGCCATGTTCCAGGATATCAAACGTATTTGTCAGTCGCCGACGGAAGAGGACAAATACTGGTTCCCGGATATTGCCGGCTCTGACTGGCTTGAAACTCTGCACTTCGCGATGCGCGACTTTAAGGATGAAAGCTTTATCAGCCAGTTCCTGTCGCCAAAAATCATGCGCGACTTCCGCTTCTTCACCGTGCTGGATGACGATCACAACAACTATCTCGAAATATCCGCAATTCATAATGAAGAGGGATATCGTGAGATTCGTTCCAAACTTTCAGCGCAGTACAACCTGAGCAACCTCGAGCCAAACATTCAGGTATGGAATGTGGACCTGCGCGGCGACCGCTCGCTCACCCTGCGCTACGTGCCGCACAACCGCGTGCCGCTGGATAAAGGCCGCCGTGAGGTGCTTAAGCACGTTCACCGCCTGTGGGGATTTGACGTTCTTCTGGAGCAGCAAAACGCCGATGGCAGCGTCGAGTTGCTGGAACGCACCCCGCCGCGGCAGAACCCGCTGTAGCCGTTGAAAAGCAAAACGCCCGGTGAAAGCACCGGGCGTTTTTTATTCATTACGTGGGCTTAACGCATATTAATCGCTAAGTCGCCCGGTAGATTCTTCTGCATACGATGCCAGATCTCACCGCTGTCGCGGCCGTAGCGGCGTACGATGTCATAAACCTGCTCATGCAGGCCCTCTTCACAAACTTTAGCCAGCTGATGATAGAAGCCGAGCGCCAGGCTGCGCGCTTCCGGATTGGCAAAATAGTGGCGACCGATACGGGTATATAAGCCTTTCATACCGTTGAGGATCAGACCATAGATGGGATTGCCTGAGGCAAACGCCAGACCGCGGAAGATATTGTAATCCAGCTCGGCAAACGCATCGGCGTGGTCTTCAATTTCACGCGCGCTCGCCAGTACCTCCAGCGCCTTATCCGGATGCTGACGGAAAGCGGTACGGATGAAAATGGTCGAAATATTGGTACGCACGGACAGCAGATTATCAATCAGCTGCGGTACGCTGTCATGGTCGAGACGCGCCAGGGTTTCGAGAATATTCAAACCTGAAGTTTCCCAGAAATTGTTCACCTTTGTCGGTTTACCATGCTGAATGGTTAACCAGCCATCGCGGGCCAGACGCTGCAACACTTCACGTAAGGTTGTACGGGTAACACCAATCAGTTCAGAAAGTTCACGTTCAGCGGGAAGAATTGAACCAGGGGGAAAACGGTTATTCCAGATACTTTCAATGATGTACTCTTCAGCGAAACCCGCAGGGCTTTGCGCCTTAATGACCATAATAAGATTTCCATTACACAGCGTTGCTATTCGACTCATCATACCAGAGCGGCCATAAGGCAGATAGCGCCAGAAAGTAATTAAAAAGGGATCGCCGTTTCATTTTCCACTTTTCATTTCACATTTTCTGTTGCTAAAGAATGTGATGCGAAGAAAGTTGCGTCTCGTTTTGCGCAACTGGTAATCTTGCGTATAGTTACGCATAAAATCATGTTTCAGAATTTGACGGAGAAAGGATGTCTGTCGTGGAAATGTCTTATGGCCGCGCCCTGTGGCGCAATTTTCTTGGCCAGTCCCCGGACTGGTACAAACTCGCTCTCATCATTTTCTTAATTGTTAATCCGCTGGTCTTTTATCTGCATCCGTTTATTGCCGGATGGCTGCTGGTTATCGAATTTATCTTCACCCTGGCGATGGCGCTCAAGTGCTATCCCCTGCTGCCAGGCGGCCTGCTGGCCATTGAAGCGGTATTTATCGGCATGACCACCCCGGGGCATATCCGCGAAGAGGTGGCCAGTAATCTTGAAGTCCTGCTGCTGCTAATGTTTATGGTCGCGGGGATCTACTTCATGAAGCAGCTGCTGCTGTTCATCTTCACCCGCTTGTTGCTTGGCATTCGTAGCAAGATGCTGCTGTCGCTGGCGTTTTGCGTCGCATCCGCTTTCCTCTCCGCCTTCCTCGACGCGTTGACCGTTGTCGCAGTGGTGATAAGCGTTGCCGTCGGCTTCTACGGTATTTACCACAAAGTCGCTTCGGCGCGGCCGGATGATGACAATATGCTCGACGACAGCCATATTGAGCAGCACTATCGCGATGTCCTGGAGCAGTTCCGCGGCTTCTTGCGCAGCCTGATGATGCATGCCGGGGTCGGCACCGCGCTCGGCGGCGTGATGACCATGGTCGGCGAGCCGCAGAACCTGATCATCGCCAAGGCGGCAGGCTGGCACTTCGGCGAATTCTTCATGCGTATGCTGCCGGTTAGCCTGCCGGTGCTGGTATGCGGACTAATCACCTGTCTGCTGCTGGAGAAATTCCGCCTGTTTGGCTACGGCGAACCGCTGCCGCCAACCGTGCGCAAAGTGCTACAGGATTTTGACGATCGCAGTCGTCAGGATCGCCTGCGTCTTATCGCTCAGGGACTTATCGGCGTCTGGCTGATTATCGCCCTTGCGATGCATCTTGCGGAAGTCGGCCTGATCGGCCTGTCGGTGATTGTGCTGGCGACAACGTTCTCCGGCATCACCGATGAACACGCTATCGGCAAAGCCTTCACCGAAGCCCTGCCGTTTACCGCCCTACTGACGGTCTTCTTTGCCGTGGTGGCGGTTATTATTGACCAGCACCTTTTTGCCCCGGTGATCGAGTTCGTTCTTCAGGCATCGCCGCACGCCCAGCTATCGTTGTTTTATCTGTTTAACGGTCTGCTGTCGTCGATTTCTGATAACGTCTTCGTCGGAACCGTCTATATCAACGAGGTCAAGTCCGCGCTGGAGCAGGGTACCATCAGTTTGCCGCAGTTCGAGCTGCTGGCGGTGGCGATCAATACTGGCACCAACCTGCCATCGGTCGCTACGCCGAACGGCCAGGCTGCTTTTTTGTTCCTGCTGACTTCCGCGCTGGCCCCGCTGATTCGCCTCTCCTATGGCCGGATGGTGTGGATGGCGCTGCCCTATACTCTCGTCCTGACCCTCGTCGGCCTGGCCTGCGTCGAGTTTACCCTGATGCCGGCCACCCAGTGGATGCTGGAGCACGGTTGGCTGGTGACGCCGCAGCTGCTGAAATAAAATCATCCATGCCCGGCTCAAAACGCCGGGCATTCCATATTCGTTTACGTAATATTTTCAGACTAGCTGCTGGCGTCGCTACGGTTTTCGTTTACACTGCCATGATTTAGCATGTTCCAGGGAAATGATTATGTTGCGATATTTAAACCAGTGCTCAAGGGGACGCGGTGCCTGGCTCCTGATGGCGCTAACCGCGTTTATTCTTGAATTGGTGGCGTTATGGTTCCAGCACGTGATGCTGCTGCAGCCGTGCGTACTGTGTATTTACGAGCGCTGCGCGCTATTTGGCGTGATGGGCGCAGGTATCGTCGGCGCCATTGCGCCAAAAACCCCTCTGCGCTACGTCGCGATTGTGATTTGGCTCTACAGCGCCCTGCGCGGGCTGCAGCTGTCATGGGAACACACCATGATTCAGCTTCACCCTTCCCCCTTCCAGACCTGCGATTTCGCCGCTCGTTTCCCAACGTGGCTGCCGCTGGATAAATGGCTGCCTCAGGTGTTTGTCGCTACCGGTGACTGCTCCGTACGCCAGTGGGAATTCCTGACGCTGGAAATGCCGCAATGGCTGGTCGGCATCTTCGCAGCCTATCTGGTGGTCGGTGTACTGGTGCTTATCGCTCAGCCGTTTAAACCTAAAAAGCGCGATCTGTTTGGTCGCTAAGACCGATTGTTCATAAAGCGCTCCTCCGGGAGCGTTTTTTTTGCCTGCGCGTTGACGTTGTCGCCATAAAGTTGCATATTAAATGCAACTTATAAATGTTAACTAAGGAGCACATGATGTCTCATTTGCGTATTCCCGCTAGCTGGAAGGTAAAACGCTCCACCCCATTCTTTACCAAACAGAACGTACCCGCCGCTTTGCTGACGCACCACAACACCGCAGCGGGTGTTTTCGGCCAGCTTTGCGTAATGGAAGGGACGGTAACCTACTATGGTTTTGCCGATGAACAGGCGACAGAGCCTGAGGCAAAAGTCGTTATCAATGCTGGCCAGTTCGCAACCAGCCCGCCGCAGTACTGGCACCGCATTGAGCTAAGCGACGACGCGCAGTTCAATATTAACTTTTGGGTTGCAGATGACGCCGACGGTGAAAGCGGACTATTCCACGCGAAGAAAGGCTAACTGCGCGCCTTACTGCGCCCAGTCCGGTTTATTCAGAATATGATCCTGCCAGTCAACCACGGTGGATTCTTTCACCGCAATATGGCGAACGGAGATGCGTTCGCCATGCATCGCCGCCTTCGAACCGGTTAACAGCGGATGCCAGTGCGGCAGCGGCTGGCCTTCCGCCAGCAGACGATAGGCGCAGGTCGGCGGCAGCCATTCAAACGTAGGCAGATTGTCGCGAGTTAGCTTGATGCAATCCGGCTCATACTCGAAACGGCGCTCATAGTTACGGCACTGGCAGGTTTTGATATTGAGCTGACGGCAGGCGACGTTGGTAAAGTAGATTTCGTCGGTATCTTCATCCATCAGCTTATGCAGGCAGCACTGACCGCAGCCATCGCAAAGTGATTCCCACTCCGCATCGCTCATTTCATCCAGTGTTTTTTGTTGCCAGAAAGGTTGTTCGCTCATTGGGATGTCCGTCATTGCAGTTCAGGGTGCACCTTATAACCACTCTGGCACGCCGATGCAAGTTTTGCCGCCCGGAGAAGGCGGCAAGCGGACGTTACAGCACGCGGGTAGTCAGCAAAAAGCCGTTAAAACCGACTTCCAGCTCGTCTCCGCTGCTCAGCGGCCCTACGCCTTCCGGCGTACCGGTCAGCACCACATCCCCGGCTTTCAGGGTAAAAAAGCGCGACATATAGGCGATGAGCGGCACAATCTTATGGATCATGTCGGCGGTCGAACCCTGCTGGCGCACTTCGCCGTTCACCTTCAGACTCAGCGGAGTACTCTGCGCGTCGCCGTGAAACTCGGCGGCGGGAATAAAGCCTGAAACAGGACAGGAGTTATCAAAGCCTTTGGCCTTCTCCCACGGCTGACCGGCCTTTTTCAGTTTTCCCTGCAGATCGCGCAGGGTAAGGTCCAGCGCCACGCCATAGCCAGCAATGGCTTTCAGGACATGATCTTCCGTCGCCTGGCGCAGCGTACCGCCAATCAGTACCGCCAGCTCAACTTCATGGTGCACCGACCCCAGCCCCTCAGGCAGCACCAACGGCTGGCGGATGTCGCATAGCGCCGTCTCAGGTTTAATAAACAGCACCGGCTCTTCCGGCGTCGCACTGCCCATCTCTTTGATGTGTTTTGCATAGTTGCTGCCAACGCAAACCACTTTGCTTACCGGATAATCCAGTAGCGCACCCTGCCAGTTATGATGTTGGTACATTATATTCCCTCTGTGGGTTAATCAGATTTATTCCCCTGTTCCGCCAGGTGTTTCTTGAGTAAATTTTCAGACGGAGGAGGCAGCTGAAGGTAATAGCCCTGATCGGTGAGCGCCTGTTTCACTTTCTCCAAATCGGCGTGAATGAGTTTTTTTCGTCCATCGAGCGGTAGAATCATTGCCAGTTTGGGCGTACCGAAGCTATACATTAATTCGTCAGGAACGCGGGAGAAATCGTCCTTTTTTTCGACATATAAATAGGTTTGCTCGCGTTTAGTACTTCGATAGATCACACAAAACATAGTTTTACTCGGAATTAGACCTGTGGTCACTTGCCTCAATATATGAGTGACTATAACATGCCTTTTAGTCTTCGGAATATCACCGCACTTCAGCGAGTGATAAACAGCAAATTGAGTAAGGCCAGGATGTCAAATACGCCAATCGAACTTAAGGGCAGTAGCTTCACCTTATCTGTGGTTCATTTGCACGATGCAAATCCCGAGGTTATTCGTCAGGCGTTAGAAGACAAAATCGCCCAGGCTCCCGCCTTTTTACGGCACGCTCCCGTGGTGGTGAATATCAGCAGCATTGAAGATGACGTCGACTGGCGCCCTCTGCATGAGGCGATCGCGGCTACCGGCCTGCGTATTATGGGCGTAAGCGGATGTAAACTTCCCCGGCTGAAAACGGAAATTGACCGCGCCGGGATCCCTTTATTAACCGAAGGGAAAGAAAAAGTGACTCGCCAGGCTGCGCCTGAACCCGTTGCCCCACCTCCAGCTGTTAATCAGATCACAAAAACGCGTTTGATTGATCAGCCGGTACGTTCCGGTCAGCGAATTTATGCGCCACACTGTGATCTAATTGTTACAAACCATGTGAGTGCCGGAGCTGAACTTATCGCCGATGGTAACATCCATGTATATGGCATGATGCGGGGACGCGCGCTTGCTGGCGCAGGCGGCGACAGAGACGCCCAAATATTTTGTACCAACCTCTCGGCGGAACTGGTTTCCATCGCGGGGGAATACTGGCTGAGTGATAACATTCCGGCCGAATTTTATGGCAAAGCGGCCCGTCTACGTTTAGACGACAGCGCTTTGACGATTCAATCGTTGAATTAATCCCTTTTTAACAAGGAATTTCTATGGCACGCATTATTGTTGTGACTTCGGGTAAAGGAGGCGTTGGCAAGACCACCTCCAGCGCGGCCATCGCTACTGGTTTGGCCCAGAAGGGAAAGAAAACGGTCGTTATCGACTTCGACATCGGCCTGCGTAACCTTGACCTGATCATGGGCTGTGAACGCCGGGTCGTTTATGATTTCGTCAACGTCATCCAGGGCGATGCCACGTTGAACCAGGCGCTTATTAAAGATAAGCGTACGGAGAATCTCTATATTCTCCCGGCCTCCCAGACGCGTGACAAAGACGCCCTGACCCGCGAAGGCGTAGACAAAGTTCTCGAAGAACTGAAAAAAATGGATTTTGATTTTATCGTCTGTGACTCCCCTGCAGGCATCGAAACCGGTGCGCTGATGGCGCTGTATTTTGCTGATGAAGCCATCATCACCACCAACCCGGAAGTCTCCTCCGTTCGCGACTCCGACCGTATCCTTGGTATCCTGGCCTCCAAATCCCGTCGCGCGGAAAGGGGCGAAGATCCAATTAAAGAGCACCTGCTGCTGACGCGCTATAACCCAGGCCGCGTAAACAAGGGTGACATGCTGAGCATGGAAGACGTGCTGGAAATTCTGCGCATCAATCTGGTGGGCGTGATTCCGGAAGATCAGTCCGTGCTGCGCGCGTCAAACCAGGGCGAGCCGGTGATTCTGGATGACGCCTCGGACGCGGGTAAAGCCTATGCCGATACGGTTGAACGTCTGCTCGGAGAAGAACGCCCTTTCCGCTTCGTAGAAGAAGAGAAGAAAGGTTTCCTCAAACGCCTGTTCGGAGGATAAATTATGGCATTACTCGACTTTTTTCTCTCGCGGAAAAAGAACACGGCCAATATTGCGAAAGAGCGCCTGCAAATTATCGTCGCGGAGCGCCGTCGCGGCGACGCTGAACCGCACTATCTTCCGCAGTTGCGTAAAGACATTCTTGAGGTGATTTGCAAATACGTGCAAATCGACCCGGAGATGGTCAGCGTACAGCTGGAGCAGAGAGACGGTGATATTTCGATTCTGGAGCTGAACGTGACCCTGCCGGAAACTGAAGAGTCGAAGCCCTGAGCCTGAGGTATAAAAAAACCGGCAACGCTGTGCGCAGCCGGTTTTTTCACTATGCCGATCGGCGCTAACGCGGGTAGTCGCTTAATAGCGCATTCAGGCGATCGGCCATCAATTCACCGCGCCAGCCGGAAACCAGTTCAGGCTGCCCGTTGCCGTTTTTTAGCCCCCAGTGCCAGTTCAGCAGCTGATTAATCTGTCTCCTTGAAGCCAGCAGCTCCGCGCTCACGCCCTTCTCGGCGCTTACGGTCTGAACTAACGCTTTGATATCCTTAAACAGCTTGCGGTAACCGGGCATGTCGATCAGATTTTGCAGCGGCTCTGGCAGCGCCTCTTCCGGCAGCGCCTGCGCCTTCTCGACGAGGGCGATCAGCGTCTTACCGTGGAAACGAATCTCGCTGCCCGAGAGTCCGAGGCTGTCAAGTTCCCCCAGGCTGGTGGGCATATAGCGCGCCACGTTCCACAAATGCTCTTCACGGATAACAAAGTTGACCGCCAGGTCGCGTTCGCGCGCTTTACGCAGCCGCCACTCCGCCAGCAGCTGCAGGCAGCCCAGCTGACGAGTGCGCAGCTGCCAGGCATTACCAATGTCGCGCCACGCCTCGGCAGGATCCTGAATCTCCTGACGACGCTGCTGCATCAGCTGGCATTCATCCAGGGCGGCGGAAAGCCAGCCCGCGCTGTCGGTTTCAGCCATCAGCTTTCCGGCAATCGGCAGCAGGTACCAGACGTCGGCGGCGGCATAAACGCACTGGCGTTCGGTCAGCGGGCGCGCCAGCCAGTCGGTACGAGATTCGCTCTTGTCCAGCGCAACGCCGGTATACTCTTCTACCATCGACGCAAAGCCCCAGGACATCGGACGACCGCAAAAAGCGGCAAGAATTTGCGTGTCGATCAGCGGCTGAGGCATCAAATGAAAGGCATTAAGAAATACTTCCAGATCTTCACTGCCAGCATGTAAAAATTTGGTCACATCTTTATTCAGCAGCAGTTCACGCATCGGTTCCCAGTCGGTGATAACCAGAGGGTCAATCAGCGAGACCTGGTTGCCGTCGAACAGCTGGAGCAGACCGAGCTGCGGGTAGTAGGTACGAGTACGGACAAATTCCGTATCCAGCGCGATGGCAGAAACCGCGCTTGCCGCTTCACAGACGGCGCGAAGGCCATCGTTGGTGGTGATCATCTGATAGTTCAAATCATACTCTCTTAACTTGCGCCCATAAAAAACGCCGGCTTAGCCGGCGTCTGGCGATTCACTCTTAGCTCAGGCTTTATTGTCTACTTTAGCACGGGCTTCGTCACGCAGTTCTCGACGTAAAATTTTCCCGACGTTGGATTTCGGCAGCTCATCGCGAAACTCAACCAGCTTCGGAACCTTGTAGCCGGTCAGCTGGCGACGGCAGAAAGCGATCAGCATCTCTTCCGTCAGCGTCGGCTCTTTCTTCACCACGAAAATTTTCACCGCCTCACCGCTGCTTCCGGACGGTACGCCAACCGCAGCAACCTCCTGAACCCCGGAATGCTGCATTACCACATCCTCGATTTCATTCGGATAGACGTTGAAGCCCGAGACAAGGATCATATCTTTTTTGCGATCGACGATACGCAGGAAGCCCTCGTCATCCATCACCGCGATATCGCCGGTATGCAGCCAGCCGTCCTTAATGATTTCAGCGGTAGCATCAGGGCGCTGCCAGTAGCCCAGCATCACCTGTGGCCCTTTCACGCACAGCTCCCCCGGCTCTCCCGGCGCAACTTCATTATCGTCATCATCCACCAGCTTCGCTTCGGTGGACGGCACTGGTAGGCCAATACTGCCGCTGTGATAGTCGATATCGTGCGGATTGACGCTCACCAACGGCGCGCACTCCGTCAGGCCATAGCCTTCCAGAAGATACTGCCCGGTCAGCTTAACCCAGCGCTCCGCAACGACCTGCTGTACCGGCATTCCGCCGCCGGCGGAGAGATGCAGTGAAGAGAAGTCGAGCTGCTGAAACTCTTTGTTGTTAAGCAGCGCGTTAAACAGGGTATTGACTCCGGTCATCGCGGTGAAGGGATATTTCGCCAGCTCTTTGACCAGGCCTGGGATGTCGCGCGGGTTGGTGATCAGCAGGTTTTGCCCGCCCAGTTCAATGAACAACAGGCAGTTCATGGTCAGCGCAAAGATGTGATACAGCGGTAGCGCGGTAACAACCAGCTCTTTGCCGCGATGCAACAGCGGCCCGTAGGTACCGTTCACCTGCTCAAGGTTCGCCAGCATATTGCGATGGGTCAGCATTGCCCCTTTCGCCACGCCGGTTGTGCCGCCGGTATATTGAAGAAAAGCGAGATCCTGAGAGACGATTTCCGGCTTAATGTACTGCATACGGTAACCGTGCTGCAGCGCGCTGCGAAACGAGATGGCGTCCGGCAGATGGTATTTTGGCACCAGCCGTTTAATGTACTTCACCACAAAGTTAACCAGCGTCCCTTTCGCCGTGGAAAGCTGATCGCCCATGCGGGTTAAAATCACGTGCTTGACCTGGGTTTTATCAACCACCTTTTCCAGGGTATGCGCAAAGTTGGAAACGATCACAATGGCGGCGGCGCCGCTGTCGTTAAGCTGATGTTCCAGTTCGCGCGGGGTATAAAGCGGATTGACGTTCACGACAATCATGCCAGCGCGCAGGATACCAAACAGCGCCACCGGATACTGCAGCAGATTAGGCATCATCAGCGCGACACGGTCGCCTTTTTGCAGGCCTAACCCTTCCTGAAGATAAGCGGCGAACGCGCGGCTGCGCTCCTCCAGCTTGCGGTAGGTCATCACCTCGCCCATGTTAATAAAGGCCGGCTGGTCAGCATAGCGGCGGACGGCGTGTTCAAACAGTTCAACCAGGGATTGATAGCGGTCAGGGTTTATCTCCGCAGGAACGTCTGCGGGATAACGGTTTAGCCAAACCTTTTTCACTGCATCACCTCTGAAATAGTTATTCGTCGTCATCACAGCCCCTGATCAACAAACATTTTGTTAACATTATATTAACTCAGCGTACCAGTTTATTAATTAGGCGTTTTACAGGTTGCGAAGCGCGTCACTATTTATTTTTCTTATTTGACTGAAAACGAAGAAACAGCGGACCAGCCGCTGTTTCTTTGAACTTACAAAAACTACAAAATCATTCAGTTACAACGTTTCTGACTTCGGCAGGACCGGGATTATACCAGCCCCAGCCGCCGTATCCGTAGCCCCACGGGCGCGGGCCGAACATCCACGGGTCCATCATCGGCTGCGGCGGCATGACCACCTGCTGGACAACGTTCCAGCGCTTGTAGCCCGTAGCGTTCATCAGCATGAATTTATACGGCGTATTGCCGACTTTACCGTCGACGACGCCGACGATCGGGCCAACCACGGTGACCAGCTGCCCGCGAAAATCCACCGGGTCGATAAAACCGTTTACGTCGGCAAAGATACGACCTCGCGACGGCTCGCCCAGCTCCGGACGCGCGGCGCCGTCAAGCTGAACGGTGGCAATTTCCAGGCGGGTTTTACCCTGCTGATTCTGCACGCTGACGACCTTCCCGCCAAAGCGCGCTTCCTGACCGACATACAGCTGCGGCGCGTTCATCACGCGAACTAAATCCTGCTGCGGCGTCGGGGTGGTGCCCTTAATGGCATCCGGTACCGAAGCGCACCCGCTCAGCGCAGCAACCACTGCTGCCGCGACTAACCAACGCACTACCGTTTTTTGACCCGCCATGACGCGACTCCTTCCTTCTTCTCAGACATATAGTTACTGAGATTCACTCGCGGCCAGGAAGTTTCTTCCACGCCACTTCATTGCGTAAATAAACTGGTTCAGCGTGTTCAACGGCCACGGTTTTTCCCACCGTAAACAGATGGCAAGCCAGCGGCAGCATATCCTGCGCGTCAGGAAGCTCAATTTCGCCGTCGGCAAGCGTTAAGCCGCAGCCGGTAGCCATATCCGGCCACGCCTGCCAGCCGGTGCCGACGGTAGCCCACTCGCCCTCCAGCTGCTGCAGACGCTCGCGAACCGCTTCCGGCTTCAGCACCGCTTCACTCTCTTCGCCGTGCCAGACGCCCTGTTCATCGCGCTGATATTCCGCCCAGTAAACTTCGCCCATTCTGGCGTCGATGGCGGCCAGCACGCGGGTGGCGCCGGTTTTTCGCCATGCGCCCTGCGCCATGGTTGCCAGCGTGGACACGCCGATCATCGGCAGCTCGGCCCCCAGCGCCAGCCCCTGTGCAATCCCGATACCAATGCGCACGCCGGTGAAGCTGCCCGGCCCACGGCCAAAGGCCAGCGCGTCAAGCTCGGTTAATAGCGTGCCGCTTTCATTGAGGACATCCTGCACCAGAGGCAGGATACGTTGGGTATGTTCGCGGGGGCAGATTTCAAAATGAGCACTGAGGGTGCCATCATTCCACAGCGCCGCGGAGCAGGCCTCCGTGGCGGTATCGATAGCTAAAATTCGCATGGGTTGTCGCGCTCTCGCTCTAGCAGATTGACAAAATGGCGCGCAGCTTACCACATTTTGCGCCGGATTACCTCGCCGACGGTACCGCAAGAAAACGCACCGCCCGACGGATATCGCGCGTGCGCGGCGCAGGCGGAAGGCTCGCGAGGAAGACGGCGCCATAGGGGCGCATAACCAAACGGTTGTCGCAGATAACCAGGACCCCGCGATCGTCGATGTCGCGAATCAGACGCCCCACGCCCTGTTTGAGGGTGATGACCGCGTCCGGTAGCTGGACCTCATCAAAAGGATCGCCGCCGCGCAGGCGACAATCCTCCATCCGCGCTTTCAGCAGCGGATCGTCCGGCGAGGTGAACGGCAGCTTGTCGATAATCACCAGAGAAAGCGCATCGCCGCGCACGTCCACCCCTTCCCAGAAGCTACTGGTCGCCACCAGCAGCGCATTTCCGGCGCTGACGAATTGCTGTAAAAGCTGGCCTTTGCTGGTTTCTCCCTGCAGGAGAACCGGCAGCGTCATGGTGGCGCGAAACTGTTCCGCCAGGTCGCGCATCATGGCGTGCGAAGTGCAGAGCATAAAGCAGCGCCCGTCGTTGGCTTCAATCAGCGGTTTGAGCATCGCCGCCAGATGTCGCGCGGCGCCGGGCTGGTTCGGTAACGGCAAATTGCGCGGCACGCACAGCAGCGCCTGGTGGGCATAATCGAAGGGGCTGGGGAGCAGCAGCGTTTGCGCGTCGCCTATGCCCAGACGATCGGTAAAGTGGTGCAAATCGTCATTGACCGATAGCGTCGCCGAGGTGAAGATCCAGCTCCCGGACTTTTGCGCCATCACCTCTTTAAACTTATCCGCCACCGTCAGCGGGGTCAGCGCCAGGGTGAAGTTGCGGGAAGTACACTCATACCAGTAGCTAAAGCCGGGCTGATTGGTCTCTTTTAACCGCTTCAGGCGGCCTCGGTATACGGTGGCCCGCTCAAAAGCGGCATCGAGCAGCGCCGAGCGGCCCAGCGACAGCTTTGCCACGTCGTAACAGAGTTCGAGCGCATCATCAAGCAGCAGCAGCGCGCGCTGAATATTGTTATCCGCCAGCAGCTCGCGCAGGTTGCCGCGATAGCCGGGCTCCCCCAGCTGCAGACGAAAATCCTGCGTGCTCTGGGCCAGGCGATCGGCGCACTTCTGCAGCTGCTGGGTGTCTTTAAGTTCGGTGCGATAAGCAATGGTGATATCTTTCGCCAGGTCCATCAGCTGGCGGCTGGAGAGCGACTGGCCGAAGTACTGACTGGCAATATCCGGCAGCTGATGCGCTTCATCGAAGATCATCACTTCCGCTTCCGGAATCAGTTCGGCAAAGCCGCTCTCTTTGACCACCATATCGGCGAGGAACAGATGATGATTGACGACGACCACGTCAGCATCCATCGCCTTTTTCCGCGCTTTCACCACAAAACAGTCTTTATAAAAGGGGCAGTCGCTGCCGAGGCAGTTATCGTTGGTACTGGTGACCAGCGGCCAGGCCTGGGAATCTTCGGCCACGCTAACGCAGGTGCTGATATCGCCATCGACGGTCTGGTTAGACCACGAGCGCAGCAGAATGACATCGCTGAGGGTTTGCACCGGCAGGTCGCCACCGGCGAGCGCCTGCTGTTCCAGACGCTCCAGGCACAGGTAGTTCGAACGCCCTTTCAGCAGGGCCAGTTTACCGGTGAAGTTCAGCGCTTTAGCGACAGTGGGTAAATCCCGACTGTAGAGCTGATCCTGTAACGCTTTCGAGCCGGTGGAAATAATGACTTTCTTGTTGGCGCGTAGCGCAGGCGCCAGGTAGGCGTAGGTTTTCCCGGTCCCGGTGCCCGCCTCCACCACCAGCGGACGAGTTTCTTCAATTGCACTGGCGACGGCGAAAGCCATCTGGCGCTGCGGCTCGCGCGGCTTAAATCCGGCAATCGCGCTGGCCAGCTGGCCGTCTGCTGCAAAATCGTCGATCACATTACCCCCTGGTTATTTGGACAGTGATTATGTCAGGGTGGAGGGGTTTTCGCCAGTGCAGGTAGTGACGCAGATGAAACATTATGGCAGTCTTGCCGCAGCTTAATGAACCGGAACAGAGAGGAAATAAACATGACCATTACGCGTATTGATGCCGAAGCCCGCTGGTCTGATGTGGTGATTCATAACCAGACGCTGTACTACACCGGCGTACCGTCCAACCTCGATGCCGATGCCTGCGCGCAAACCGCTGATACTCTGGCGCAGATCGATGCGGTGCTGGAGAAACAGGGCAGCAGCAAATCACGTATTCTTGATGCGACTATTTTCCTCGCCGACGGTGCAGACTTTGCAGCGATGAATCAGGCCTGGGATGCATGGGTCGTCGCCGGTCATGCGCCGGTACGCTGTACCGTACAGGCGAAACTGATGAATCCGAAGTATAAAGTCGAGATAAAAATCATCGCCGCAGTGTAAGACAGCCGAGGCCCCGTAGCCCGGGCAAGCGTAGCGCCGCCCGGGAAGAAGCCGCGCCAAAGCCGCTATCCGGCGCATTCCCCGGATAGCGGCGTAAACGCCTTATCGGGCTACATATCAGCCAGGCCGACCAGGCACAGCGCCGTCGGGAGGCAAGAAGCATTGTTCTATCAGCCCGGACACCACATCAGTTGCTCCTTTAACTGTAAGGTCTCCTGGGGCACACACTTCAGCGCATCACGATAGCTGGCAGACTGCTTTGCATAACCCCGCACTGACTGCAGCAGTACGCGCAGCGCGCTATCCCACACGATCCCCTGCAGATCGCTGTACGGCCAGAGCTCCGGCTCGCGAATAAACGGCACCAGATAGTCGATGCCCTGCTTCACCCCTCGCCCGTCGCGGATGGTGTTCCAGCGATCGAACTCAACGTGTTCGGCGTAGCGGTTGAGCAGCAGATGCGCCTCCAGGTTAAATAGCGAATAGTGGAACGGGATGGTGCGTTCCAGCTCCATCGTTTGTCGGCCATCCTGGTCAATCTGCGCCGCCATACGCTGGGTAATTCCCTGCTCAATGATCCGCGCCGCCAGCCCTTTATCGCCATAGAATAACGCGTTAACCGTCCGCTGGGCGTCGTACCAGGTGCCGTGGTTATTGTGCCAGACGTACTCTGAGTGGCCGATTTCGCTGTAGTACATCCAGTGGTTAAAGTCGCGGAACCACTGGTGCAGGCCGATAATATCATCGGTATCAAGCACGCTCGCCGTGTTGATCAGGCCAATGGTATCCACCACCATCCACATTAAGCGAGTATCGATAAGCCCGGTGCCGCGACCGGATACAATCCCCGGGATCGCCTGGCCGTAGTTCAGATGCGGATTCATCCGCGTGTCGGCATCCAGGAACCAGCAGCGTATTTGCGTAGCCGCGGCCTGCGCATACTGCCGCTGGCCGGTAAAGTACCATGCCAGCCCCAGGGTCAGGCACCGTTCGCACATGCGGATAATGCGCGAGGTGTCCGTATCGTTGTTTTCACATTGCGGATTGATATGCCCGTCGCGACGAATATAGGGCAGCCCGTTGGGCCGCCGCGGATTCGGCCACCAGTAGGTACCCAGACTGTAGTAATCGTGCGCGTCGCCGCTGGCCGGGCGCAGCTTTTTATGCACCACGCTTTCCGGCGCCTCTCGACGCAGAATGTCGGCCTCCGACACCAGCTTGCTTAACGCCAGCTGCAGCGGCGAGAACGGCTGCTTTAAGCCCGCCCGGGCGTTTTCCAGGCAGGTTTCGTCAAGGGTGTACAGCTTCATCGCCACCTTAGTTTTCCTCCCGGCACGCTATGCGCTGGCCGCTTTGTCCATCGAACAGGTGCACGCCGGAGAGCTTCGGCTGCAGCCAGATCTTATCGCCCTCTTTTACAGCCAGACGCTGTTTGAACACCGAGGTAAACGCTCCGCCGCCGGTATCGCAGAAGAGCTGCATATCCGAGCCGGTGTTCTCCACCGCCGTCACCTTCGCCGCCAGCGCATCGTCGCGCGCTTCGTGGACGACGTTGACCTGCTCAGGGCGAATGGCGTACACCACCTGCTGACCGTCGGCCACCTGAAGGCCAGCGGGCAAAGCCAGCAGCGAGCCATCTTTCAGACGCAGGCTGGTGGCGCTGCCGTTCAAAACCACGACGCCCGACAGCTGATTAATCTCCGGCGAACCGATAAAACCAGCGACGAACAGATTCGCCGGCCGGTCGTACAACTCCAGCGGCGTCCCCGCCTGCTCAATGCGCCCATCGCGCAGCACCACGATCATCTGCCCCATGGTCATGGCTTCAATCTGATCGTGGGTGACGTACACCGAGGTGGTTTTCAGCCGGCGATGCAGCTCGCGAATTTCGCCGCGCACCTGGGTTCGCAGCTTGGCGTCGAGGTTGGAGAGCGGTTCGTCAAACAAAAACACCTGCGGCTTACGCACGATCGCCCGCCCCATCTCCACCCGCTGGCGCTGGCCGCCCGAGAGATCCTTCGGCAAGCGCTCCAGTAGCGGTTCAAGCCCCAGCAGCGCAGCGGCTTCATTAACCTTCTGATTAATCTCCGCTTTCGGCAGGCGCGCCATCTTCAGGGCAAAACCCATATTTTCACGCACCGTCATCTGCGGGTAGAGCGCATAGCTCTGAAACACCATCGCAATATCGCGCAGCTTCGGTTCTACCTCGGTAACGTTGCGCTCGTTAATATGCACCTCGCCGCCAGAGATCTCCTCCAGGCCGGCGATCATGCGCAGCAGGGTTGATTTCCCACAGCCGCTGGGGCCAACGAGAACGCAGAATTCACCGTCCGGGATAGTCAGCGACACGTCTTTAATGACGTGCGCATCACCATACGATTTACGCACGCTATTCAGTACAACAGATCCCATTGGTCACTCCTTATCCTTTGACTGCGCCGGACATAATCCCGCGGTTGAAATGTTTTTGCAGACCCAGATAGACGATGATGCTGGGCAGCATCGCCAGCAGCGTAATCGCGATAAAAATGTTCGGCGTGATGCTCTCATCGGTACGCAGCGTGCCGAGGATCACCGGAATAGTATTCAGGCTGTCCTGGTTAACCACAATCAGCGGCAGCAGGTACTGGTCCCAAATCATAATGAAGCCGAACGTCACTACCGTACCGAGCGCCGGTTTCACCAGCGGCAGAATCACATGGAAGAAAATCTGCCATTCGTTGGCGCCGTCTATCCGCGCCGCCTCTTCCAGCTCTTTCGGTATCGCCGACATAAATTCGGTCAGGACAAAGATGGAGAAAGCCCAGCCAACCACCGGCAAAATCATCCCGAGGTAGCTGTTGTAGAGCGAGGCATCGATCAGCGGCAGTCGCCAGTTAATAATCATGTACAGCGGAATGGCGATGACCTCTTCCGGCAGCATCATGGTGGACAAAATCACCAGGCTCACCAGCGCCACGCCGCGAAACTTTTTCCGCGCCAGGGCATACGCCGCCAGCGCGCTGACCGACACTTGTAGAACGGTGCCGAAGAACACCACCAGGATAGAGTTCAGCAGGTACTGCCAGACGCCGATATCCATCCACGCAAAGATGAAGTTTTCCAGCGAGAACTGATTCGGCCAGGCCAGCAGCTCGCCCGGCTTCACCGGCGCACCGCTGAAGGCCGTGGCCACGATGCCCCAGAACGGCCCGACGAAGACAATCAGCAGCAGCGCGTAAATGCACCAGCGCCCTGCTGTATCCCAACGTTTACTTAACATCGCGGCTCCTTAGTAACGTGCGATACGTTTTTTCAGCGTCAGATGACAGAGGGTTAATACAACCGTGAAGGTGAACAGCAGAAACGACACCGCCGAGGCGTAGCCATAATCAAACTGCTCAAAACCCAGTTTGTAGATGTGGGTCATCACCATTTCCGTGGCGTTAGACGGCCCTCCGCCGGTGGTGGCGTACACCTCGGCGAACACGCGGAAACCGCGGATAAAGGAGAGCATCAGCACCACCGAAAGCGCCGGGATCATGCCGGGCAGCGTGACGTAGCGCAGACGGTTCCACCAGCTGGCGCCGTCGACGTTCGCCGCATCGTATAAATCGCGGCTGATCCCCGCCAGACCGGCAATAAAAATCACCATGTTGTAGGGCACCGCTTTCCAGATATGCAGCAGCATGATGACCCCCAGCGCCTGATCGGAGCTGGCAAGGAAGCCCTGATCGGCGACGCCAAACCAGCTGAGGATGTGGTTAACCACGCCATTGGGCGTCGGGTTGAACAAAATGCGCCACATTTCAGCGACGATTGCCGCACTGGTGACCGCGGGTAAAAAGATGGCGGTTCGAATAAAGCGCAGATGGCGCGCCGGGCCTTCCAGCAGCATGGCGAGGAAGAAGGCCAGGATAGCCGCGGCGAACATCGTTACCACCACGTACAGCAAAGTGTTCACCACCGCCGCATGCAGCTCTGAGTCTGCAAAAGCGCGGGTGAAGTTATCGAGTCCTACCCACTCGTTCGGCTGATTAAAGTTGACCTTGTAAAAGCTCATCACCAGACCCTGAATCATCGGGATAAACTTAAACCAGCTGAAAATAATCAGCGTAGGCGCCAAAAATAGCCACGGGATCAGCGCCCGCTTACGCTTTGCACTCAGCCATCCGGTTGAGTCAGGCGAAGCGGCCTGCTTTATCGGCGAGGACTTCGTCTCATGCAGCGTCATCACTTGTGTCCTCAGTTAGCCAGCACGTTTTGTTTTTTCAGCTCAGCGTTCACCTTGCCGTCGATAGTTTTCAGCTCAGCGGCGATATCGCTGCTGCAGTCGGCAAAAATTCGGTTAAAACCGTCGGCAGCCACCTGGCGCACCGGCGTCCAGTTAGGAATTTGCGGCACGTAGCGTCCCTGCTCGTTATAGAGCCGGGCGAAGGTTTCCCAGCGCGCGTCCTGATAAACGTCCTTAACGTCGACGTTCTTATTCACCGGCAGGCGCACCACCGGTATATGCTGGCTGCCTTTACCCATGCCGATCTCCTGGCCTTCCGGCGAGATCATGAATTCGATAAATTTACGCGCCGCCTCTTTCTGTTTACTGCTCTTCATCATAAAGACCGTGGTGCCCTCCGCGAGAGTCGCTTCGCCTTTTGGCCCAGCCACCGGAACCACTTCAAAGTTGTCTTTACCGGGATCTTTATCGAACAGCGCGATATGGTACGGGCCGCTAAAGAACATGCCGCTTTGCCCTGAGCGGAAGGATGGAATAACGTCGGCGGTGGTGGCGTTAATCGCCCCCGGCTGGGTGACTTTTTCGCACATCATGGTGCGCATAAAGGTCATCGCCTGAGCCACTTCCGGCGTATTGAGCGAGGCGCTGAACTTTCCGCTCTCTTCTTTAACGAAATCACCGCCCGCCTGCCAGATAAAGCTGCTCATAAACCAGCTGGCGTAGCCGCGTGTCGTGGAGGCGGGAACGATAAAGCCGTAGGTATCATTTTTGCCGTTGCCGTCGGGATCCTGGGTAGTGAAGGCTTTCGCCAGGGTCTGGATATCATCCCAGCTCTTAGGCTGCGGCAGCCCCAGTTTTGCACGCCAGTCTTTGCGTACAAACAGCGCGAAGGTTTGCGCTGAAGTCGGTACGCCGTAGTATTTGCCGTCGATATAGCGGGTACTTTTCCAGGCCGTCGGGAATAGCTGGTCGCCGCCGGCGATCGCTTGCGGGTCAATTTCTTCGGCAATACCCAGCTGGATAAACTGCCCCAGCGAAGCCGCATCGTTAAAAATCAGATCGGGTAAGGCGTTGCCCGCCGTGGCGCGCGCCAGCCGCTGTTCAAAGTCGGTAGTGGCGTTGAAATACGCGATTTTGATACCGGTTGATTCTTCAAATTTTTCCGCTTCCTGTTTGTAGATATTTTTCGAGTCGTTGCTGGCGCGGATCCAAACGTTGAGGGTGGTAGCCGCATAGCTTTGGCTAACGCCGAGCCCGAGTGCGGTGAGAAGTAATAGTGAACGTAATTTATTGGCAGACATGATGGCATATCCTTTATTGTAGGGCACAAAGGTAATTAAATTCTTAATTAATACACAGCAAGGTATTTGAATATCGCTAAGACGTTAATAAAGCAGACGTAAGAAATATTTCCCTTCATTAGATAGAAATGTATTTCCCAATACAACCACACTAAAAAGAAATCACGTTTCAAAAATCAAAAAATAGAAGCAGATCACATCAAGAAGTGACAAAAAAGGTGACACAAATAAAATATCGAATAATATCAATAAATTATAAATTTACTGATTTTGTTAAAACATTCAAAAAATCTGGAAAAAGGCGAAATTGTGTGACGGCGGCAGCATTAAAAACGCCATTATTTATCCATGACAATAAGTTTGATGGATATCACAAAAAAAATCACTTTGTCTTTTACACTGCACGCCATCGAATATTCAAATAGTTCGCCTTTAATTAAACCGCCTGTTTTATGCGTCATTAAAATACGCGACAGGTATAATTCTGTTGTTATCTTTTCTCATATTATGCAGAAGGGTTATCACTATGATCTCAATACCTCGCCGAGGTTTGTTAGGCATTGCGCTGTTTTGTTCCGGCCTTAGCGCCTCCTCATATGCCGCTGAGCCGTACACGCTCGACGGAAAGGATTTAACCTTTAGCCGCCAGCAGATTGCCGCGAAAGATCCGCTATTCGTGCAGGCGCAAGCGGCTTTGCAAAAAAAAGCCGATCTGGCGCTCAAGCATCCGCTGTTCTCGGTGATGGATAAAACCCTGGTCGCCGCCAGCGGCGATAAGCACGACTACTATAGTTTCCCTCCCTACTGGTGGCCGAACCCTGATACGAAAGACGGACTGCCCTATATTCGTAAGGATGGGCAAACCAACCCGGATGCCAATAGCGATGCCACCGATAAAAACCGCCTGGTGAAGATGAGTAACGACGTATCAACCCTTGCGCTGGCGTGGTACTTCACCCAGGACAATCGCTACGCGCAGAAGGCGGCGGCCCAGTTGAAGAGCTGGTTTATCGATCCACAAACGCGCATGAATCCCAACCTGCAATATGCCCAGGCCATTCCCGGCATTAATACCGGACGCGGTATCGGCATTATTGATAGCCGCGCGCTGGTAGAGGTGGTGGATGCTATCGCCCTGCTGCAATCCTCAGAGGCGCTGAACGAAAACGACGTTAGCGCATTAAAGCAGTGGTTTGGCGAGTATTACCAGTGGATGACCACCAGCCAGAACGGTTTCGAAGAAGATAACTGGCACAACAACCACGGCAGCTATTTTGATATGCAGGCCGCGACCTTCGCCCTGTTTAGCGGTAAAACTGACGAGACGAAACAGCGCCTGTACATCACCCAACTGCGACGAATTGCCGGGCAATTCGACATTGAAGGCCGCCAGATGGGCGAGCTGGAGCGCACGCGTCCGTGGCACTACAGCAATTTCAACCTTGAAGCCTATAACCGACTGGGTCGTCTGGGCGAGAAGGCGGGCGTCGATATCTGGAACTTCACCCTCGACGACCATAGCCTGCGCAAAGGCTATCAATACATCGCCGGGTTTATTAACAGCGATACGCCATGGCCCTGGAAAGACCTTGATAAGATGGACGACAAGAAAGCGCTGCGCAATATGGCCACCGCCGCGCATGCCTGGCCGGAAGATTCCCTGTTCCGCGCAAAAGCGCAATGGTTAAGAGCGAAATATCCCGACGATATCACCACGCTCATTGTTCCGCTTTCCCCATCGTCAGAGGTCAGGGATAACCGCTAATGAAACAATTTTCTGGACTCTGGCCCGACATTGCCAGACGTGCAGCCGGCGATAGCGGTCTGCTTGAACGGCTGGTGCAGGAAGCGCAACCGCAGCTTGACGCGACGGCGCTCATTCCACAAACGGGGATCGCCAGCTGGAACCTCTACTATTTTTGCCCCCATCACGGCGTGCGGCTGACGTGGCGGGCGGATATGCCTCATCGCCACGCCTGCCCGGTTGATGGCGAAATTTTCAGCGGTGAGCCGTGGGACGGCGCATGGTGGCGAGAAATGAACGGTCGTAACGCCAGCGCCTGTCAGCAGCTTGGTCTGATATGGCGGCTGACCGGCGAAACGGCGTATCGCGATAAAGTTCGCACGCTGCTGATGGGTTACGCTGACGTCTATCCCGGCTATCAAATTCACGGTGATATTCCCAACAACGGACCGGGGAAGATGAACGCCCAGACGCTGTGCGAAGCCAACTGTATTCTGGAGATGGCGCTGGGTTATGACTTTATTCGCGACGGCTTAACCTCCGCCGAAGAGCGGCATATTCGCGACAACCTGCTGCGCTGCGCGGCAACGTTTCTACGCGAGCACCGCACTGCGCAGATTCATAATCACGAAGTCAAAATTAGCGCGGCACTTGGCGTTCTCGGTTTCGTTCTCGAAGATGAGAGCCTGCTGGAATTCGCCGTTAACCAGCCTTACGGCCTGCGCTGGCAGCTGGAAAAGGGCCTGCTGGCGGAGGGGCTATGGTTTGAAGGTTCGATTCACTACCACTACTACGCGCTGCAGGGCTTTTTTGCCTTTGAAAAACTGGCGCGCGGCACTCGCTGGAGCCTGCTGGATGGCCCCTGGTATCAGCCGATGCTGAAGTTCCCGCTGTCGCTGCTGCTGCCGGACGGAACCTTCCCTCGCCTCAACGACTGCCTCGCCGGACAAGAAAAGCTGCGACACCGGGATCTGTACGAATTCGCCTGGTTTATCTGGCGTGACCCGCTCTACGCCGCCGTGCTGCAGTTTATTGAAACGGAACCTGATGTCCGCGAGACCTTGCTGTGGCGCAACCAGCCGCTGCCTGAAACGACGCAGGCGCTCATTCCTCAGCAATCGCTGTTTGCGCCAGGGGCGGGGCTCACTCTCTGGCGGCGCCCGCAGCAGGCGCTGCTGATAAAGCACAGTCCCTGGGGCGGCGAACACGATCATTACGACAGGCTGGGGCTGATGCTCTGGCATCACGACGGCTGGCTGCTCCCGGATATGGGCACAACCGGCTACGGCGCGAAAATGCACTACGACTACTACAAAAACAGCGCCACCCATAATACGCTTTCCGTCAATCAGACCAACCAGCCTCCGGCCAATCCGCAGGTATCAGGCTGGCATATGGATAGCGACGCTCTGTGGCTGGACAGCGAGGTTGACTGGGGCAAGCCGCCGCCGGAGCTAGACAGTCATAGCCGCGTCGAGTGGGACGCGACGGCCTGGCGAGATGTGCGCTTTCGCCGTCGCCTGCTATGGCTTGAAGAGGTGCTGATCGATCTCTCTACCGTAGAGAACCCACATCGCCAGCAGCTCGACTGGACTTTGCACCTGGCGGCGCAGGCGCTGGATCAGAGCGGCACGCCGCAGCCCTTTTCGCTCAGCGGACCGCTGCGGCATATGGCCAATGCAACCATGGCGCCGCTGAACGGCTGCCAGCCGCGCCACTTTGCGCGCGACGGCGATACCGTTGCGCTCTGGCTTTCCGGTGATGGTGAACTCTGGCAGGGAGTGGCGCCCGATAACCCGGCGACTCACGATCTCAGCTATCTGGTCATACGCAGTCACCTGCCGCAGGCGCGTTTTGTCTGCCTGTGGGATTTTGCCAACAGCGCACCGCTGACGGAAGTGCAAGTGAATCATACGCCAGTCGGGACGCAAATTACCTTCTGGCGCGGCGAGCGCGTGACGCACGTGACGCTTTACGACGCCCCCGGGAAACGACCCGATGCGATCTTTCCTTTCGCGGAAAGCGGCACCTGATCTCAACTGGGGAGAGTTTACTCGTCTTCATCCTCAAAGCGCGCCACAATCCGATCGCCGGTATGGGAGGCGCGCAGTTCATCGGCCACTAAAGCAATAGCCTGGCCGCTGCTCATGCCCTGGGACATCAGCTCCTGAATTCTTTCCACTGCTTTTTGCTGTTGCTCGTGGCTCAGCGAAGGTAAACCTGCAAACATGACTGACTCCTGCTACATTGTGGGGCGTAATTATTTCACGCCGTCCTCTCGTATACCAGCGGGCGGTAACGATCAGGATTGAAGAAGACGATGTTGTCCCCCGCTATGATTTCCCTGCCCTGGCGTCCGGATGCCGCTGAATACTATTTTAGCTCCTTAAGTTCCCGGCCCTGGGCGATGCTGCTGCATTCCGGCTTTGCCGAACATCCGCATAATCGTTTTGATATTGTTGTCGCCCAGCCGCGCGCCACGCTGGTAACGCGTGGTCAAACGACCGTCATCAACGAGGGGGAAACCGTCATCACCTCTGACGCCGATCCGCTTACGCTCGTGCATCAGCAGCTGGCGCGCTTCAACCTGCATCCGCAGCCTCATCCGCATCTGCCGTTTCTCGGCGGCGCGCTGGGGCTGTTCGGCTACGATCTGGGCCGCCGCTTTGAATCTCTGCCGTCACGAGCGGATGCGGATATCGCGCTGCCGGATATGGCGGTGGGGATCTACGACTGGGCATTGATCGTCGATCACCAGCGTCGGGAGGTGTCGTTATTCAGCTATGACGATCCGCAGGCGCGCCTGACGTGGCTGGAAGCTCAGGCTGAGCCTGTCGCCGAAACCTTTACCCTGACCTCAGCGTGGCGCTCAAATATGAGCCGCGAAGAGTATGGCGAGAAGTTTCGCCAGATCCAGGCCTGGCTGCACAGCGGCGACTGCTATCAGGTCAACCTGGCGCAGCGGTTTACGGCAAGCTATCGTGGGGATGAGTGGCAGGCCTTCCGTCAGCTTAACCGCGCCAATCGCGCGCCGTTCAGCGCCTTTATTCGCCTGGATGAAGGGGCAGTATTAAGCCTGTCGCCCGAGCGCTTTATTCAGCTCCGGCAAGGCGAAATTCAAACCAGGCCGATTAAGGGGACGCTCCCCCGGCTGACCGACCCTGAGCAGGACGCGCTGCAGGCGCAAAAGCTGGCGAACTCGCCAAAAGACCGCGCCGAAAACCTGATGATCGTCGATTTAATGCGCAATGATATTGGCCGGGTTGCCGCTCCCGGTAGCGTCCGGGTGCCCGAACTGTTTGTGGTGGAGCCCTTCCCTGCCGTGCATCACCTGGTGAGCACCGTGACCGCCAGATTGCCTTCCCATCTGCACGCCGCCGACCTGCTGCGCGCGGCCTTTCCCGGTGGCTCAATTACCGGAGCGCCGAAGGTCAGAGCGATGGAGATCATCGATGAGCTGGAGCCGCAGCGGCGCAATGCGTGGTGCGGCAGCATCGGATATCTCAGCTTCTGCGGCAATATGGATACCAGCATTACCATCCGTACGCTGACGGCCTGGCAGGGGCAGCTTTACTGCTCCGCCGGAGGCGGGATTGTCGCCGATAGCAATGAAGCAGCGGAATATCAGGAAACTTTTGATAAAGTTAATCGTATCCTGCAGCAACTGGAGAGCTAGCACATGGCGGACAGCGCCCTCGAACTTGACGATTTCCTTTCGCGTTTTCAGCTTCTGCGCCCACAGCCCACGCGCAGCGCGCTTAACCAGCGTCAGGCTGCGGTACTGGTCCCGATTGTACGTCGCCCGCAGCCTGGGCTGCTGCTAACCCAGCGTTCGCCGCTGATGCGCAAGCACGCGGGTCAGGTCGCTTTCCCCGGCGGCGCGGTAGATAACAGCGATGCGACGCTGATCGCCGCCGCGCTGCGCGAGGCGCAGGAAGAGGTCGCGATCCCGCCGGAGTCGGTTGAGGTCATCGGCGTTCTGCCGCCGGTGGATAGCGTCACCGGCTTTCAGGTCACCCCGGTGGTAGGGATTATTCCACCTGACCTGCACTATCATGCCAGCCAGGATGAAGTCGCTGCGGTCTTCGAAATGCCGCTGGCCGAAGCGCTGCGGCTGGGACGCTATCACCCGCTGGATATCCATCGCCGCGGCAATTCGCATCGCGTCTGGCTATCCTGGTACCAGCATTATTTTGTCTGGGGAATGACCGCCGGTATTATTCGCGAGCTGGCGCTGCAGATAGGCGCTCGTCCTTAGCGCTACCCGCCATACTTCAGGTTGCGTGTAAGCTAGCTTTTCTGCAACTCGAATTCTCCAGGGTATATACTTAATAGCGCGGGTTCACAGCATTAGTAAATCCGCGGTTATCCATTAGTTTAATTCATGTGAATACATAAGCTGATGACCCGGTTCCCTCTTACACTATGCGCAGTGATTACATCGTTGTCGCACTCGCGACAACCCTGTCAGGAGTGTTAGCGTGATTAGTATATTCGACATGTTCAAGGTGGGGATCGGCCCCTCATCTTCCCACACTGTAGGGCCGATGAAGGCCGGTAAACAGTTCGTCGATGACCTGGTCGAAAAGGGATTGCTTAATACAGTGACGCGCGTGGCGGTTGACGTCTACGGCTCACTGTCATTAACCGGCAAAGGCCACCATACGGATATCGCTATTATTATGGGACTGGCGGGCAATCAGCCCGATACGGTCGATATTGACGCGATACCGGCATTTATTCGCGACGTTGAAACGCGCGGACGCCTGCTGCTGGCGCAGGGGCAGCATGAGGTCGATTTCCCGCAGAATGACGGCATGCGTTTTCGTAGCGACAACCTGCCGCTGCATGAAAACGGGATGACCATTCATGCCTGGGCTGGCGAGAAAGAAATCTACAGCAAAACCTATTACTCCATCGGCGGCGGTTTTATCGTCGATGAAGAGCATTTCGGCAAAGAGAGCGCCAGCGAACTTTCCGTACCCTATCCGTTCAAATCCGCCCAGGAGATGCTGGGCTACTGCAAAGAGACCGGCATGTCGCTGTCCGGCATGGTGATGCAGAACGAGCTGGCTCTGCACAGCAAAAAAGAGATTGAAGACTATTTTGCTAATATCTGGCAGACCATGCGCGCCTGCATCGACCGCGGCATGAACACCGAAGGCGTACTGCCTGGCCCGCTGCGCGTGCCTCGTCGCGCCTCGGCGCTGCGGCGGATGCTGGTTGCCAGCGATAAACTCTCCAGCGACCCGATGAACGTGGTGGACTGGGTCAATATGTTCGCGCTGGCGGTCAATGAAGAAAACGCCGCCGGTGGCCGCGTGGTCACGGCACCGACTAACGGCGCCTGCGGCATCGTGCCGGCGGTACTGGCTTACTATGACCACTTCATCGAGTCCGTCAGCCCGGATATCTATATTCGTTACTTCCTTGCATCTGGCGCTATCGGTACGTTGTATAAAATGAACGCGTCCATTTCCGGCGCTGAGGTCGGCTGCCAGGGCGAAGTCGGCGTGGCCTGCTCGATGGCCGCTGCAGGTCTGGCGGAAATCCTTGGCGCCAGCCCCGAGCAGGTCTGCGTGGCGGCGGAAATCGGCATGGAACACAACCTTGGTCTCACCTGCGATCCGGTGGCCGGCCAGGTGCAGGTACCGTGCATTGAACGTAACGCCATCGCTTCCGTCAAAGCCATCAACGCCAGTCGGATGGCCATGCGCCGCACCAGCGAACCGCGCGTGTCGCTGGATAAAGTCATTGAAACGATGTATGAGACCGGTAAGGACATGAACGCCAAATACCGGGAAACGTCGCGCGGCGGCCTGGCAATCAAAGTTCAGTGCGACTAATCATTGCTCAACAGAATGCGCCCACGGGCGCATTCTTCTTTTTCCTCTCGATATTATCTGCGCCCACTACACTTGCTCTATAACGGCTGTTACTCTCATTAACACTTTTAGCCGACAGGGCGTCGCGCATGCAGACTGCACAAAAAGTTATCACAACCTATCGCAGGAAACGCATTCTGGTTTGCTTGCTGGTCGCGCTACTTACGCTAACGACGACGTTAGTAATACGATTTATTTCGCAGCGTAGCCTAAATCAGCAGCGCGTCCAGATCAGCACCAATAAAATGGTGACCGCCATGGATAATATCCTGCGGCCTCTGGCGGCACAGCACGCCCCCCTGCTGCACCTGGTAAACCAGCCCTGTCAGGAAATTCATCTCACGTTACGTAAGCTGGCGGCGTCGCTACAGACGGTGCGATCCATCGCCCTGGTGCAGTCGAAACAGCTGTACTGCTCCAGTATTTTTGGTCAACGAAATATTCCGGTGCACCAGTTACAGCCCGCCTTGCCGACCAGTCACCCGCTGCTTACTTTCAGCTACGACTCTTCGTTGCTCAAGGGAACGCCGGTTCTAATCCAGTGGTATCCCGCTTCGCTTAGCGGCGACGACGGCGTGCTGCTGGTGATTAATATCGAGCTGCTGGGCGAGTTAATTTTCAATGCAAAATCGGCGTTAATTACCGGAATTGGCCTCAGCGTCGGTGAAAAAAGCTTTATTAGCGGCACCGGGCTGGTCGATCACGAAGCGCTGCCAGGCGAGCAAATCATCTATCGCCAGCATTCGACGGAATTTCCTTTCACGATTAGCGTTAGCGGGCCGGGCGCCTCAGCGGTCGCCTTCAATGAGCTACCGGGCGAACTGCCCCTGGCGCTGATAATCAGCCTGTTGATGACCGGTATTGCGTGGCTGGCGACCGCGGGAAGAATGAGCTTTTCCCGGGAAATTAACCTTGGAATCGCCGCCCACGAGTTCACGCTTTGGTGCCAGCCCCTGCAGGACTTACGCACCCGGCAGTGCTGCGGCGTGGAGATTTTGCTGCGCTGGAATAACCCGCGCAGAGGCGCTATTTCGCCGGATGTCTTTATCCCCATCGCCGAAGGTTATAACCTGATACTGCCCCTGACCCGCTACGTTATTTCGCAAACGGCCCATAAATTAGCCCTCTTTCCGCAGGATAAACAGTTTCACATCAGCATTAACGTCGCCGCCCGCCATTTCGCGAATGGCGAACTGCTGCGCGATCTGCATCACTACTGGTTTAGCGCCCATCCGGTACAGCAGCTGGTGGTTGAACTCACCGAACGCGACGTGCTCCAGGATGGCGATCACCATATGGCCGAACATCTCCATTTTAAGGGAGTAAAGCTGGCCATCGACGATTTCGGCACCGGCAACAGCTCTCTTTCCTGGCTGGAAAAACTGCGTCCTGATGTGTTGAAGATTGATAAGTCTTTCATCGGCGCAATTGGTGTCGATAGCGTCAACGCAACGGTGACCGACATGATCATCGCTCTCGCCCATCGGCTGAAGATAGTGATGGTGGCGGAAGGCGTCGAGACCCAGGAGCAGGAAGCCTATCTGCGCGACAACGGCGTCGATTTATTGCAGGGATATTATTATGCCCGGCCCATGCCGGTAGAGGACTTTCCGCAGTGGCTGGCGGCGGAAAAGCGTCGGGAAATGCGGTAATAAACAGCCCGTCGGCATGAAACCGACGGGCACAAAGGTTACTCTTCTTCGTCGTTATACTGGCGCTGCTTGACGACGCGTACCAGATCGACGCGATAGTCGTTGGCTTCCACGATGGTGAACTGCAAGGGCAGCAGTTCCAGCACGTCGCCAGGACGGGGAATATGGCCGTTGACGGCAATGACCAGCCCGGCAACCGTCGCAATATCTTCATCCTCATCGACCAGATCGTCGACGCCTACCGCCTGCTGCAAGGCATGCACATCGGTTGAACCTTTCACCAGCCAGCCGTCGCCATCAATGATAATTTCCGGCGTTTCGTCGGCGTCCGGGAACTCACCGGCAATCGCTTCCAGTACGTCCAGCGGCGTCACCAGGCCCTGCACCACGCCAAACTCGTTGGTGACGATGACAAAGCTACCGCGAGCCCGGCGCAGGACGCCCAGCAGGTTAATCGGGTCGAGGGTTTCCGGGACCACGATCGCCGGCGAAGCCGACGCCAGTGCGGCAACGTTTTCGCCGGCTTCCAGCGCCACCAGCATCTCTTTCGCGCGCACGATACCAATGATTTCATCCAGCTCGCCGCGACATACCGGGAACAGGCTGTGCGGCGAAGAGAGCAGCTGACGGCGAATTTCTTCTTCACTTTGCTCGGCGTTCACCCAGCTTATTTCCCCACGCGGGGTCATAATGCTGCGCAACGAACGCTGGGCCAGGGTCAGCACGCCGTTAATCATATAGCGTTCTTCTTCAGCAAACGCGCCTTCCGGCACCGGCACCACCGAGGCGTTATCGCTATCGTGTGCCGCAGCGCTCTGTTTGCGGCCGCCCATCAGACGCAGAATCGCATCGGCGGTACGCGCGCGCAGAGGCAGCGTCGACTGGTGGCGAATAAAGTTACGACGCGCAATCTGGTTAAAGAACTCGATGGTAATCGAGAAGCCAATCGCGGCGTACAGGTAGCCCTTCGGTATATGGAAACCAAAACCTTCCGCGACCAGGCTCAGACCGATCATCAGCAGGAAGCTCAGGCAGAGCACCACCACTGTCGGATGCTGGTTGACGAAATTAGTCAACGGCTTCGAGGCCAGCAGCATCACCGCCATCGCAATCACCACCGCCGCCATCATTACCGGCAGATGGTTAACCATCCCGACCGCGGTAATCACGGCATCCAGCGAGAACACGGCGTCCAGTACCACGATTTGCAATACAACCACCCAGAAGCTGGCATAACCTTTACCATGACCGGAGTCATGCTGGCGGTTCTCCAGCCGTTCATGAAGTTCAGTGGTCGCCTTAAACAGCAGGAATATCCCGCCGAGCAGCATGATCAGGTCGCGTCCGGAAAACGAGAAATCGGCAACGCTGAAAAGCGGTTTAGTGAGCGTCACCATCCACGAAATGACCGACAGCAGACCCAGGCGCATAAACAGCGCCAGCGAAAGGCCGATCAGACGCGCCTTATCCCGCTGCTTTGGCGGCAGCTTGTCGGCAAGGATGGCGATAAATACCAGGTTGTCGATACCCAATACGATTTCAAGGACGACAAGCGTCAGCAAACCGGCCCAAATAGAGGGATCCATTAAGAATTCCATGAGCAGCTCCAGTTAACGACAGGCGTAGTCATCGCTGTGTCATGCACAGACGAGACACTTGTTGCTGGTGAAAAAACGTAGCAGGTGATGGCGGCAGACGAATGCCGGAAGGTGAAAAGGCGTCGGTGACGATCCATATAGCGGGCTATGCCCTATACTCCTGAGTGATTAAACGGAACGTAAACATAGCAAAATATAGAGCAATATTGGAAAAAATTTACCTGTCTTTGCAATAGCTAAGACTATTTTTTGCGCTGCAAAATAATTACCAACCGATGCAAAATTAGCGGAGCTTCATCACATTAATTATTTTTTCACTGTCTAAAATAATTCGCTGTAGTAATTACTTTATATCTTACACCCTTACTGAATCGATTTTGTTCGCAAGAGTGATTCAGGATGTATCACAACAGATGATGCATTCACGATTATAAAGGAGGTAGCAAGTGACGATTGCTATTGTAATAGGCACACATGGTTGGGCTGCAGAACAGCTGTTAAAAACGGCAGAAATGCTGCTGGGCGAACAGGAAAACGTTGGCTGGATCGATTTCGTTCCTGGCGAAAACGCAGAAACGTTGATCGAGAAGTACAACGCTCAGTTGGCAAAGCTGGATACAGCAAAAGGCGTGTTATTTCTCGTCGATACATGGGGAGGCAGTCCGTTTAACGCTGCCAGCCGCATTGTCGTCGATAAAGAACATTATGAAGTCATCGCGGGCGTTAATATTCCGATGCTGGTCGAAACGCTGATGGCGCGCGACGATAACCCGTCGTTCGATGAGCTGGTTGCCCTGGCGGTGGAAACCGGTAGCGAAGGCGTGAAGGCCCTGAAAGCGAAGCCGGTGGAAAAGGCCGCCCCTGCTCCGGTTCAGGCTGCTGCACCGAAAGCGGCTGCGCCGCTGAAACCAATGGGTCCAAACGACTACATGGTTATCGGGCTTGCGCGTATCGATGACCGTTTAATCCACGGTCAGGTCGCCACCCGCTGGACTAAAGAAACCAACGTTTCCCGCATTATCGTCGTCAGCGACGAAGTTGCGGCGGATACGGTACGTAAAACGCTGCTGACTCAGGTTGCTCCTCCGGGCGTTACCGCCCACGTTGTAGACGTCGCGAAAATGATCCGCGTCTATAACAACCCCAAATACGCAGGCGAGCGCATTATGCTGCTGTTCACTAACCCAACGGACGTTGAGCGCGTGGTTGAAGGCGGCGTGAAAATCACCAGCGTCAACATCGGCGGTATGGCTTTCCGTCAGGGCAAAACGCAGGTGAACAACGCCATTTCGGTCGATGAAAAAGATATCGAAGCGTTCAAAAAGCTGAACGCCCGCGGTATCGAACTGGAAGCCCGCAAAGTTTCCACCGACCAGAAACTGAAAATGATGGATCTGATCGCCAAGGTGAAATAAGTCACCCCGCAGATCGCAACGCAATTTTCAACTTAAGACTTAATCAACAGGAGAAGTGCAATGGAGATTACCTTTCTTCAGATTGTGCTGGTGTTCATCGTCGCGTGTATTGCGGGTATGGAGTCGGTACTTGATGAATTTCAGTTCCACCGTCCTCTGGTGGCCTGTACGCTGATTGGCGCCGTTCTCGGGGATATGAAAACCGGTATTATTATCGGCGGTACCCTGGAAATGATCGCCCTGGGCTGGATGAACATCGGTGCGGCCGTTGCGCCGGATGCCGCCCTTGCATCTATTATCTCTACCGTTCTGGTTATCGCCGGCCATCAAAGCATCGGTGCCGGTATCGCGCTGGCCATCCCGCTGGCTGCGGCAGGCCAGGTTCTGACCATTATCGTTCGTACCATCACCGTTGCCTTCCAGCACGCGGCGGATAAGGCCGCGGAGAACGGAAACCTGACGGCCATATCCTGGCTACACGTTTCCTCTCTGTTCCTGCAGGCCATGCGTATCGCTATTCCGGCGGTTATCGTGGCGATTTCCGTGGGCACCAGCGAAGTGCAGGGCATGCTGAACGCCATTCCAGAAGTGGTCACCGGCGGTCTGAACATCGCGGGCGGCATGATCGTGGTTGTCGGTTATGCGATGGTCATCAACATGATGCGCGCAGGCTACCTGATGCCGTTCTTCTATCTGGGCTTTGTTACCGCCGCGTTCACCGATTTCAACCTGGTCGCTCTGGGTGTCATTGGTACCGTGATGGCGGTGCTCTACATCCAGCTGAGCCCGAAATATAACCGCGTAGCGGGTGCGCCTGTGCAGGCTGCTGGTAATAACGATCTCGACAACGAACTGGACTAACAGGTGAGCGAAATGGTTGATATGACTAAAAATACCACCGAGAAAAAACTGACTCAGAGTGATATTCGTGGCGTGTTCATTCGTTCTAACCTGTTCCAGGGTTCATGGAACTTCGAACGTATGCAGGCGCTGGGCTTCTGCTTCTCCATGGTACCGGCTATTCGTCGCCTGTATCCGGAGAACAACGATGCGCGTAAACAGGCGATTAAACGTCACCTTGAGTTCTTTAACACCCATCCGTACGTTGCAGCGCCGGTTCTTGGCGTTACGCTGGCGATGGAAGAGCAGCGTGCTAACGGCGCAGAGATTGACGATGGTGCTATTAACGGTATCAAAGTTGGCCTGATGGGCCCGCTGGCTGGCGTAGGCGACCCAATCTTCTGGGGTACCGTTCGTCCGGTATTCGCCGCACTCGGCGCCGGTATCGCGATGAGCGGCAGCCTGCTCGGGCCTCTGCTGTTCTTTATCCTGTTTAACGCGGTGCGTCTGCTGACCCGTTATTACGGCGTAGCGTACGGTTACCGTAAAGGTATCGACATCGTTAAAGATATGGGCGGCGGCTTCCTGCAGAAACTGACCGAGGGGGCGTCTATTCTCGGCCTGTTTGTCATGGGGGCGCTGGTTAACAAATGGACGCACGTCAACATTCCGCTGGTGGTCTCCACCATCACCGGTCAGGATGGCCAGACGCGCGTGACCACCGTGCAAACTATCCTTGACCAGCTGATGCCGGGACTGGTGCCGCTGCTGCTGACCTTCGCCTGTATGTGGCTGCTGCGTAAGAAAGTTAACGCCCTGTGGATCATCGTTGGCTTCTTCGTCATCGGTATTGCAGGCTACGCAGTCGGCCTGCTGGGCCAGTAATCAATACGTTGTGCGCCGGGGGCTTGCCCCCGGCTTTTTTATTTGGAGGATGGATGACAATCACGGACCTGGTGTTAATCCTGTTTATTCTTGTACTGTTCGCGTTTGCGGTTTACGACCAGTTCATCATGCCGCGCCGCAATGGCCCCGTTTTGCTGGCAATCCCCCTGCTTCGCCGCAATCGCGTCGATGGCATTATCTTCGTCGGTCTTATTGCCATTCTGATTTATAACAACATCGCTAATCATGGCGAACTTATCACCACCTGGTTATTATCTGCCCTGGCCTTAATGGGGTTATATCTTTTCTGGATCCGTTCGCCCAAAATCATCTTCAAAAAGCAGGGCTTTTTTTTCGCCAATATCTGGATTGAATATAGGCGTATTAAAGAGATGAATTTATCAGAAGACGGGGTGCTGGTGATGCAATTAGAACAACGTCGCCTGCTGATCCGCGTACGAAATATCGACGACCTGGAAAAAATATACAAACTTCTCGTTTCCACTCAATGAGTTAACAATATAGCTTACGCTATATTTAATCATTTCCCGGCGGCTGAAACATAGCCATAGCTATATTTCAGCCGCTTAATTCAACGATATTTATTAACGAATCATTCACCTCTAAATTCAAATGAAAATCGTTATCATTTGGTTATTAAAATAACGCGATTCTGTTATTGTTTTATATTCTAAAATTATGTTAAGGTTGCGCCCGTCGTTGGGGAGTAGCCAATTTTCTGCCTGTCGGAAAATGTACGTGTCAACATACTCGTTGCAAAACGTGGCACGTGCGGGTTGAAGAAGAACGTCTTCAACCAGGCGAGACCATAGACGCATCGCTGCTGTACGCGGCGCCTCATCTTCAGGATGGGCTGCGTATTTTTACTGGGGGCGGCGATGTGTCATATGGATTATCCCCGGTCAGGACGCTCTCATGAATGTATCCGCTACAATTCTTCTTGCCTTCGGCATGTCCATGGACGCCTTCGCAGCCTCTATTGGTAAAGGCGCGACTCTCCATAAACCTAAATTTTCCGAAGCCCTGCGCACCGGTCTCATCTTTGGCGCTATCGAAACGCTCACTCCGCTGTTCGGGTGGGGAATGGGGATGCTCGCCAGCCAGTTCGTGCTCGAGTGGAACCACTGGATAGCCTTTGTATTGCTGGTATTTCTCGGCGGCCGAATGGTTATCGAAGGGGTTCGCGGCGGCGATGGCGAGGAGTGTGAAGCTCCGCGCCGTCACGGTTTCTGGCTGCTGGTCACCACCGCTTTCGCCACCAGCCTTGACGCTATGGCCGTCGGCGTTGGCCTGGCGTTTTTGCAGGTCAACATTATCGCCACCGCGCTGGCTATCGGCTGCGCGACGCTGATAATGTCAACGCTGGGCATTATGGTAGGACGTTTTATCGGCCCGCTGCTCGGCAAACGGGCGGAAATCCTCGGCGGTATCGTGCTGATCGGCATCGGCGCCCAAATACTCTGGAGCCATTTTGCCGGCTAACCCTCAGCGTCGCGCTGCCAGCAGTGAATCATGAAATCGGTCTGGCAGCTGAATAGCGCCTGCTGGCGCAGCGTTTCCCGAACCGGCGGTTTTGCCCGCCACGCAAACGGCGTCATTTGCAGTAAAGCTTCCGCCTCGCTGCCTTTGAGGCGCATCGGATAGGCCAGCTGCTGCTGATGACGTAGCGTGAAACCCTCAAGCGCTTCCGTGTTTTGCTCGTGCAAACGCACTTCGTCGTAGATCAACCCTTTTAGTTCCATCAGGTGACGAGGTCCCGGCGTCGCGGTGATGACCCAGCCGCCGGTACGGACAACGCGCGCAAGTTCAAGCGCGTTGCAGGGGGCATAAATACGCACTATCGCATCCAGGCTTGCATCCTCAAACGGTAATCGCTGGCTGGAGGCGACGCAAAAGCTGACCTGCGGATAGCGCTTAGCCGCCGCGCGAATCGCCGATTTCGACACGTCCAGTCCCCAACAGCGGCCGACGATAGCGGCGAAGGCATGAGTGTAGTAGCCTTCCCCACAGCCTATATCCAGTAAATCCGTTGGCGCGAAGGTGTGCAGATAAGCGCTGACCGCCTCACGAAGCGGCTGGTAATGACCCGCATCGAGAAACTCTCGCCGCGCCTGCATCATTTCCGCGCTGTCGCCCGGATCGCGGGAGCGCTTAAACTGTACCGGCAGCAAATTGACGTACCCTTCCTTCGCCAGATCGAACTGATGCCGCTGCGGGCAGATAAAGCTATTATCGCGGCGCGCAAGCGGCGCGTGGCAAAGAGGGCAACTGTAAGACATGGCAACTCCGGTGTGCTGAAAGGGCGAAAGTGTAGCGCTATTCGCCCTTCCAGGCCACCGTTACAGCGCAGGCGGCAGAACGCCGTCGTGATGCATGACGATCAGGTTTTCCGAGCCCTCCGGCATTCCATCGGGCATGACGTTTTCCAGGCGCAGCACATCGCCCATAATTTGACTGAATACCGGCGCCGACACCGCTCCGCCGTAATATGAACCGTTGCTGGGGTCGTTCATCACCACCACCAGGGCGAATTTCGGATTGCTGGCCGGCGCGACGCCTGCGGTATAGGCAACGTATTTGTCGATATATTTCCCGTCAGGGCCGATTTTCTTGGCGGTACCGGTTTTTACCGCTACCCGATAGTCGCGCACCGCCGCTTTGGTCCCCCCGCCGCCCGGCAAGGCAACGCTCTCCATCATATGCTCGACTTCATGCACTATCTGCTCCGGCATCACTCGGGTCCCCATGACCGGCGGATCGATACGCGTGATCGATAGCGGACGTTCAATACCGTAGCTGCCGATGGTAGCGTATACGTGCGCCAGCTGCAGCGGCGTGACCATCAGACCATAGCCGAAGGCGAAGGTCGCCCGGTCGAGCTGTCCCCAATAGCGGCGCTGCGGCATCAGCCCGGCGCTTTCACCGGTTAATCCCAGGCCGGTAGAATCGCCGAAACCGAACGCTTTATAGGTATCGATGAGATGCTGAATGGGCATCGCTAGCGACAGATGTGAAACGCCGGTATCGCTGGATTTTTGCAGGATGCCGGTGAGGGTTAATTCTGGATAGTAACCCACGTCGCGAATGCGATGGCCGTCGAGGATAAACGGATGGGTATCCACCACGCTATCCGGCTGAACAATGCCTTGCTGGAGGGCAGTCATCAGCACCAGCGGTTTAACCGTCGACCCCGGCTCGAAAGTATCGCTAATCGCGCGATTGCGGAAATCATCCAGCTTTGCATCATCGCGATTGTTAGGGTTGAAATCAGGGTAGCTGGCCATCGACAGAATTTCCCCGGTATCAATTTTAATTAATACCGCCGCCCCCGATTCCGCTTTGTTCCAGCGCACGGCGTTATCCAACGCGTCTTCGGTCACCGTTTGTAGACGCTCGTCGATACTGAGCTGCAAATTATGGGCCGGGACTGCCGGGACTTCCGTGATATTTTCGATGACGTTGCCGTGACGATCTTTGCGCACCAGCCGACGCCCGGGTTGACCGGTCAGCTGAGCATTAAAGCTTTTCTCGACTCCCTCGATCCCCTGATTATCGATGTTGGTAAAGCCCAGCAGGTTAGCGGCAACGTGTCCAGCGGGATAAAAACGACGCGACTCATCGCGCAGATTGATACCCGGCAGGCGCAGCTTGTCGATCCACTCTGCCTGCTCAGGATTTATCTGGCGCGCGAGATAGAGAAAGCGCGCGTGAGGATGCGCCTGCACACGATGAGCCAGCTCGCTAAGGTTGAGATGTAAAGCTTGCGCCATGGCCTGCCAGCGCGGGCCATATCCGACGCCGCCTTTTGCGAGCGTTGTTTGCGGATCGATCCAGATGGCGCTCACCGGAACGCTAACCGCCAGCGGGCGGCCCTCGCGATCGCTAATCATGCCGCGCTGCACGTCGATAGGCTCTTCGCGCAAGGAGCGCATGTCTTCTTGTTTCACCAAATTGTCAGGAGAGACAATTTGCAGCCAGCCTACCCGGACCAGCAGCAGCCCCATACAGCAAAGAATGGCCACGCATAGCAACCCGAACCGCAGAGGGGTAAAGTTGGCGGCTGACTTAAGTTTGTTCTTTTGCACCTTAGCTCCATCATTATTTTGCAACCACCTGATTTAACAGATATATACAAAACAGATTGCTAAACAGTGCTAATAAGGATGTTGTTTTGCAACAAAGCGCAACGGTGGGAGGATAATTGACATGATTTGCAATAAAATCTAAAAAGCCCCGCGGTCGCGAGGCTTTCTTACAAGATTCAGTGGTCTTGAATCAGATAGCAGTTACGTTAACTGCAGCTGGACCTTTCTGGCCGTCCTGAATTTCGAACTCAACGTTCTGGCCTTCAGCCAGAGTTTTGAAGCCGTTACCCTGGATAGCGGAGAAATGTACGAACACATCTTTGCTGCCATCAGCCGGAGTAATGAAGCCAAAACCTTTAGACTCGTTGAACCACTTAACTTGACCTTTAATCTTTGCCATTTGCAAAATTCCTTAGACTGTTTTCTTCGCCCGTGGGCACTTACATAGATAAAACTGACACATGACTGCATGAGGCACTAATATAAGGTTCGGCAGAGAAGCGGTATTCAACGACAACGTGTTTACTCAGGACTTCTTTACTGAAAATGCCACACATAAACAGAACTGTACCTCGTTTAACCCGAAACGTGTTATCACATACTACGTTAATAATGGCAAGCCATTTTTAGATGGGTCTCGATCGCTCGCACAAATTATAAGGGAATCATTTGATCACCTGCACATTTATGCGACTTTGCTCCCTCTGTCTTATCCTTTCCGCCCCGCGTCTGTGCCGTAGAGACTGGCTCCGGAAAGAGAGTTTATCCGCCATTCCTCAACAACTTCGGCGTGCCCCGCCCCGCTCAAAGCTAAACTGCCAATTTTAGGGGGCAACAAAAAGTATTGCATAAAGATGCATTTAAAAGCTCATATCGATAGCTGAAAAATTGCTTTGCAGGACCATTGCATAATATCGAAGCGCGTAAATGGAATAACTTAAAATATTGTCTATACTGCACGGCAATAATGAAGTCCTGATGACAGTCAGGCCGTTTCTGTCCTTTTATTTGATTAATTAAACAAACTAATTAAAGAGGCGCGATTAACGCACAGCGTCCGCTTGCCGGCACGCCGGATAATCGTCAGCAGAAGATTTATTGATAAGGATAAGTTATAGACCGGGGTGAGATACAGGCGCACACCCTACGATGCACGCCTGACAATCAGATTAGCGCTCTGCGACCAGACGAATGAAGTCGTCGTCGCCTTTCCCCTTCTCGGCTATGGAAGGTTCTGCTGCACTCTCCTTCTCTGGCTCATTGGCCTCGCAGAGACGGCGCAGCAGCGCATTTTGCCGCTTTTGCTGATCCAGAAGCGCCTGCAGTAGCGCGATCTGCTCATTTGCGCGCAAACTGGCGCGATTAACAAAAAACCATAATAACAGGCCGACAAGCAACAGCACGACAGACAGCGCCACGGATGCCAGGCTTACAATCCCGGGATTTAGTAACTCACTCATTTCACCACCTCAAAGAGAAGGCGTTCATTCTACCACCCGCGCGGCAGAAGAAAATCAGTCATATAAAAAATGTCTTACCAGGGAATAAACTTATTGATCGTGCAGATGCCGCTGAAGAACTGTACATCCTGATCGCACATTACGTTAAGCATCTGAGTCCATAGCAGTAAACATCCTGCAATAGCGACTATCAGCAAAACCCACCGTAATTTTTTCACTCCACACTCCGCATCAGTATCAAATGTCGCCAGGATAACATGACCATCTTAAACCGCGGCTAACTGTAATACGAAAGGCAAGTTTAGGAATCATAGACTTGTTTCAACTCGTGTGCATGACAGAATAGACGCAAGGATAATACAAATATTGAGGCAACAATGCGATTGATCATTCGTACCATTGTGGTGCTGGCTATCTTATGGATTGGCGTATTATTAAGCGGCTACGGCGTGTTAATAGGCAGCAGTGAGAATGCCGGAGGGTTAGGACTGCAGTGCAAATATCTCACCGCTCGCGGCATCAGCACCGCACAATATGTTCACTCCAGCAGCGGTATTATCGGCATTACCGATTGCCCTGTTCTGCGAAAAAGCGTCACGGTAGTGGATAACGGCTAGTCATGGTTCGGGCTACAGCAACGGTAGCCCGAATAGGATAGTGAATTAGAACGGATAATCGTTGTAGCCCATCTGCTCAGAAATTTTACGCGCCGCCGTGTGCAGCATCGCAACATACTCGTTCAGGCGCTCTTCGGAGAAACGTAGCGTCGGGAAAGAGATACTCAGGCCGGCGATAACCACGCCGAAGCGGTCGAAAACCGGCACCCCGATGCAGCGCAGCCCTTCTTCCTGTTCTTCGTTATCTTCGCCGTAGCCCTGCTCGCGGACCTTATCCAGAACGGCCAGCAGCTCTTCGGTGCTGGTGATGGTCCGGTCGGTACTGCGTTTGTACTCGACGCCTTCCAGAATCTGCTCAACTTCCGCGCGATCGCGCCATGCCAGCAGCACCTTACCGATCGCGGTGCTGTACAGCGGGTTACGCCGTCCGATGCGCGAATACATGCGCAAATTGTACATTGAGTCGATTTTATGGATGTAAACAATGCTGTCTTCATCCAGGGCGCCCAGGTGGACGGTCTCTTTCGTCAGGCGTGATAGCTCGCGCATCTGGATATCGGCGCTGCGCACCAGATCGACGTTCTGCAAAGCCCGCGCGCCGAGTTCGAAGAGTTTCAGGGTTAAAGAATACTTCTCAGATTCCCCTTCCTGCGCTACGTACCCCAGCGATTTCATGGTCTGCAAAAAGCGATAAACGGTGCTTTTTGACATCATGACGCGCTGGGACAGTTCGGTAATGCCAATTTCACGCTCTTCGCCAAGCGCCTGCAGGATGCCAAAAACCTTCAATACCGAAGAGACAGAATCTGGCTGTTTATCCAAATCTGCAACTGCCATTTATCACCTCATCGCAACTGTTTTATAAAAATTAGAACCGGTTTTTATTATAAATTCGCATCCCGTTACCCGCAATCGTTCTTCTGCCCATTCGTTACAAATCTGCGACATGCCGCTGAATATTCAATGCTAAAATCATTATCCAGTTAATAGTTCCCGATAAGACATACACTTTATATGGATAAAAACCTCCCCGATGGGCTGCCAGCACCGCAGCGTTACGGCGCCATCCTGACCATTGTATTAGGCCTGACGATGGCCGTGCTGGACGGCGCTATCGCCAACGTAGCGCTTCCGACGATCGCCAGCGATTTAAACGCGTCACCAGCATCCTCAATCTGGATAGTAAACGCCTATCAAATTGCCATTGTTATTGCGCTTCTGCCGCTCTCTTTCCTCGGCGATATGGTCGGCTATCGGCGCATTTATAAAATCGGCCTGGTCGTATTCACCTTCACCTCTTTAGCCTGCGCGCTCTCCCGCAGCCTGGAAATGTTGACGCTGGCGCGCGTTGCGCAGGGTCTTGGCGGCGCGGCGCTAATGAGCGTTAATACCGCGCTGATTCGCCTGATTTATCCCCGCCGCTTTCTCGGCCGCGGAATGGGGATCAACTCTTTTGTTGTCGCCGTCTCATCCGCTGCGGGCCCGACCATTGCCGCCGCTATCCTGTCGATGGCTTCATGGCAATGGCTGTTTCTCATTAACGTTCCGCTGGGCGTTATCTCACTGGTTCTCGCGATGCGCTACCTGCCCGCCAATGTCGGCGGGAGCAAGGTCACCCGCTTCGATCTGCCCAGCGCCATCATGAATGCTCTCACTTTCGGCTTATTAATTACCGCTCTCGGCGGGTTCGCTCAGGGCCAATCCGGCGAGCTGGTGCTGGCGGAGGTTATTGCGATGCTGGTCGTTGGATTCTTTTTTGTCCGCCGTCAGCTCAGAATGCCGGTTCCCCTGCTACCCGTCGATCTGCTGCGCATTCCGATTTTTTCCCTGTCCATCTGCACCTCGATATGCTCCTTCTGTGCCCAGATGCTGGCCATGGTTTCGCTACCATTCTTCCTGCAGTCGATGCTTGGACGCAGCGAGGTGGAAACCGGTCTTCTCCTGACGCCGTGGCCGCTGGCAACCATGGTAATGGCGCCGCTGGCAGGCTATTTGATAGAGAAATTTCACGCCGGTCTGCTGGGGGCGATTGGTCTGCTGGTAATGGCCTGCGGCCTGTTCGGTCTGGCGATGCTCCCCTCCACACCCACGGATCTGGATATTATCTGGCGAATGGCGCTCTGCGGCGCGGGCTTTGGCCTGTTCCAGTCACCCAACAACCATACGATCGTCTCTTCAGCGCCGGCTCATCGCAGCGGCGGAGCAAGCGGCATGTTGGGTACCGCCCGTCTGCTTGGACAGAGTACAGGCGCCGCGCTGGTGGCGCTGCTGTTTAACCTGCTGGGCAATAGCGGAACTCATACCGCACTTCTGCTGGCCGGGATCCTTGCCGTCGTCGCCGCCGCCGTCAGCGGGCTACGCGTTACGCAGCCGCGCGCCAGGCTGTAAGCAAAGAATCGACATAAAAAAATCCGCAGCCCGAAGGTTGCGGATTTTTGTTTTCAGGGCCGGGAGCGGCGTTTACTTCAGATATTCGCCGCTGCGCAGGGCTTCAATGCGCTTATCCAGAGGCGGGTGAGTCATAAACAGCTCGCTCATGGATTTCGCTTTACCGTTAATGCAGAATGCCATCATGCTACTGGCCTCCTGCGGCTCATAGCTGGTTTTCAGACGCTGCAGCGCAGCGATCATTTTCTCACGCCCCACCAGTTTCGCTGAGCCAGCGTCCGCATGGAATTCGCGGTAGCGGGAGAACCACATGGTGATGATGCTGGCCAGAATACCAAACACCAACTCCAGCACCGTAGCAACCGCGAAGTAGATCAGCGGGTTGCCGTTGCTGCTTTCACCTTCATCGCGGTTGCCGCCGAGGAAGCCCGCCGCAATCTGCGCGATAACGCGCGAGATAAAGATAACGAAGGTGTTCACCACCCCCTGAATCAGCGTCATGGTGACCATATCGCCGTTAGCGATGTGGCTAATCTCATGGGCGATAACCGCTTCCGCTTCATCACGGCTCATGTTCTGCAACAGCCCGGTGCTGACCGCAACCAGCGACGCATCGCGGCGCGCGCCGGTCGCGAAGGCGTTAATATCCGGCGCATGGTAGACCGCGACCTGCGGCATGGCAATTCCCGCCTGGCGCGCCTGCTGCGCGACGGTATTCACCAACCAGCGCTCGGTTTCGTTACGCGGCTGCTCAATGACTTCCCCACCCACCGATTTCAACGCCATCCATTTCGACATCAGCAGCGAAACGATTGAACCGCCGAAGCCAAACAACAGCGCCATGATCAGCAGCCCGGTCATGCTGCTTGACTGAATTCCCGTCAGGCTTAGCACCAGCCCGAACACCACCATCACTGCCAGGTTGGTCAGCAGGAAAAGCGCGATTCGCATCATAATTTTCTTTTTACCTCGATTTAACAAAACGCACTATGCGATTACCCACATGGTATGGGTAGAACGCTAATTTTCAACCATCAGCCCCCGCTAAGTCACGAGAAAGACACAACTTTACATTTTGTAGCATATTGCTGACGCTGGGCAAAAGCGTTGACATTTTGTTGAAATCAGGCAATGAACGTTGGGAAAGAAGCGAAAGAAAACGGGCACAAATCATTGTGCCCGTTAGGGGGATTATTTACTGGCCGGGGGCTCTACCGCTGGCCGATCCTTTTCCTCATGGGCCAGGTCGAGCGCAATATGAACCGTTTCATCAAGATACGGATCGGGCTCCTGGTAATCCTTCGGCAGATCTTCCAGCTTTTTCAGTAACGGCTTACCTTCGCGTTTCAGGCGATCGTTAACGCGGGCCAGACGAATCGCATCATCTTCTTCGTTCTCCTTTTCACGCTGCGCGTAGTTCAGGGAAACGATGTTGCGTTTGTCTTTCATCGCGTTATAGCGAGCAATATCCTTCATGATGTACTGGAACTCAGGATCTTTGGCAATACGCGCATCGTGACGCTTCAGCAGTTCCGGTCCAAACGGCGTCAAATCGCCATATTTCACGAAGGTTGCCGCATTGACGCTATCCCACGGCAGCGCGTTGTCTTCATACTGCTCGCCGGTCTCACGCTCTTCGGTTCCGGTCGGCATCATGATGTCCGGCGTTACACCCTTGCGCTGAGTACTACCGCCGTTGATGCGATAGAATTTCTGGATAGTGTACTGTACGGAACCCAGCGCCGGCCAGTCAGGACGCAGCATCTGATCGTAGATACGGTTCAGCGAACGATACTGCTGGACGGTCCCTTTACCGAAGGTCGGCTCTCCGACGATCAGCGCGCGGCCATAATCCTGCATCGCAGCGGCGAAAATTTCGGAAGCCGAGGCGCTGAAACGATCGACCAGGACGACCAGCGGACCTTTGTAGTACACCACGCCATCGGTATCGCTGTCTTCACGGACTTTACCGTTATTATCGCGAACCTGGACAACCGGGCCGGAGGGGATAAACAGGCCAGAAAGCGAAACCGCTTCGGTCAGCGCCCCGCCGCCGTTGCTGCGCAGATCGATTACGATACTGCTAACGTTTTGTTTCTCCAGCTTTTGCAGCTGAACCTTAACGTCATCCGTCAGGCCAACATAGAAGCCAGGAATATCCAGCACGCCAACTTTTTCTTTGCCAACGGTTTTGACTGACATCTTAACCGCACGGTCTTCCAGACGAATGCGTTCACGTGTGAGGGTCACAATACGCGTTTTGGCGCCTTTACCCGCCGGGAGAATCTCCAGGCGAACCTTGCTGCCCTTGGGACCTTTAATCAGCGCGACGACATCATCAAGACGCCAGCCGATCACATCGACCATGCCTTTACCAGGCTGGCCGACGCCAACGATGCGATCGCCCACGCTGATGGCTTTACTCTTCGCCGCCGGACCGCCCGCGACCAGAGAATTGATCACCGTGTAGTCGTCGTCCATCTGCAGCACCGCGCCGATACCTTCGAGAGACAGGCTCATTTCAGTATTGAACTGCTCGGTGTTGCGCGGTGAGAGATAGTTTGTATGCGGGTCGATTTCACGCGCAAAGGCGGTCATCGCCAGTGAGAAAACGTCTTCGCTATTGGTTTGCGCCAGACGGCGGATAGCAAACTTGTAGCGGCGGGTTAAGGTTTCGCGAATCTCTTTATCATCTTTGCCAGCCAGCTTCAGGCTTAGCTGGTCAAACTTCACCTTGGCATCCCACAGCGCGTTCAGCTCGGCTTCATCTTTCGGCCAGGGCGACTTGCTACGGTCAAGGTTGAAATTATCGTGGCCGGTAAAATCCATCGGCCGTTCCAGCACTTTCAGCGCGTATTGATAGCGCTCAAAGCGACGCTTCTGCGCCAGGTTATACAGGTCGTAAAATACGTCCAGCTTCCCACTGCGCAGTTCATCGCCGATTTGATTCTTTTTCGCGGCAAACTGGTTGACGTCGCTGGCTAACAGCACGTTATGGCTGTAGTCCAGCAGGTTCAGATAGCGATCGAAAATTTTCGCCGAAAAGGCATTGTCGAGATCGAACTGGCGGTAGTGAGAGCGGGTAAAGCGCGATGTTACGCGCTCGCTCACCGTCGCGTGCTGCGGCTCTTCTTTCAGCACGGGGATTTGATCGACCCGGGTTATATCGTCCACGGCGAACGACTGGCCTGCTATTACCAGCAGGCCCGCCAACGCGGTGAGCTTAAAGAATTTGTTCATGCCTGGCCCGGCCTCCGTTTCAGAACACCAGGTGTTCTGCGCGTACAATCATTGACATACCAGAAGTCAGCTGTACACGAACGCCATCTTTGGTGATTTCCAGGACGGTGGCGTCCATTGCATTATTGCCTGCTTTCACCTTCAGTGCCTGGCCAACGGTCAATACAGACACATCTGATACAGGGGTATGACGCTCTTCGCGCGGCGCTTTGGCTGCTGCTGCCGGGCGTGGTTTACGCTGCTCAGCGCCTTCTTTGCGACGAGCCTGAGGCTGAGGACGCGGTTTACGCTCGCGACGTGCTCCCTCTTCCGGCTGGCCTGCTGCGGCAGCGGCTTCACGTTTTTTGGCCTGCTGCGCTTCGCGCTGCGCCTGAACGCGGGCTTTTGCTTCTTCAAGCTGCTGGCGGGCATGAGCGACATGCTGCTCTTCCAGTTCGCCGCACGGGTTGCCGTCAAGGTCAACGCGGACAGCGCCTGGCTTAACGCCGTACAGATAGCGCCAGCTCGAAGTATAAAGACGCAAAGCAGCGCGAAGTTGGGTTTTGCTGAGATTCATCTCTCCGCCAACGCGCTCAACGAGATCCTGAAAAATACCGACTTTCAGGGGGCGAGCTTCGCCTTCAGCGCTAAAGCACTGAGGGAAACGTTCGGCCAGAAACGCAATGACTTCTTTACTGCTATTCAACTTAGGTTGATTTTCCATGAAATTTCCTGATTACAACGGACGTAGCCAACAAGCCGCAGGCATGAACAGGCGTCATTATAATGACGTCCTCGGTAAATGCTACGTTATCCGTTGATTATCCTGCGACGCGGGTGAATATTTTTTGATAATCCGTGGCAGAAATGAGTTTTTCCAGATGCGAGACCAGTTCTGCCAGACCCCGCTCGTCTTCAACGGTGAAGCGGGAATGCGCCGTGCTATCGATGTCCAGGACGCCGATGGTTTGATTGTTCACCCGTAGCGGGAAGACAATTTCCGAATTGCTGGCGGCATCGCAGGCGATGTGGCCATCAAAGGCGTGAACATCCTCGACCCGCTGCACGCGATTCTGCGCGACGGCAGTCCCGCATACGCCGCGTCCTACCGGAATACGCACGCAGGCCAGCTTGCCCTGGAACGGCCCGAGGATGAGAGTATCGCCTTCCAGCAGATAGAAACCGGCCCAGTTCACTTCCGCCAGTCGTTCAAATAACAGCGCGCTGGTATTTGAAATCATCGCCAGGAAGCTGGTTTCGCCTGCCATTAACGCCTGAAAATCGCGGTTTAAATCCGCGTAGAATTCTGATTTGTTCATTATATGATCGCTTAGTTGTCTTACTGCCTTACACTTACAGCCTAATAAAATAAGCTTTAAATGCATTCATGCTCAAGATGAATTCATTCCTGAGTTAAGATAGAGAGATACATTCATTTCTGTAAGTTATAAATGCCACTAAAAACACCCAGGATTACGCCAGCAAAAAAGATGATCGTCTACTCGGTCAGCGCCCCTGTTGCGCACGCTCACTATCAGCGCTGCCCGCAGTGCGACCTGCTGTTTAGTTTACCGGTCCTCAAAAAGAATCAAAGCGCCTGGTGCCCTCGCTGCAACGCCAAAGTGCGCGATGGCCGCGACTGGTCGCTTACCCGGCTGGGCAGCATGGCGATCGCTATGCTGCTGCTGATGCCTTTTGCGTGGAGCGAACCGCTGCTACGTTTGCATCTGCTGGGCGTGCGTATCGACGCTAACGTCCTTCAGGGCATCTGGCAAATGACCGGCCAGGGCGATCCGCTCACGGCGGCGATGGTGCTCTTTTGCGCGGTCGTCGCGCCGGTGCTGCTGGTGGTGTCAATCGCCTACCTGTGGTTGGGCAACGTGCTGGGCATGAATCTGCGACCGATACTGCTGATGCTGGAGCGGCTCAAGGAGTGGGTAATGCTGGATATTTACCTGGTCGGCATCGGCGTCGCCTCCATTAAAGTGCAGGATTACGCCTTCCTGCAGCCGGGTATCGGGCTTGTCGCCTATGTTTCCCTCACGCTGCTCAGTATCCTGACGCTTATCCATATGAACGTTGAAGAGCTCTGGGAGCGTTTTTATCCCCAGCGCCCGGCGCTGCGCCCGGATGAAAATCTTCAGGTCTGTCTGGGCTGCCATTATACCGGACATCGCGATGCACGCGGGCGCTGCCGCCGCTGCCACACGCCTCTGCGCCATCGACGCCGGCAAAGCCTGCAAAAGAGCTGGGCTGCGCTGATTGCATCACTGGTTTTCCTGCTTCCTGCCAACCTGCTGCCGATCTCGATCATCTACGTCAACGGCGCGCGTCAGGAAGACACCATCCTTTCCGGCATTATGTCGCTGGCCAGCAGCAACGTCGCCATCGCCGGGGTGGTGTTCATCGCCAGTATTCTGGTCCCATTCACCAAAGTTATTGTATTGTTTACCCTGCTGGTCAGCATACAATTCAAGTGTGAACAGGGGCTACGTACCCGCATCCTGCTGCTGCGGCTGATTACCTGGATCGGCCGCTGGTCTATGTTGGATCTTTTTGTCATCGCATTAACCATGTCGCTGATCAACCGCGATCAGCTCCTCGCGTTTACGATGGGGCCCGCCGCGGTCTATTTTGGCGCCGCGGTAATTTTAACTATCCTTGCTGTTGAATGGCTGGACAGCCGCTTACTTTGGGACGCACATGAGTCAGGAAACGCCCGCTTCGCCGACTGAAGCCAAGATTAAAACTAAACGCCGCATTTCACCGTTCTGGCTGCTGCCGGTCATCGCGCTGCTGATTGCCAGTTGGCTGATTTGGACCAGCTATCAGGATCGCGGTACGACGATCGTCATCGACTTCCAGTCGGCCAACGGCATCGTTCCGGGACGGACGCCTATCCGCTATCAGGGGGTAGAAGTCGGTACGGTCGAGAATATCTCGCTAAGCAAAGATCTGAGTAAAATCGAGGTTTCTGCCAGCGTCAAAGGCGATATGAAAGATGCGCTGCGCAAGGAGACCCAGTTCTGGCTGGTGACGCCGAAAGCCTCGCTTGCCGGCGTGTCCGGCCTGGATGCGCTGGTTGGCGGCAACTATATCGGCATGATGCCAGGTCAGGGCGAGCCCGAGGATCACTTTGTCGCCCTCGATACCCAGCCGAAGTACCACATTAATAACGGCGAGCTGATGATCCATCTCAAGTCAGCGGATTTAGGCTCGTTAACCAGCGGCTCGCTGGTCTACTTCCGTAAGATTCCGGTCGGCCGGGTGTATGACTACGCCATTAATCCGAACAATCAGGGCGTCACGATTGATGTACTGATCGAGCGGCGTTTCACCAATCTGGTGAAAAAAGAGAGCCGCTTCTGGAACGTATCCGGCGTAAAGGCGGACGTCAGCCTGAGCGGAGCTAAAGTTCAGCTGGATAGCCTCTCCGCGCTGGTGAACGGCGCTATCGCCTTTGATTCCCCCGATGATTCTCCGCAGGCTCAGCAGAATACCGATTATCACTTATACGAAGACCTGGCGCACAGCCAGCGCGGAGTGGTGGTGAAACTGGACCTTCCGGACGGCGCAGGGTTAAAAGCGGGCTCTACGCCGCTGATGTATCAGGGTCTGGAGGTCGGCCAGCTCAGTAAACTGAATCTCAATGCTGACGGGAAAGTCACCGGCGAAATGACCGTCGATCCCAGCGTCGTCAGCTTGCTGCGCGAGAAGACGCTGATTCAGATGAAGAAGCCGAAAATCTCGCTGGATAATCCCAGCGTCAGCGCCCTGCTGACCGGAACCACCTTTGAGCTGGTCCCCGGCGAGGGTGAACCGCGCAACCAGTTTGCGGTGCTGCCTGCCGATAAATCCATCCTGGAAGAACCGGATGTCGCAACCGTCACGCTCACCGCGCCAGAAAGCTACGGTATTGATGCCGGGCAGCCGCTGATCCTGCACGGCGTTCAGATTGGCCAGGTTCTGGAGCGCAAGCTAAACGCCGACGGCGTCACTTTCCAGGTCGCAGTCATGCCCGAGTACCGTTCACTGGTGCGCGGCGACAGCAAATTCGTGGTCAACAGCCGTATCGACGTCAAAGTCGGTATTGATGGCGTGGAGTTCCTCGGCGCCAGCGCCAGCGAATGGGTCAACGGCGGGATCCGCATTATTCCGGGCGACAAAGGGGCGATGCAAAGCCGCTATCCGCTGTACGCCAACCAGGAAAAAGCGCTGGAAAACAGCATGAGCGATCTGCCGACCACCACTCTCACGCTCTCAGCTGAGACGCTGCCGGACGTCCAGGCAGGATCCGTGGTGCTGTATCGTAAATTCGCAGTCGGGGAAATCATCACCGTTCAGCCGCGCAAGAACGCTTTTGAGATCAACATCCATATCAAACCGGAATATCGCCATCTGCTCACCAGCAACAGCGTGTTCTGGGCCGAAGGCGGCGCGAAAGTGCAGCTTAACGGCAGCGGCCTGACGGTTCAGGCCTCCCCGCTCTCCCGCGCGCTGAAAGGCGCGATAAGCTTTGATAATCTGAGCGGTGCCAGCGCCAGCGCGCGTATCGATAATAAACGCGTGCTGTATGCGTCGGAAACCGCCGCCCGCGCGGTGGGTGGCCAGATAACCCTGCACGCCTTTGACGCCGGTAAAATCGCCGAAGGTATGCCGATCCGCTACCTGGGGATTGATATTGGGCAGATCCAATCGCTGAATTTAATTACCGCGAAAAACGAAGTGCAGGCGAAAGCGGTTCTCTATCCGGAATACGTCAACACCTTCGCCCGCGCCGGCACGCGTTTCTCGGTGATTACTCCGCAGATTTCCGCAGCGGGCGTCGAGCATCTGGATACGCTCTTCCAGGCCTATATTAACGTGGAGCCGGGACGCGGTGCGCCGCGCCGTGATTTTGAAATTCAGGAAACCACGATTAGCGATTCACGTTATATCGACGGCCTGAGCATTATCGTCGAAGTACCCGAAGCCGGTTCGCTGGGTATCGGCACGCCGGTGCTGTTCCGCGGGCTTGAAGTCGGTACGGTTACCGGCCTGATGCTCGGTTCGATGTCGGATCGCGTCATGGTACAGCTGCGTATCAGTAAACGTTATCAGTATCTGGTGCGCAACAACTCGGTGTTCTGGCTGGCTTCCGGCTATAGCCTCGACTTTGGCCTGATCGGCGGCGTGGTGAAAACCGGTACCTTCAATCAGTTCATTCGCGGCGGCATCGCTTTTGCGACGCCTCCGGGTACGCCGCTGGCGCCGAAAGCGCAGGATGGTAAACACTTCCTGCTGCTGGAGAGTGAACCGAAAGAGTGGCGCGAATGGGGTACCGCCCTGCCGCGCTAAGCATAACAGGCTCCGGTGTCCGTCGCCGGAGCCTTTATGGTAAACTACGCCCCCTTTTTTCGTTGTGGTGCGCTCCCCGTGGCTCAAAACGCTGTCTATCTTCCTGAAGAATTCCTCGCTCAAATGCGTACGGCAATGCCGACGCATCTCTCTTTCGCTGACTTTATCGCCGCCTGCCAGCGCCCCCTGCGCCGAAGCCTTCGCGTAAATACGCTAAAAATCAGCGTGGCTGACTTCTTGCAGCTGGTCGCCCCCTACGGCTGGCAGCTAACGCCGGTACCCTGGTGTGAGGAGGGTTTTTGGATCGATCGCGAGGAAGAAGACGCCCTGCCGCTGGGCAGCACCGCTGAACATCTCAGCGGGCTGTTTTACATCCAGGAAGCGAGCTCCATGCTGCCGGTCGCCGCGCTGTTTGCCGACGGAAATATGCCGAACCGGGTGATGGACGTCGCCGCCGCGCCGGGGTCAAAAACCACCCAGATCGCCGCGCGCATGGGCAATAAAGGCGGGATCCTGGCCAACGAATATTCCGCCAGCCGGGTTAAAGTGCTACACGCCAATATCAGCCGCTGCGGGATCGGCAACGTGGCGCTGACCCATTTTGATGGGCGCGTATTCGGCGCCGCGCTGCCGGAGTGTTTTGATGCGATTCTCCTCGACGCCCCCTGCTCCGGCGAAGGCGTGGTACGGAAAGACCCCGATGCGTTAAAAAACTGGTCGCCGGAAAGCAACGCCAGTATCGCCGAGACCCAGCGCGAGCTTATCGACAGCGCGTTTCATGCGCTTCGCCCCGGCGGCACGCTGGTCTACTCCACCTGTACCCTGAACCGACAAGAAAACGAAGACGTGGTCAACGGACTACTGGCGCGCTATCCGCAGGCGGCAGAGGTACTGCCGCTCGGTTCGCTGTTCCCGCAGGCCAGCGAGGCGCTAACCGAAGAGGGTTTCCTGCACGTGTTCCCGCAGATTTTCGATTGCGAAGGCTTCTTCGTCGCCCGTCTGCGTAAAACCGCCGCCATCGCACCGCTGCCGGCGCCGGGTTATAAGGTCGGTAAATTCCCCTTTATCCCGCTTAAAAGCCGCGAATCGGCCGCCATTGCGACCGCCGCTGCCGCCGTTGGCCTGCATTGGGGCGCTGACCATACGCTCTGGCAGCGGGATAAAGAAATCTGGCTATTCCCTCACGCGCTCGAGTCGCTATTCGGCAAAGTGCGCTTTTCCCGCATCGGTATCCGTCTTGCCGAAACCCACAACAAAGGCTATCGCTGGCAGCACGAAGCGGTCATTGCGCTTGCCGCGCCTGATGCCCCTTTTGAGCTGACCCAGGCCGAAGCGGAAGAGTGGTACCGCGGTCGTGACGTCTATCCTGCAGTACCGCCGCAGCAGGATGATGTTATTGTCACGTTTCAGGGCGCGCCGCTGGGGCTGGCGAAAAAAATCGGCTCGCGTTTAAAAAACAGCTATCCCCGTGAACTGGTGCGCGACGGAAAGCTTTTTAGCACTAAAGCGTGATGACGAACGGAAAAACAGCATTTTTTCACTGGCGCTTTGCGCACCTTTGTCTACGCTGAAAAATGGCGGCCTTAACTGGTCGTACCACAAATCAGCAGATCAACGGGGTGAATTTATGAGTAAAACCAGCGTACGTATCGGCGCGTTTGAAATAGACGACGCCGAACTGCACGGCGAACAGCAGGGAGAGCGAACGTTAAGCATACCCTGCAAATCCGATCCGGATTTATGTATGCAGCTAGATGCATGGGACGCGGACACCAGCGTACCCGCCATACTTGATGGTGAACATTCCGTCCTCTACCGTAAGCACTACGATCGTCAGTCCGATGCCTGGATCATGCGTCTCGCCTGATTCAAAGGAACCCGTCGCCTGAGACGGGTTATTTATTCCCCCTGCTTTCCCGACATCTCCTACACTTATAACTATGTTTTTCAGGATATGAGACCGGGATGTTTGCCTTAGTGCTGTTTATTTGTTACCTCGACGGAGGCTGTGAAGATATCGTTGTGGATGTGTACGATAACGAACGGCAGTGCACCGCAGCGATGGACGATCAGCGAATACGTCACGGCGGCTGCTTTCCGGTAGAGGATTTTATCGATAGTTTCTGGCTGCCCGCCCAGGAGTACAGTGACTTTTAGCCCGTCCTCTGTAGCGCCGCCAGGGTTAACTCCCCGCCAAATACCGCCCCGGTATCAATATAGTGCTGATTATCGTAGTCGTAACGCCGTTTAAGCGGCGTATGGCCGAACCAGAAGTGGTCAGCACCGGCAATCGCGCCGTGACGCCCGGAGAGATGATCGGTAAGACGCTGTCGGCTCCACAGCACCTGATGCTCATCCACCGCCTGCTGCCAGCGATAAAGCGTCGCCGGATAATCCGCATGGGCGATAACATGTACCTGCTCAGCGCTGTGGAGCTCAATAATCAGCGGCAGATGACGGCAGCGGGCGATAAGCGGCGCGAGGCGCTCTTTCTGCTGTTCTGAGCGTTGCGTATACCAGCCACCGCCGTTCATTTCCCAGAGCATCGGTTCGCCATCGGCAAGCGTATCCAGCGCCATCTGTTCATGGTTGCCGCGCACCGCGAAAAACCAGCGATAGCGCAGTAAATCCAGACACTCCGCGCTTTGCGGCCCACGATCGATCAGATCGCCCACGGAAAGAAGCAGGTCCTGGTAAGGATCGAACCTGCGCTCGCGAAGGGCTTCCATCAGCCGCGCAAAGCAGCCGTGCAGGTCGCCAACCAGCCAGATATTACGCCAGGCGGAACCGTTAATACGCTGATACATATTTCGTCCTCCTGACCTAATTATAGGAAAATTCTCCCGCTGCCGCGGGCGTAATATTGCCACCTCAATCGAGTTTAAACGAAAGCCAAATATAGTCCGCCAGGGCATTAAGCTCCTCACGATATATCCCTAGAATAGAGGCTAAATAACAACGAGGTATTCATCGTGACGGATAACAGCCTGCATTCAGCCGGGGTCGTTGAACGACGCCCCAATCTTATTGCCGACCTGGTGATGGGGCGACTCACCCCTGCACCCATCTGGCAAAAACGTAATTACCGGCTGAAGTTTTTACTGCGCACGGCATTATTTTATGCGCCAACGCGCAGCATGCTGGAGAGCCTGTCGGCGCGCGCGGACTTCAATCAGCTACTGACCGCTCAGGTGACTCTGCCGGGCAAGGTTCATCGTCAGTATTTAACCCGCGGGCTCAACGCCAGCCAGCGCGCGCACGCGATTATCAGCCACTACCAGTTTGTCGACTCGCTGGGCGGATCGCGCCTGGCTGATGCCATGACCGCAGCGAATGAGCTGCCGCTGCTTGAGCTGGCAGGCAAGGACGACAGCCGGTTTACGCTTTCCGCCTCCTCGGCGGGCAAAGCTGAACGCGAGGGTGAAACGTCCCTATGGCTGCGCGATGGCGATGGGATCGTGCTCGCCAGCGCGACTTTTAGCGTTTCCCGTCAGCAGGATTGCTGGCAGTTGACTATTGGCGGCCTGCAGGGGCCGCGTAGCAATATTTCGCATGAAGTGATTAAACGAGCAACCCGCGCCTGCTACGGTCTGTTCCCGAAACGCCTGCTGATGGAGTTTATCTGGCTAATGGCGGCGCGTTGCGGCATTCAACATATTTACGGAGTCAGCGATAACGGTCACGTCTTCCGCGCGCTGCGCTATCGTCTGAGCAAAGGGCGCCATTTCCACGCCAGCTATGATGAATTCTGGCAATCTATCGAAGGGGTAGCCGACGGTGCATGGCGCTGGCGCTTACCACTGAAGCTGGAAAGAAAGACGCTTGAGAGCATTGCCAGTAAGAAGCGCGCTGAATATCGTCGCCGCTTCCAGCTGCTGGATGATATGGCTGCGCAGATGACAATTCTCATGGATTAACGCTGCAAACGTTTCATCAACGCCGTTTAGCACAGCGGCGTTTGCATCTTCTACGCCGCTTTAGTTACTATCATAACTTCGTTGTACTCCTTGCGGACGGCTAGTGAAGTTATGAGCAAAACAGAAATACTCCTGCTGGCTATCCTGTTGATTATTTTGTCCGCTGCTCTCTGGTTTATTTTTAGTGACGAAATATGGTTCATTGTTAGCTACCTTGAAACAACGCTGTACCCCTCTTTTGTGACGCCAGAATAATGCCCTGGGCGTTATTTCTTTGTCGCCTCTAAGCTGCCTATCCTTTCTTTGCAATACCTCGGACAAGCGCCGTTAAAATAATAGGCAAAAAATTTGAGGCGTTTTCTTATCTATTATTCTATTTGTCATACAAATGTGTATACTGGGTCACTTCCGATGTTGGCCCGTAAAGTTCACCTGCACTATGGGCCTGATTTCGTGCAGGTGTTTTCTCCTCGTTGTCGCTCAACCGCACGGTAAGTGTCTACACACGCCTTTTTGTCCAGATTTTTTGTTTCAAACTTTGGGCCCGATTGTGATTTTAAAAAAATCGCATTCTCTTTTCGCCCCTTCAAAAAACAAAGAAAACACATAAAACCAACAAAATATTAACATAAGGAATTTTATTTCAACAGAATAGCAATAAGTCAGACTAAAAAACTATTTCACAACCAAAACACAGTCATAAACGCAAAGTTACCCATATCCCATAGAAGTAGCTATACGTTAACCAACAAAACCGTGGTTGTTAAACGGTGACCCACGACTATCGCTACATTGTTGTTTTTCTTCAGCGGCTTTCCACTAAGAGGTTTTCGATGAACGTGAAAACGATATCGCGCAGTATCCTGGGCGGCTTACTGAGCGCCATAGTTCTTACGCAACCGGCTTCCGCAGCGGGAACATTAAGCGGCCAGATTAGTGTTCAGGTCACACTTGGCAGCGGCTGCAGCGTATCGAACGTCCGAAATGGAGAAAACAACCGCTGGGGCACGATTAATTTCGGCGCCTACGGTGATTTAGCCAACTCCATTGATGCAAGCGTCACCGGAAGCGGCGGAGGTAACGCGCTTACCGTGACCTGTACCGAAGATCTTGACTCAACGCTGACGCTGGACGGCGGCCAGTATGGCGACGCTGCTCTGCGTTACATGAAAAACGCGGCAGGCAACCAGCAGATTGCTTATCGGCTCTATGCGGATGCCGCCCGCAGTCAGGAAATTTTACCCGGCGGAACAATCGCTATCGTAGGCACAGGCAACCCGCAGGCTATCCCCGTTTTTGCCCGTATTCGCCCCGAGGACCAGAGCGTCAACGCGCCGACAGCCGATGTGTATGACGACATCGTAACCGCAACGTTAACCTGGTAATCGCATAAGGAAAATGGGCGTCATGCTTCGACCAGAGTGGCTTACATTAATTCTGCTTTTTACCTCGGGCGCCCACGCCGCTACTGTCCAGAAGACCTTCAAAGTCTCCGCGCAGATAACCGCTGGCTGCGCGCTTGGCGCGGGGGATGGCTCCCAAACGACGGATTTCGGCGCCTTGAGTTTTGGCACTCTGTCATCGCTTTATAACAATGTTGATGTCGCCAGTACTTCCGGCGCCGGCTCAATCATCGTGACCTGTACCCCCGGCACCGCTATCTCAATCGCTCTCGACTATGGCGTAAACGGCGGTTCGGCCACCCGGCGCTATATGTCGAACGGCGGCGGCAACACGCTGGCCTATCAACTTTATCAGGATGCCAACCGCGCTAACGTTTGGGGCAACAGTACGCTGGCCCTGAGCGTTGCATCATTTCCGAGCTCCACGCAAACCTATACGGTTTATGGCCGCCTTTTTGCCACGAATGGCTTCCCGGCGGTGGGCTCCTATACCGACACGGTCACCGTCACGCTGACCTATTAAATCATCACAGGTTAACTATGATTCGCTGTAGATTTGCGCTGTTTACATTCGCTTTATCTCTCCCCTGCTCCGTTATGACCGCAAGCTCCGTCCTCGTTTGGCCCATCTTCCAGACTATCGAAAGCCACGAAAAGGGGTCAGAGCTGTGGCTGGAAAACCGCGGTGCTACCCCGGTTAATTTACAGCTGCGCGTTTTTTCCTGGGACCAAAAAGGGTCGTCCGATGCCTATGCCGATCAGCGTGACGTCGTCGCCAGCCCACCTTCACCGTCGCGCCCGGCCAGCGTCAGCTGGTACGGTTGATGCGCATCGCCCCCGTCACGGCTGGCAAAGAACAATCCTACCGTATTGTTATCGATGAGATCCCTGCCGCTGAACCGACGGCGCAGAAGGAACAGAATTCCGCCGGGCTGAAAATGCGCATGCGCTATGTCCTGCCGTTGTTTACCTACGGACAGGGCATCAACCCGCTGAAGAACAATGGATCCGTGGAAGCGGTAAGAACCACGCTGCGCTGGTCGCTCTCGCGGCAAAATAGCCGCCAGACGCTGTGCATCGACAATACCGGCAATCAGCATGCCCGGCTCAGCGCGGTTTACTGGGCCAATGCCGGTGGCAAGGGCCAGATAGCTCAGGCCAATGGCCTGCTCGGCTACGTGCTGGCGCAGAAAAAGAGCTGTTTCCCGCTGGTGGGAAACGCTTCAGTCCCCTCAGGCATGCACCTGTTCGCGAAATTAACGGATAACGGCCAGGCGGTGGAAATTCCGGCGGATCGTTGATAATGCGCGATCTGAAAAGGGCCGCGACCGGAGGGCTGTTGGCACTAGCGTCGGTAACGGCCTGCGCTGCGACCTATGATTCGTTGCCTGCGCCAGCAGCTTCATACAGCGATAAGCAGGAGTATGAGCTGTATCTCAGCGTATCGGTCAACGGGAATCTCCTGGCGAGCGCCGCTCCGGTAAAGGTTATTGCGGGTCGCTATTGGATCGCCGCCGACGTTTTGCGCCAGTCGCATATTCCCTTACAGACCCAAGATGCGCTGGTTGACGTGACGACGATCCCCTCGGTTAAAGTGGAATACGATCGGCCGGGGCAAATGCTCAATCTCCGGGTGCCGGACAATTGGCTTCCCGAGCAGCGCATCGGGGAGACGACGGGACAAAACTACCAAGCCGCGATAAGCAGTCCCGGCATGTTATTTAACTATGACGCTTACAGCCTCTTCTCGTCCGGCGGAACGCAAACCACCAGCACCTATACCGAGACGCGCCTCTTCGGGCCGCCAGGCGTTCTTTCTAACAATGCCGTCATCCGGCAAAACTGGTCTTCGACGGGCTACGAGCAGCAGGGCTTTATGCGTTACGACACCCTGTGGAAATACAGCGACAGCGAACAGATGATTAGCTACCAGGCCGGGGATGTGGTCAGTAACGCCCTGACCTGGAGCAGTTCAGTACGAATGGGAGGACTCCGGCTGAGCCGTAACTTCAGCGTTCGCCCGGATCTGGTGACGTATCCGCTGCTCAATTTATCCGGCAGCGCGGCGGTTCCTTCAAGCGTCGATCTGTTTATTAACGGCTATAAAACCAGCTCCGCGCAAATCAATGGTGGCCCCTATACGCTGACCAACGTTCCCTGGATCAGCGGCGCCGGCGAAGCTACCGTGGTGACCACCGATGCCCTGGGTCGTCAGGTGTCCACCAGCATTCCTTTTTATGTCTCCAACACCCTGCTGCGCGAAGGCCTGAGTGATTTTGATTTCACCCTTGGGGCCCTGCGCAACAACTACGGTATCAAGAGTGCCGATTATGGCGCCGGCGCGCTGAGCGCAATTTATCGCTATGGAGTCAACAACTGGCTCACGCTGTCGACGCATACGGAAGACCGCAAAGGATTAACCAATGCCGGAATAGGCAGCGATATCGGCGTGGGGAACCTGGGCACCCTCAGCCTGTCGACCAGCGCCAGCCGGGGCGACGGCAGCGGCAATCAACTCACCGCCGGATACTCTTATTACGCCAGCAGCTGGGGAGTGAACTATCAGCATATTCGCCGCAGCGCCGACTACAACAACCTCAGCACCTACGGTTCTGTCGCCGCATTAAGCCGTCAGTCAGATCAGGCGACGCTGAGCCTGAGCCCATGGGACAGAGCGCTCGGATCTTTCAGCATTGGCTATTTTGATATCAAAGCCGAGGATAATTCACATACCCGGCTCATGAACCTCTCCTGGAGCCGCAGCCTGTGGCAAAGCAGCAGCCTCAACCTGAGCGTAAACCGCGATCTGCAGGACAATAGCTACGCCAGCATGTTGCAAATCATTATCCCTTTCGATTCGCAAAGCTCCGTGCAGCTAAGCGGTCAACGATCCAGCTCAGGCCAATGGGGGGAAAATATCAACGTTAGTCGCTCTGCCCCGGCGGAAGGCGGGCTGGGCTGGAACCTCGCCCATTCGATCGGCGGCAATAACTATAGTCAGGCGGATCTGACCTGGATTAATCGCGTGTCCACGCTGAGCGGTGGCTATTACGGGTCGCGTGACGATCATCACAGCTGGTTTGAGGCCGCAGGCTCGGTCGTGCTGATGGATAACAGTCTGTTTTTCGCCCGGCAAATTAACGACGCCTTTATCGTCGTTTCTACCGGCAACTATCCAAACATTGCGGTGAATTATGAAAACCGCAAAGTCGGCGTGACCGATAAAAATGGTCATCTGCTGATCCCCTGGGCTTCGGCCTGGTATCCGGGAAAGGTCACCCTCGATACGCTGCCGTTGCCCACGGATACCGAAGCCGTCACGGTGGAAAAACGCATCGCCGTACGCGAAGGCAGCGGCGCGCTGGTTGATTTCCCGGTTAACCGCGTGCGCTCGGCAACGCTCATCTTCGTCGATGCTCAGGGACAACCGCTACCGGTCGGTACGCCGGTGGAGGAAGTTAATAGTCAACAGCGCGCCCTGGTGGGCTACGACGGCGTGGTCTGGTTCTCGCACCTCGGGCGCATTAACGAAGTCAAAATAAATGCCGGAGAGCTTCGATGCAGCATCCCGTTCGAGCTTCCGGAGACCACGCCGGTTCCGCAGCGGATAGGCCCGGTCAGCTGTCCCTCTTCATAGCGGAGATAAGATTGAAAAATATTATCCGGGTATTCGTGATGCTTTTAGCGCTTGGGCAAGCCAGCAACGCGCTGGCCGCCTGCAGCATCAAAACCAGTGCGCCAGCGATCGGCCCTGTCGATTCCTTTACGCTCTACAGCGCGCCTCAGGGCGTGATGGCGGGCGCGGGGTTTTACTGCACCCCGGAACTGGTGGCGCTGAACTCGACCAACACGCTAAGCGCTACCCTGGCGTCGGCTAACCAGAGCAACAGAGTGCCCCGGCTGCTTAACGGCGCCGGCGATGCCATCCCTTACAGCATCTGTTCTGACGCATCCTGCTCGCCGGCCTATCAGGATGGCGGCGTAATAAGCTGGTCCAGGACAACGCTGCTTGAGCTGCTGGGGCTATTTAACTCGAGCGATGGCACCATGCCGCTCTACTTCAGAACCACCCCGGGAGCCAACGTGCCCGCCGGAACCTATAGCGATGTCTTAACCATTACCTGGGTGTATCGTTTTTGCTACGTCGGGCTCGATCTACTGGGCATTAAGATATGTATTCCGAATAACGGCACCCTGGTCTCTACGGTCAACGTATCGGTGAGGGTGACCAATTTTTGCTATATCGACAGCGCGCCGGACGTCGAGTTTGCCCCTGCCGCCCTCCCGTCCGGTTTTAGTTCCTACAGCGGCCAGCTTGCCATTCGCTGCACAAAAAACGCGGCCTACACCGTCAATCTCGCCAGTACTAACGCCAGCGTCGGCGACTGGCGGCAGATGAGCCAGCCCATCGCTAACCAACCGACTGCCTTTTTGCAGTATCAATTTTACCAGCCCAACGGCAGCGCCTGGACGGAAAATAACAATCTCAGCGTGACCGGCTCCGGCGCCGCGCAATCTGCAAGCTACACCCTGAAGATTAACCCGAACCAGAGCAACCAGCCAGCGGGAACCTACAGCGATACCGTCCTGGTGACGGTGAGCTATTAAAAGGTTAGCAGGCGATTTTTTTGTAAAAGAAATGTTTAGGAAATTATTGTTGTGATATAAGAAAAAAGCCCCGAAAAAAGCTGCTGGGGTTTTTAGAAGGGAATCTGCGATTGCTGAAAAAAAGATAAAAAAAGACCGAACACGATTCCTGTATTCGGTCCAGGGAAATGGCTCTTGGGAGAGAGCCGTGCGCTAAAAGTTGGCATTAATGCAGGCTAAGTCGCCTTGCCTTATAAGAATAGTTTACCGTGTCAGGTTTTCCAGTCCGTGACAAAAGGGAACCAATAATTCCTCTCAGGATTGCGTATGCCTACAAAAAACCGCCGCCCCCGGAATGGGGAGATGGCGGTTATTTTTATGTAAAAACAGTAGGATGAAAATATCGATCAGCAGAGTTTCTGCGCGCGCTCAATAAATGGCACCAGGCTCATTTTTTGTCCCGGCTGCTGCGGATCGTCAATCTGGATCACAGAAATCGGCTGCGCGTTGGTCTTACCGTCTTTCATCTGCTGCTCGGCGATGTCGTTTAACGGGTACTGCACCAGCGTGCTCGGATTGATGGCAAACAGCGCGTTGCCCGGACGGCAGGTCAGCATCACCTCTTCCCGATTAAACGCCCAGCTCTCCTTACCGACTTCAAAGCGGCTCACGGTAATCACCTGCGGCGCCGCCAGCGCAGCGCCAGAACTTGCCAATAACAACATTGTCAGAACGATTTTTTTCATGATTTAACCAGTTTATTCAGAAAGGTTCCCAGGTGGCAAACAGGCTGACGGCAAATAGCGCCAGCGCCCCCAGCGCAATTTCTATCTGCGTGGTCCGCACGATAAGCTGCTCCGCTCGCGTTCCGCCTGCCGACATGCGTGGCACCAGAACATACCGGTTCACCAGCGCAATTACCACCATTGCCGCCACCAGCGCACATTTGAGCAACAGCATACGCCCCCAGGGCGAGGCGCTGATGAGCCCGCCCTGGATCAACAGCGCATTCACTGCGCCGCTGGCGATAGCGCCAGCAACCGCCAGATGCCCGTAGCGTGAAAAACGCATCATGGTGGCAATCGCCGCCTGCCGCCAGCGACCGTGCGCCAGGCGAAGACAGTAGATAAACGGCAGCAGACCGCCAACCCAGCTGGCAACACAGAACAGATGAATAGCATGGTTGGTCCGCTGCACTATCCCCAGCCAGCCGTCGTTCATCGCGGCATGACCGACGCCGGCCAACAGCAGAAGCTGTGCGCAAAACAGGACCAGCAGCAAACGTCCCGATCGTCGGGGCTTCAGCCAGACCACCGCCAGCGCCACAAGGGCGAGTAAAATCTGCCATATCCACACGCTACCGAACTGCGTTCCGGCAACCGCCTGCCAGATAGCCGGCTGCCAGACGTCCGGCCAGCCGCTGCCCATCAGCCCACCCTGCGCCATCAGCATCAGCAGCGCCGACAGCGCGCTCGCCAGCAATAAATGGCGCATTAGCGGGTAGAAACGCTGCATCATTAAGCGGCGCAAGGTTACCGGCGCCCACCATGTCCCATAGAGGACACAGCCGAAAGCGACGATCAGCGAGATAAAATGGATAAAGCGTAAGCTGACATAGACTCCACTCAGCATCGGCTTACTTCACGGTAAAGGGGTATTGTCCTTTCGTCTTATGGCCATCAACGGAGACCACGTGCCAGTCAACGGTATATTCGCCCGGCGTCAGCGCCTGCTCAACCGGTACCGTCAGCTCGGCCTTATTGCTGTCGCTGCGGACAGGTTTACCAAGGGTGATGGTCTTCTGCTGCGGCCCGGTGAGGGTCACGCCGCTAAACTGCGTTTCGATGCCTTCAGAGAAGTTGAGGGTCAGCGCCTGGGGTGAAGCCGCCACCACCGCGCCGGCGGCCGGAAGCTGCTGTTGCAAATGGGCGTGGGCGAATGCGCCTGCTGCGCTGAGGCAACCGGCGAGAAACAGAGACAGACGCAGCGCGCGTCCGGCGATGATTGGCATAGTTGTCATTCCTTTTTGTTATGTATGTAGCACAGAGAATAACCCTGTATAATGGCGCAGTCGAGCTAAGCGTCTGAGACTTGCCTTTTTGCCGCGTGCTTAGTACTTTTTGCGGCGTTATCAGAGGAGAAACCGATGGAAAAGAACCTGGCTAAACTATCCCAGGAGGAGATGGACAAAGTGAATGTCGATCTCGCCGCGGCGGGCGTTGCGTTTAAAGAACGCTACAATATGCCGGTGGTTGCCGATTTAGTCGAAAGAGAACAGCCCGAACATCTGCGCGGCTGGTTTCGCGAACGTCTGATTGCCCATCGACTGGCCTCCGTTTCGCTCTCTCGCCTGCCCTATGAACCGAAACAGAAATAATTCCCGTCCCCTGTGGACATCCGAGTTGGCAAGACCCGCGTGTTGCATTACGCTGGTTTCTTTGGCCTGGAGCGAGCCATGCTGCGCGTAATCGATACAGAAACCTGCGGATTGCAGGGAGGCATTGTTGAAATCGCCTCGGTTGATATAGTCGACGGACAAATTACCAATCCCATGAGTCATCTGGTTCGCCCCGACCGCCCCATCAGTCCGCAGGCGATGGCGATTCACCGTATCACCGAAGAGATGGTCGCCGATAAGCCGTGGATCGAGGAGATTGTGCCGCTATATATGGGCAGTCCGTGGTATGTCGCCCATAACGCCAGCTTTGACCGTCGGGTGTTGCCAGAGATGCAGGGCGAATGGATCTGCACGATGAAGCTGGCGCGCCGCCTGTGGCCAGGCATCAAGTACAGCAATATGGGGCTATATAAGTCGCGCAAGCTCAGCGTCACGACGCCACCGGGACTGCATCATCACCGGGCGCTTTATGATTGCTACATCACCGCCGCCCTGCTGCTCGATATTATCAACACCTCCGGCTGGACGCCTGAGGAAATGGCGACCATTACCGGCCGCCCGGCGCTACTATCCACCTTTACCTTCGGCAAATATCGCGGCAAGCCGGTTTCCGAGGTTGCGGAAAACGATCCCGGCTATTTACGCTGGCTGTTCAATAACCTGGAGCGCATGAGCCCCGAGCTGCGCCTGACGCTGAAGCACTATCTCGGGGAGTAACCGGCGCTATACCTCCGCCTGGCCCGGCAGCGTCCCCTGCGCCAGGCCAATCAGAAACGCAAACTCCAGCGCCACGCCTTCATAGCTTTTGAAGCGTCCGGATTTACCGCCGTGGCCGGAATCCATATCGGTACAGAGCAGCAGCAGGTTATCGTCCGTTTTTAGCTCGCGCAGTTTTGCCACCCATTTTGCCGGCTCCCAGTATTGAACCTGCGAATCATGCAGGCCCGTGGTAACCAGCAGATGCGGATACGCCTGAGCCTGCACGCCGTCGTACGGGCTGTAGCTTTTCATATAGCGGTAATACTCTTCATCCTGCGGATTCCCCCACTCCTCAAACTCACCGGTGGTTAGCGGAATCGACTCATCGAGCATGGTGGTGAGGACATCGACAAAGGGAACCTGGGCCACCACGCCGTGAAAGAGCTCAGGCCGCTGGTTCACCGCGACGCCCATCAGCATGCCGCCGGCGCTGCCGCCCATGCCGTAGCAAAAGCGCGGATCGCCATAGCCCTGCGCCAGCAGCGCATCGCAGACGTCGAGATAATCGTTGAAGGTGTTCTTTTTGCACAAAAACTTTCCGTCTTCATACCACTGCTGGCCCAGTTCGCCGCCGCCGCGAATATGGGCGATAGCGAACACAAAACCGCGGTCGAGCAAGCTCAGGCGGCTGGCGCTGAAATCCGCATCCATGCTTGCGCCATAGGAGCCGTAGCCGTACACCAGCAGTGGACTGGCGCCTTTACGGAAATGTTCATGACGGTAGACCAGCGAGACCGGGACTTCGACGCCGTCGCGGGCTTTAATCCACAAATGCTCGCTGCGATAATGGCTGGCATCAAACCCTTTGACTTCCTGCTGTTTCAGTACCCGCCGCTCGCCGGTATTCATATCCAGTTCAAATAGCGTATCCGGCGTCGTCATGGAGGAGTAGCCGTAGCGCAGACGAGCGGTTTCCGGCTCTGGATTATAGGCAAGCCAGGTCACATAGGCCGGATCGTCAAAGGCAATGCCCTGGGACTCTCTTGTTTTACGATTGATCTGCCGCAGGCTGGTCAGCCCCCGCTGGCGCTCTTCCACAACCAGCCAGTCGGTAAACAGAGTAAATCCTTCCAGCATCACTTCCTGACGCGGCGCGATCAGGGTCTCCCACTGCTGCTCATCGCGCAGGGTAGTGCGATAAAGGCCGAAGTTTTTCCCTTCACGGTTGGATCGCAGATAAAAAGCGTGCTGATAGTGATCGAGGCTATATTCATGGTCTTTGCGCCGCGGTAGAAAACAGACCGGCTCGGCGTCGGTCATTTCCGCGTTAAGCAGCAGCACTTCGCTGGTGGTCGCGCTGGCCAGATAAATCACCACAAACTGCTGGGAAGTCGTCTTGTGTACGCTGACGTAAAAAGTATCGTCCTGCTCTTCATACACCAGAACATCCGCACTGGCCGGCGTGCCCAGGCGATGGCGCCAGACTTGATACGGCAGCAGCGTGGTGGGATGTTTACGCACGTACCACAGGGTCTGCGAATCATTACTCCAGGCAAAATCAGGCGAGACGTTCTCAAGAACTTCCGCAAATTCATCGCCGTCGTTTAAAGGGTAGAAGCGCAGGCTATATTGCCGGCGGGAGAGATAGTCTTCCGCCACCGCCATCATGTTGTTGTCAGGAGAAACCCCTAACCCCCCGAGGGTGTAAAATTCGCTGCCGGCCGCGCGCTGGTTACCGTCAAGCAGGACCTCCCATTCATCCCACTCTTCTTTTACGACCGGCTGGCGTTGATAAATCGCATACTCGCAGCCAGGCTCATAGACCTGACGGTAACGATAGCCATTTTTGCTATAGGGGGCCGACACTTCGCGCTGCGGAATACGGTCAATAATCTCCTTGAGTACCCTGTCCTGCAGGCTACTTTGCGAAGACATCACTTTTTTACCGTACTCATTTTCCTGGCGCAGATAATCAAGCACTTCCGGCTGTGCGCGATCGTCATCGCGCAGCCAGTAGTAATTATCGATTCGCGTGTCGCCATGTAATGTCATGGCATGGGGGATCCGTTTCGCTTTTGGTGGCATCTGCTTATTCTTCTGCGGCTTGTATTGAGTACTAAAATTTTCAGGCTGCTTCACAGCAGCCTGAAGGGTGACGTGACTACACAATATATAAGGGTGGCAAAAGTCGCCAGCGATGCAAGCGAAACGTGCGGATTTAGAGCGTTACGGCCTGTTTTTGCGCCTGGATATCCCGTTCGATATCTTCACGCACTTCCTGCGGGAGCTTCAGCGCTTCGCCGAGGGCGTTCAGGTAGCTGCGTTCCATAAAGTGGTCAATATCAATGACCGCGCAGCTGATATAGTAAACTTCCAGCGCCTCTTGCTCGCTGCTGATGCCCTGCGCCAGGCTCTGCGGGTCGAGGGGCTGCGCCAGCGCCTGGTCAATTAACACCCGCCCCTGCACGTCAACGTTCGCCGCGCGCAGCTGCGCTTCAATATTTGCCCGCTCGCGTTCGTCAATATGCCCATCGCTTTTAGCAGCGAAGACCAGCGCCATAATCAGCCTTTCGCTGCGGGCATCAAGTTCGGCTGGCGCGGAGGACGCCGCAGTTGCGGGCGTGGGCGCCGCCGATGTCTGCTGCCCGCTGGTACGCAATTTCTGCTGATATTTATTCCACAATACGCTGCCTGCAACCGCGCCGCCGCCGACCAGCAGCGCACCGGTGCCGTATTTGGCTAACAGCTTGCGCGATGATTTGCTGGCAACCAGCAGCCCGGCCAGGCCGCCAAGCGCGCCGGGCAGCAGGAAGTCTTTGCCGCGTGACCGATCGTCAGATGAAGAAGATTGCCCTTGCTGACCCAGCAAAGACTGTAGTTGATTAAGCCAGTTAGCCATACATTTCCTCGTTGCGCGATAAGCGATACCACCAGCCTAAACGACGCGGCGTCAGGAAACGTTATCGTCAGCTAAAGATGAGCAAATGTCGCGCCGGGCGCTCGGCGCGGGAGCCAACCGCCAGAACGAGTGGCGGCGGCAGCATGGCTCAGGCGGCTTTCGCTTTGCGCGGCCTGGCCGGTGCCGAGGCTGCCGATTCGACGACCTCTTCGGGTTTGTCACCCTCTTCTGCTTCTTCTGCGCGCGCGGCTGGCGCATCGGCGCTGCCCTCAGCTTCCGGCAGCTTACCGGAACGCAGAATATGGTTGAGGGTGTCTTTGCGCTCGGCAAGCCACATCGCCATGCTATCGCGCTGCTCTTCATCGAGCGTAAGCGGGCACTCAACCAGCCAGTCGTTCAGTACTTCCGCCAGATCGAGCATTTTGTCGTAAGCATCGGCCTCTTTTTTGCTGGCAAAAGACATTTTTTCCTCACCTTCACGAATCACTACATATTTAATTTTAACCGCCATGATGCAGCCTCTCAGTACTGTGTTTTTATACAGTACATCAAATTTCTTCCGCGAACTCAAATGATGCACATAAAGACATGCGCAAACGTTTTCGTTTATAATGCGGCGCATGTTTTTTTACTGCGGAAGAGAGTTATGACTGTATTAGGTACGGCGCTGCGCCCTGCGGCAACAAAGGTTATGCTGTTAGGTTCCGGCGAGCTGGGTAAAGAAGTGGCCATCGAATGCCAGCGCCTGGGAATTGAGACCATCGCCGTCGATCGTTACCCTGATGCGCCGGCCATGCAGGTCGCGCACCGCTCACACGTCATTAATATGCTGCACGGCGAAGCCTTACAAGCGCTGATTGAGCAGGAAAAGCCTGACTTTATCGTGCCGGAAATCGAGGCCATCGCCACCGATACCCTGGTGGCGCTGGAACAGGCCGGGCAAAAAGTCGTCCCTACCGCGCGCGCGGCGAAGCTCACCATGAACCGTGAAGGGATCCGCCGCCTGGCCGCTGAGGAACTGAAGCTGCCGACCTCCGCCTACCGTTTTGCCGACAGCGAATCCGCCTTCCGCGAGGCCGTCGCCGAGACAGGACTGCCGTGCATCGTCAAGCCGGTAATGAGCTCCTCGGGAAAGGGCCAGAGCTTTATTCGTACCCACGAACAGCTGGCTGAGGCCTGGCAGTATGCGCAGCAGGGCGGCCGTGCCGGGGCCGGTCGCGTTATCGTTGAAGGCGTGGTGAATTTTGATTTTGAAATTACCCTTCTCACCGTCAGCGCCGTGGACGGCGTGCACTTCTGCGCGCCGGTCGGCCACCGCCAGGAAGATGGCGACTATCGTGAATCCTGGCAGCCGCAGCAGATGAGCGCGCTGGCGCAGGAACGCGCGCAGGACATCGCCCGTCAGGTGGTGCTGGCGCTGGGCGGTTACGGCCTGTTCGGCGTTGAGCTATTCGTCTGCGGCGATGAGGTGATTTTTAGCGAAGTCTCGCCGCGCCCGCACGATACCGGTATGGTCACACTGATTTCGCAGGATTTATCCGAGTTCGCCCTGCACGTCCGCGCCTTTCTCGGCCTGCCGATTGGCGCGATTCGCCAGTACGGCCCGGCGGCCTCTGCGGTCATTCTGCCGCAGATGAGCAGCCAGAACGTCACCTTCAGCAACCTCCAGGCAGCGGTCGGCGCGGGTCTGCAGCTGCGTTTGTTCGGTAAGCCGGAAATTGACGGCTCACGTCGCCTGGGCGTAACGCTGGCGATAGCCGATAACGTCGAAGAAGCGGTTGCGCGGGCTAAAGCGGCGGCTTCAGCGGTCGTCGTCGAAGGATAAAAAAAGCCCGGTCGCATGGACTGCAGACCGGGCCTCGGGTAAGCGCGCGAAGATTACTTCGCGCCTTCTACCGCTTCACGAGCCAGTTTGGTGATACGGTCGTAATCACCGGCTTCCAGCGCATCCGCCGGAACCAGCCAGGAACCGCCGATGCACAGTACGCTGTTCAGCGCCAGATAATCGCGATAGTTTGCCGGAGAGATGCCGCCAGTCGGGCAGAAACGAATGTGCGCGAACGGGCCACCAATCGCCTGCAGCGCTTTCACGCCGCCGTTCGCTTCAGCCGGGAAGAATTTGAACTCTTTCAGGCCATACTGCATACCCAGCATCAGCTCGGATACGGTGCTGATCCCCGGGATCAGCGGAATGGTGCCTTCACCGGTCGCCGCTTTCAGCAGAGATTCGGTCAGGCCCGGGCTGATAGCAAACTGCGCGCCCGCTTCGGTCACTTCTTTCAACTGCTCAACGTTGGTGACGGTCCCGGCACCGACGATCGCTTCCGGGACTTCTTTGGCGATTGCGCGGATAGCGTCCATCGCACACTCGGTACGCAGGGTGACTTCCAGTACGCGTACGCCGCCTGCAACCAGCGCTTTCGCCATTGGCACAGCGTGTTCCAGCTTTTTCACCACGATTACCGGTACAACCGGGCCGGAGGTGAGGATTGCTTCTGCAGTTGTTTTCCAGTTTTTCATCAGATTTTCTCTCGCCAGATCTATAAATCGAATCGTCTTAAAAATTGATGCAGGTTGCGCCCTGTTCAGCTCCGGAGAGTTTCTCACGCAGCGCACCGAACATTTCCCGGCCGGTTCCCACACGCGAACCGCTCAGGTCAGGAATATGGGGCTGACGCGCGGCCAGCTCAGCGTCATCGACCATCAGCGTTAGCTCGCCCGTCTGACCATTGACGCGGATGATATCGCCATCGCGTACCTTCGCCAGCAGGCCACCATCGTACGCCTCAGGCGTCACGTGGATTGCCGATGGTACTTTGCCTGACGCGCCGGAGAGTCGACCATCGGTCACCAGCGCGATTTTGAAACGGCGGTCCAATAATACACCAAGTGGCGGCATAAGTTTATGTAATTCTGGCATGCCGTTCGCTTTTGGCCCCTGATGGCGGACGACAACCACGCAATCTTTGTCGAGCAGGCCCGCTTCAAAGGCAGGCAGCACATCATGCTGGCTCTCGAAGACGACCGCCGGGGCTTCTATAATCTGGTTTTCAACCGGCACGGCGGAAGTTTTCATCACCGCGCGGCCGAGATTGCCGCTCAGGACTTTGGTGCCGCCGTGGCGAGAGAACGGTTTGTCAAAGGTGGCGATAACCTGTTCGTCCAGCGGAGCGGTCGCCCCTTCGCGCCAGTCAAGTTCGCCGTTATTAAGCCAGGGCTCCAGGGTGTAGCGAGAGAGGCCGAAGCCGGCCACGGTGTGAACATCTTCATGCAGCAGTCCGCCTTTCAGCAGTTCGCGAACCAGCACCGGTACCCCGCCAGCCGCCTGGAAGTGGTTAATATCCGCCGGGCCGTTCGGGTAGAGACGCGCCAGCAGCGGCACCACGTCAGAGAGATCGGAGAAATCATCCCAATTGATGATGATCCCCGCCGCCCGCGCCATGGCCACCAGGTGCATGGTGTGGTTGGTGGAGCCGCCGGTTGCCAGCAGCGCGACAATCCCGTTAACCACCACTTTTTCATCAAACATTTTGCCCAGCGGCATCCACTCATTACCGTTGCCGGTCAGACGAGTCACCTGGCGGGCGGCGGCGGCGGTCAGCGCTTCGCGCAGCGGCGCATCGGGATGCACGAATGACGATCCGGGCAGCTGCATCCCCATAAACTCAACCACCATCTGGTTGGTATTGGCGGTGCCGTAGAAGGTGCAGGTGCCAGGCGCATGGTAAGACGCAGCTTCGGACTCCAGCAGCGCCATACGATCCACTTTGCCTTCCGCATACAGCTGGCGAATGCGCACTTTTTCTTTATTTGCCAGGCCACTGGCCATCGGACCGGAAGGAATAAAGATAGACGGCAGATGGCCGAAGGAGAGCGCAGCCATCGCCAGGCCGGGAACAATTTTATCGCAGACCCCGAGATAGAGCGCGCCGTCAAACATGTTGTGCGACAGACCAATCGCCGCGGACATGGCAATCACTTCGCGGCTGAGCAGCGACAGCTCCATTCCGTCCTGTCCCTGCGTAACGCCATCACACATCGCCGGAACGCCCCCTGCGACCTGGCCTACCGCGTTCGCGGAGTGCAGCGCTTTGCGAATAATCTCCGGATAGCGCTCATAGGGCTGGTGGGCGGAAAGCATATCGTTGTAGGAGGTGATGATAGCGATGTTATTGCGCAGCATGCTTTTCAACGAGGCTTTGTCATCCGCCTGGCAGGCGGCGAAACCGTGGGCCAGGTTACCGCATGCCAGCTGGGCGCGATGAACGGTGTCAGTTTTGGCCTGGTTAATCCGCGCGAGGTAGGCTTCGCGGGTAGCGCGCGAACGTTCGATGATGCGATTTGTTACCCGTAACATTTCAGAATTCATAAAGGCTCCTCAAATTTCATCTGTCCGGCCGCAGCGCTTTAGCGGTACTTTTTGGGACTCAAGGCACAAGTACTGGGGCTCAGGGGCAAAATATCTGCAGCCAGTGTAATAAAAAAAGCCCCGGGGGTGAATCCTCCGGGGCTTAAAAGATTAAAAATTACGCGACTTGCTGCGTCAGATCATGTTACCGGTAAAATAACCCTGACGGAGGAGCTGGCGATTACTCAAATTCATTCCACGAACGACCATCGCGGGTGATCATCGCCACGGAGGCAACCGGCCCCCAGGTGCCCGCCTGATAAGGTTTCGGCGAATCGCGATCGGCAGCCCAGGCTTCGGTGATAGAATCGACCCACTTCCACGCCTCTTCCACTTCGTCGCGACGGACGAACAGCGCCTGGATACCGCGCATGGTCTCCAGCAGCAGACGCTCATAGGCATCCGCCAGATGGGTTTGATTAAAGGTTTCTGAGTAGCTCAGATCCAGCTTGGTGATTTGCAGATTGTGCTTGTGGTCAAGGCCAGGAACTTTATTAAGTACCTGAATATCCACCCCTTCATCCGGCTGCAGACGAATGGTCAGCTTATTCTGCGGCAGCTCTTGCCAGGTCTCTTTGAACAGGTTCAGTTCCGGCGTTTTAAAGTACACCACAACTTCAGAACACTTGGTCGGCAGACGTTTACCGGTGCGCAGGTAGAACGGTACGCCCGCCCAGCGCCAGTTGTCGATATCGACGCGGATGGCCACGAAAGTTTCCGTATGGCTGGATTTATTCGCCCCCTCTTCTTCGAGGTAGCCAGGCACTTTTTTGCCCTGCGCGAAGCCTGCGGTGTACTGACCACGCACCGTTTTTTCACGCACGTTGGTGCGGTCGATGCGGCGCAGAGATTTCAGCACCTTCACTTTTTCATCGCGAATGCTGTCGGCGCTCAGATCCGACGGCGGGGACATGGCGATCATGCACAGGATCTGCAGCAGGTGGTTCTGGATCATGTCGCGCATCTGCCCGGCCTGATCGAAGTAGCCCCAGCGACCTTCAATGCCTACCTCTTCCGCTACGGTGATCTCAACGTGATCGATGGTGCGGCTATCCCAGTTATTGACGAACAGCGAGTTAGCAAAGCGCAGCGCCAGCAGGTTCAGCACCGTCTCTTTACCCAGATAATGGTCGATGCGATAGACCTGGCACTCCTCGAAGAACTCGCCCACCCGATCGTTAATCTCGCGGGACGTTTCAAGCGAGGTACCCAGCGGTTTTTCCATCACCACGCGGGCCGGCTTGGCGTTCAGCTTCGCTTCGCCCAGGCCTTTACAAATCGCGCCGAAGGTACTTGGCGGCATGGCGAAATAGTTGATCGTCACCCGCTCTTTCTGATCGAGCATTTTGCCCAGACGAGTAAACGCTTTGGTATCGTTGACATCCAGGTTACAAAAATCCAGACGCCCGCTCAGGGTCTCCCACAAACCTTCATCAATTTTCTCCTTCATGAAGGTTTCCATCGCTTCACGCACTACCTTGGTGTAAGCGTCTTTATCCCAGTCGGCACGCCCGACGCCGATGATGCGGGTATCAGGGTGGATCTGGCCAGCTTTTTCAAGCTGATACAGGGAAGGCAGCAATTTACGTCGCGCCAGGTCACCCTTCGCGCCGAAAATGACCAGATCGCATGCCTGGGCCGTTTGCGTTACCGCCATGTCATTCTCCTTAGTTGATAGCCCGGTGCTTATGCCAGGCTATAGTTGTATTTGTAATTTTCTTTCACTGCATCGTACTGTGTTTACGAATTTCCCGAAACCCTCCGCTCCCGTTCCCGCGGCTAAATCGCACAGGCAGGAAAATATGGGCTGAGTTTTTGGGCATGCGGCTAGTATTGTTCGTTGTTTCGACCGATTATCAGTTAGTAAAATACGACTCTGATCATGTAATGAAAAAAAACAACATATTTTAAAGTCATTCCTCACCGTTTCCGACTACGGAGGGGTATATTCTTGCTAAAACGCCTGATGATTTCACCCATTAATGAAATCGTTTCCATTGATGAGCGCCTGATTACCCATGAATATGCTGGAAAAAATCCAGTCCCGACTGGAACACCTTAGCAAATCTGAACGCAAAGTGGCGGAAGTCATTCTTGCAACCCCCGCGCAGGCCATTCATTCAAGTATTGCTGCCCTGGCGCTGGAAGCCGGCGTCAGCGAGCCTACGGTCAACCGTTTCTGCCGCAGTCTGGAAACCCGCGGTTTCCCGGATTTCAAACTGCATCTGGCGCAAAGCCTGGCGCACGGTACCCTCTATGTTAACCGCAACGTCGATGAAGACGACAGCGTTGAGTCCTATACGGGTAAGATATTTGAATCGGCTATGGCCAGTTTAGATCAGGTCCATCATTCTCTCGATATGTCGGCGATCAACCGGGCAGTGGACCTTCTCACTCAGGCCAAGAAAATCGCCTTCTTCGGCCTGGGCTCATCGGCAGCCGTCGCCCACGATGCGATGAACAAATTTTTCCGCTTTAATGTGCCGGTGATTTATTCCGACGACATCGTCCTGCAACGCATGAGCTGTATGAACTGTAATGACGATGACGTGGTGGTGATTATTTCGCATACCGGCAGGACCAAAAGCCTGGTAGAGCTGGCGCAGCTGGCGCGCGAAAATGATGCGATGGTGATCGCCATTACTTCGCCGGGCACCCCGCTTTCCCGCGAGTCGACGCTGGCCATTACGCTGGATGTCCCGGAAGATACCGATATCTATATGCCAATGGTTTCCCGCTTAGCGCAGCTGACGGTGATTGACGTACTGGCAACCGGCTTTACCCTTCGTCGGGGAGCGAAATTCAGAGATAACTTGAAGAGGGTCAAGGAAGCGCTGAAGGAATCGCGCTTTGATAAAGAGCTCAGCTTACACAGTAATGACCAATAAAAGTAGAAACAAAGCAGTATCCTATTACAACGTCGGTAATGTTCCGGTATAGCGGCTTTGCTCGCTGGCGCTACCGAATCCATGTTCACGCAACACCAAAGTTGTTTCAGTCAACGGAGTATTACATGTCCAGAAGGCTTCGCAGAACCAAAATCGTTACCACCTTAGGCCCGGCTACCGATCGCGATAACAACCTTGAAAAGGTTATCGCCGCAGGCGCTAACGTGGTACGTATGAACTTCTCTCACGGCACCGCGGAAGATCACCAGCTCCGTGCGGATAAAGTCCGTGAGATTGCGGCAAAACTGGGCCGTCATGTCGCTATTCTCGGTGACCTTCAGGGGCCGAAAATTCGCGTCTCTACCTTCAAAGAAGGCAAAATTTTCCTCAATATCGGTGATAAATTCCTGCTCGACGCGAACCTGGGTAAAGGCGAAGGCGATAAAGAAAAAGTCGGCATCGATTATAAAGGCCTGCCGGCTGACGTGGTTCCTGGCGATATCCTGCTGCTGGACGACGGGCGCGTGCAGCTGAAAGTCCTGGAAGTTCAGGGCATGAAAGTGTTCACCGAAGTCACCGTCGGCGGACCATTGTCTAACAACAAAGGTATCAACAAGCTGGGCGGTGGCCTCTCTGCCGAAGCGCTGACTGAAAAAGACAAAGCAGACATCATCACCGCCGCCAAAATCGGCGTCGACTATCTGGCCGTCTCCTTCCCGCGCTGCGGCGAAGACCTGAACTACGCGCGTCGTCTGGCGCGCGATGCGGGCTGCGATGCAAAAATCGTGGCCAAAGTAGAGCGTGCGGAAGCGGTATGCGATCAGGACGCGATGGATGACGTGATCCTGGCCTCCGACGTTGTCATGGTAGCCCGCGGCGACCTCGGCGTAGAAATTGGCGACCCGGAGCTGGTCGGCATCCAGAAAGCATTAATCCGCCGCGCTCGTCAGCTCAACCGCTCGGTCATTACCGCGACGCAGATGATGGAGTCGATGATCACCAACCCGATGCCAACCCGCGCCGAAGTGATGGACGTGGCGAACGCCGTGCTGGATGGTACCGACGCCGTCATGCTGTCTGCAGAAACCGCCGCGGGCCAGTATCCGTCTGAGACCGTTGCCGCGATGGCGCGCGTTTGCCTTGGCGCGGAAAAAATCCCCAGCCTCAACGTCTCCAAACACCGTCTGGACGTTCAGTTCGATAATGTTGAAGAAGCCATTGCGATGTCGGCTATGTACGCGGCGAACCACCTCAAGGGCGTCACCGCTATCATAACCATGACGGAATCCGGGCGTACCGCGCTGATGACTTCCCGTATCAGCTCCGGCCTGCCGATTTTCGCGCTGTCTCGCCACGAGCGTACGCTGAACCTGACTGCGCTGTATCGCGGCGTGACTCCGGTTTATTTCGATAGCGCAAGCGACGGCGTCGCCGCCGCGCACGATGCGGTAACGCTGCTGCGTGATAAAGGCTATCTGGTGACCGGTGACCTGGTTATCGTCACTCAGGGCGACGTAATGAGCACCATCGGCAGCACCAATACCACCCGTATTCTGACCGTCGAGTAATTTGCTGCGCCATAAAAAAACCTGCCGGCAGTTGTCGGCAGGTTTTTTTTGCCCGCAGCGTCTACGCGGACTATTTCTTTTTCGGATACAGCTCTTTGCGCTTATACGGTTCGATTTCGCCGGGTTTGCGCGTTTTGAGTAGTTTAAGGATCCACGTATACTGCTCGGTATGCGGCTTAACGAAAATCTCTACCTCTTCATTCATCCGTCGGGCAATGGTATTGTCGTCCGCTTCCAGCAGATCGTCCATCGGCGGGCGCACCAGCACCGTCAGGCGATGCGTTTCGCCATCGTAAACCGGGAACAGCGGGACAACCCGGGCGCGACATACTTTCATTAAACGACCAATTGCCGGGAGCGTCGCCTTGTAGGTGGCAAAGAAATCAACAAATTCACTGTGTTCGGCCCCGTGATCCTGATCCGGCAGATAGTAGCCCCAGTATCCCTGACGTACCGACTGAATAAAGGGTTTGATGCCGTCGTTGCGCGCGTGCATACGACCGCCGAAACGACGACGCACGGTATTCCAGACGTAATCGAATACCGGGTTGCCCTGGTTATGAAACATCGCCGCCATTTTTTGCCCGCCGGACGCCATCAGCATCGCCGGGATGTCCACTCCCCAGGCATGAGGAACCAGGAAGATCACTTTCTCGTTATTGCGCTGCATCTCATCGATGATTTCTTTGCCCTGCCAGTCGACGCGGGAAAGAATCCGCTGCGGATCGCGCAGGCCTAACTCGGCCATCATCACCATCGCCTGCGGCGCGGAGGCATACATGGCATCAATTATTTCTTCACGTTCCTGCTCGCTTTTTTCCGGAAAGCAGTACAGCAGGTTAATTTGCGCCCGGCGGCGCGAACTCTTTGCCAGACGACCAACAAGACGCCCCAGTTTACCCAGGATCGGATCGCGGAAAGACGCGGGCGTCAGGGCAATTGCGCCGAAGGCAAAAACGCCGAACCACGCGCCCCAGTAGCGCGGCAGTAAAAAGGATTTTTCAAATTTTGGAATAAACTCAATATTATTTTTTTTCGTTTCCATGCCCAATCCGCAGAATTTCCGCTCAGTAAAGATAATGGGTTAGTTTAGCGATACGTGGAGTAACGTACAAAAGAAAAAGCCGGCGCGCAGAAGGCACCGGCTTTAACTGGCGTGAGGTTAGTCAAACCGCAGCTGCGGAATCACCTGTTTGGCCTGCGCCAGGAAATCGGTACGGTCGGAACCGCTGAGCCCTTCCGTACGCGGCAGTTTCGCCGTCAGCGGGTTGACCGCCTGCTGGTTGATCCACACTTCATAATGCAGATGCGGACCGGTCGAACGGCCGGTATTGCCCGACAGCGCGATGCGATCGCCGCGTTTCACCTTCTGCCCGGGTTTGACCAGCAGCTTACGCAGGTGCATATAGCGGGTGGTATAGGTACGACCGTGGCGGACGGCAACGTAATAACCTGCCGCACCGCTACGTTTCGCCACTACCACTTCGCCATCGCCAACCGAGAGCACTGGGGTGCCCTGCGGCATCGCAAAATCGACGCCACGATGCGGAGCGACGCGGCCGGTGACCGGGTTCAAACGACGCGGGTTAAAGTTTGATGAGACGCGGAACTGGCGGGCGGTCGGGAAGCGCAGGAAGCCCTTCGCAAGCCCTGTACCATTGCGATCGTAGAATTTGCCATCCTCAGCGCGGATCGCGTAATAGTCTTTGCCATCCGAACGCAGGCGTACGCCAAGCAGCTGGCTTTGCTCGCGCTTACCGTCCAGCATTTCACGCGACATCAGTACGGAAAACTCATCGCCTTTTTTCAGCTTACGGAAGTCCATCTGCCACTGCATGGCTTTGATCACCGCGCTAATTTCAGTGCTGGTCAGGCCGGCATCACGAGCGCTGGCGACAAAGCTTCCGCCCACGGTACCTTTCAGTACGTTATTGACCCAGTCGCCTTTTTGCAGCTCGCTGCTCATTTTGAAACCGTTGGCCACCCGGTCGTAGGTACGGGTTTCGCGGCGCGACATCTCCCAAGTCAGGCTTTGTAAATCGCCATCCGCCGTCAGCGTCCAGGAGAGCTGTTGGCCGATTTTCAGATTACGCAGCTCTTTATCCACCGAGGAGAGCCGGGCGATATCGCCCATATCAATACCGTACTGATTAAGAATGCTGCTGAGCGTATCCCCGGTCGACACCACATATTCATGGCCGCCGGAATCGCTGTCCGCTTTATCATCCAGCTCATCCTGAGGGATGGCTTCTTCTTCCTGAGGCGCCTGATCGATAGGTTCCGAGGCCTCTGGCAGCAGAGAACGAATTTCGCTTTGTTCCAGCTCGATGGTTCTGGAGATGGGAGCCGTTTCGGGATGGTGGTAAATGTAGGGTCGCCAGACGGCGACCGCTAAGGTAAGAACGCTAAGCGACCCCAGCATAACGCGGTGAGGTCGTGGCAGATTGTTAAATGCCTGAGTGACAGCGCGGGCTATCTGTTGCACGTATTCACTTCCTCGTTATTCTCCTTTCAGGCAGCTTGAATACTGATTTGCCATCTGGCTCAGGAATTGCGGATAACTCTCTTTACCCAGCTTAATTCCGATTCCAAGTGGATCCAGGGTTCCCATGCGCACGGACGTCCCCCTGGCAACAGCTTCTATAACCGCTGGCCTGAACTGTGGCTCAGCAAAAACGCAAGTTGCTTTTTGCTCAACCAGCTGTGTTCTGATTTCGTGTAAACGCTGCGCACCAGGCTGGATTTCAGGGTTGACAGTAAAATGACCTAAGGAGGTCAAACCGTAGTGTTTTTCAAAGTAGCCGTAGGCGTCATGAAAAACGAAATACCCCTTCCCTTTCAGCGGTGCCAGCTCGGTCCCAACCTGCTTGTCGGTTGCGGCTAATTTTGCCTCAAAATCCTTCAGGTTGGCGTCAAGTTTGGCTCGACTCTGCGGCATAAGTTCCAATAATTTATCGTGGATTGCAACCGCCGAAAGGCGCGCTATCTCTGGGGAAAGCCATAGATGCATGTTATAGATGCCATGATGGTGATCGTCGTCACTATTTTCCCCGGCGCCATGATCGTGACCGTGATGGTCATCGTCGTCGTCGACGCCTTTCATGAGTAACGGTTTCACGCCGTCAAGCTCGGCAATCGTCACCTTTTTGTTCGGCGCAATGCTTTGCGTTGACTTATCCATAAACGCCTCCATCTCTGGACCAATCCAGACCACTAAGTCTGCGTTCTGTAAGCGTTTTGCATCCGATGGACGCAGTGAATAATCATGCTCCGATGCCCCGTCAGGCAGCAGTACCTGGGTCTCGGTTACCCCATCAGCAATGGCTGATGCGATGAAGCCCAGCGGTTTAAGCGAGGTGACGACCGCGGCGCTTGCCAGCGGTGCATGAGCGAACAAAAAAGCGGCGCTTAGTCCAGCGCAAAGAAGCGTATTTTTATGTAACATAATGCGTCTAATCATCGTAATGAATGAGAAAGATGTGATATTATAACATTCACTGGCTTGTGCAACCTCTAATTTGATATGACAAATCTTGTAACTCTGGAAAACGTCGCGGTCGTTTATGGCCAAAGGCGCGTGCTGTCTGACATTTCGCTCACGCTTAAGCCGGGCAAAATTTTAACTCTGCTGGGCCCCAACGGCGCCGGTAAATCGACCCTCGTCAGAGTCGTTCTTGGGCTGGTAGCACCTACAGAAGGGGTTATCAAACGCGAGGGACATCTGCGGATAGGCTATGTCCCGCAAAAGCTGCACCTTGATGCCACGATGCCGCTCACCGTCAGCCGCTTTATGCTGTTGCGGCCAGGAACGCACAAGCGCGACATACTGCCGGCGCTGAAGCGCGTGCAGGCCGGTCATCTGATTGACGCGCCTATGCAAAAGCTTTCCGGCGGCGAGACTCAGCGGGTACTTCTGGCGCGCGCGCTGCTCAATCAACCGCAGCTGCTGGTGCTCGACGAGCCAACGCAGGGCGTTGACGTGAATGGTCAGGTGGCGCTGTACGATCTGATTAATCAGCTGCGCCAGGAGCTTGATTGTGCCGTTCTGATGGTTTCCCACGACCTGCACCTGGTGATGGCGAAAACCGATGAAGTACTGTGTCTCAATCAGCATATCTGCTGCTCCGGCGCGCCGGAAGTGGTCTCCATGCATCCGGAATTTATCTCAATGTTCGGCCAGCGCGGCGCGGAACAGCTGGGTATTTATCGCCATCATCATAATCACCGCCACGACCTGCAGGGGCGGATTGTACTGCGTCGGGGAAATGACCGTTAATGATTGAATTACTGCTCCCCGGCTGGCTGGCCGGGATAATGCTCGCCTGTGCGGCGGGTCCGCTGGGGTCGTTTGTCGTCTGGCGCCGCATGTCCTACTTTGGCGATACCCTGGCCCATGCCTCTCTGCTCGGCGTCGCTTTTGGTTTGCTGCTGAACGTTAATCCTTTTTATGCGGTCATCGTGGTGACGTTGCTGCTGGCGGGCGGGCTGGTATGGCTGGAAAAACGTCCTCATCTGGCGGTAGATACGCTACTCGGTATCATGGCCCACAGCGCGCTGTCTTTGGGCCTGGTGGTAGTCAGTCTGATGTCGAACGTGCGCGTCGATCTGATGGCCTATCTGTTTGGCGACCTGTTGGCGGTTACGCCGGAGGATTTAATATCCATCGCGATTGGCGTAGCGATCGTGCTGGCGATCCTGCTCTGGCAGTGGCGTAATCTGCTATCGATGACCATTAGTCCGGATCTGGCCTTCGTTGACGGCGTTAAGCTACAAAGGGTTAAACTGCTGTTGATGCTGGTCACCGCGCTGACCATCGGCGTGGCGATGAAGTTCGTCGGGGCGCTGATCATTACGTCTTTGCTGATTATTCCCGCAGCCACGGCGCGTCGCTTTGCCCGTACGCCGGAGCAAATGGCGGGTATTGCGGTAGGAATGGGGATGATTGCCGTCACCGGCGGACTGACCTTTTCAGCGTTTTACGACACGCCAGCCGGGCCTTCCGTGGTGCTGTGCGCTGCGGTGCTGTTTATCATCAGCATGAGCAAGAAGCCGGCCGCCTGACGCTTATGCGCCCGCCTCAACCGCCATCAAAACTCGGCAGATTGCTATGGGGTCACAGCTGTCTGCGGACTTTGTCGCCCGGCTGAGGCGTTCACGCCGCAAGCCGGGACATCAACCGCAATACCGCTTCAACGATTTCCCCGGCTTGCGCTGCGCTTAGCCGGGCTACCGACCCTTGCGGTCTGTTGTTTTAAACACCGACAAGGATTAAGGCATTTCAGGCGGCGTAATGCCAAAGTGGGTCCAGGCCCGTACCGTCGCCATACGTCCGCGCGGGGTGCGTTGTAGAAAACCTTGCTGAATCAGATACGGTTCCAGCACGTCCTCGATGGTTTCACGCTCTTCACCTATTGCCGCCGCCAGGTTATCGAGCCCAACCGGCCCGCCAAAGAATTTATCGATGACCGCCAGCAGCAGCTTACGGTCCATATAGTCAAATCCTTCGGCATCCACGTTGAGCATATCCAGCGCCTGAGCGGCAATATCCTCTGAGATACGTCCATCGTAGCGGACTTCGGCAAAATCGCGCACTCTGCGCAGCAGGCGGTTAGCGATTCGCGGCGTACCGCGCGCGCGACGCGCAACTTCCAGCGCTCCCTCTTCGCTCATCTCCAGCCCCATATAGCGGGCGCTGCGGCTGACGATATGCTGCAGGTCAGGGATCTGGTAGAACTCCAGGCGCTGGACGATACCGAAGCGGTCGCGCAGCGGCGAAGTCAGCGAGCCGGCGCGAGTTGTCGCGCCAATCAGGGTAAACGGCGGAAGATCGATTTTGATTGAACGCGCCGCAGGCCCTTCACCAATCATGATATCCAGCTGGTAATCTTCCATTGCCGGATACAGGACTTCTTCGACAACCGGTGAAAGGCGATGAATCTCGTCGATAAACAGAACGTCGTGTGGTTCAAGGTTGGTCAACATCGCCGCCAGATCGCCCGCTTTCTCCAGCACCGGGCCGGAGGTCGTGCGCAGGTTAACGCCCATTTCGTTAGCGACGATGTTCGCCAGCGTGGTTTTTCCCAGCCCTGGAGGACCAAAAATCAGCAGGTGATCGAGCGCGTCGCCGCGCAGTTTCGCCGCCTGGATAAAGATCTCCATTTGCGAACGGACGTGCGGCTGGCCTACATACTCTTCCAGCAGTTTGGGGCGGATTGCGCGGTCCGCCGCCTCTTCAAAGCCGCTGCTGTCTGCCGATACCAGCCTGTCTGCTTCTATCATCCCTTACCTCACAACGCGGCGCGGAGCGCTTCGCGAATTAGCGTTTCACTGTTGGCATCCGGACGCACGATTTTGCTGACCATCCGGCTGGCTTCCTGAGGTTTATAGCCCAGCGCCACCAGCGCAGCAACCGCTTCCTGTTCAGCATCATCGTCAGACGGCCCGGCCGGCGACGTCAGAACCAGATCGGCTGCCGGAGTGAACAGATCGCCGTGCAGTCCTTTGAAGCGGTCTTTCATCTCGACAATCAGGCGTTCCGCGGTTTTCTTACCGATCCCCGGCAGTTTGACCAGCGCCGCCAGCTCTTCACGCTCAACGGCATTGACAAACTGCTGAGCGGACATGCCGGAAAGGATTGCCAGCGCCAGTTTTGGACCGACGCCGTTAGTTTTAATCAGCTCTTTAAACAGCGTGCGCTCCTGCTTATTGTTAAAGCCATACAGCAGCTGCGCATCTTCACGAACGATAAAGTGGGTGAAAATGATCGCCTCTTTGCCCACGTCCGGCAGCTCATAGAAGCAGGTCATCGGCAGATGAACCTCATAGCCTACGCCTCCCGTTTCGAGTAAAACCAGCGGGGGTTGTTTTTCGAGAATAATGCCTCTGAGTCTGCCTATCACATGGAGCTCCTGGATTAAGGGCCGAAAGTCTAATGCGGTATCATAAAAAAAGGCTGGATAGATATCCAGATGAAAAACACGTAATTCCCGTACATCGGTGGAGCGCGAGCCTGGCTTGCGCTTTTATGCGCTCTTTTTACCCCGCACAAGGTAGATGATGTAGTGAATGACGCGTCTTTGACGACCCGACCCAACGACTTTCTGATGGTGGAAAGTTTCGCTTATTCGATAACCGCTGTTGATGAACTTTAGCGCTTCTTGTTCATCCGGGGTTTCCAGCATCAGCCTGTGCCTGCGGTGATAAATCCGATAAAGCGTCTGCGCAGGCCACTGACGAGAAATAGCGTAACGCTTACGGTATAAAAATAGCGTCAAAGTAATAAAAGCCACGATAACCCAGATTGCTATCAGACCCGGGAGTCGGCTGACGTTAAAAAAGAGAGCGTCACATGGTTTGGCAATAGCGGGTTTTCCCTGCACGATATTCATACAAAGTCTGTCTGCGGGCGGAGACCAGGCCTTTGCAACGTGATAGCGGTAGGAGTGACCGCCTGACAGCCAGGTAATATCATACTCAAAGAGCGCGGAACAATCTTCGCGTCCGCGAAATGTGGTGCAGGCGTCGGCCAGGCGCCGCTCTGCGCTGCTGACAGTGCGGGTATTGACGACTGTGCCGAAAACCGTCGAACTCTGATGGTAATACTGATATTCGGTCAGTAAATAATATCCACTGACGATAATTAGCAGCATAAAAAAGAGAGATTCCACCACCCGGATTTTCATCATTCAACTGACTATCCAACGCTATGCCGAATAATCTGCATCCTTACTCTTTTTAGTTAACGATGTCAGTGAGGAAAGTAAAACGCCCCGGGCAACAAGCGCCGGGGCGGTGTAGATTAGCGGAGGCGTCCGCGCGCCAGGTTCAGGCGACTTTCACTGATCTGAGCTGCGTTCTGGCTGACGTGGCAATGAGTGATGGCGATAGCTAAAGCATCCGCCGCATCCGCCTGTGGGTTGGCCGGAAGCTTGAGCAACGTGCGCACCATATGCTGCACCTGGCTCTTTTCCGCGCTGCCAATCCCGACAACGGTCTGCTTCACCTGCCTGGCGGCGTACTCAAAGACCGGCAGGTCCTGATTCGTCGCCGCGACGATGGCCACTCCGCGCGCCTGGCCGAGCTTCAGCGCCGAGTCGGCGTTTTTGGCCATAAAAACTTGTTCGATGGCGAAGTAGTCCGGCTGGAACTGGGTGATAATTTCCGTAACACCGGCATAGATAAGCTTCAGGCGGGACGGTAAATCATCCACTTTCGTGCGTATACAGCCGCTGCCGAGGTAGCTCAACTGGCGTCCAACCTGACGGATAACGCCATAACCAGTGACGCGCGACCCCGGGTCAATACCGAGAATAATAGCCATCACGCGCCCCCGGTCATAACTAACTCGTGAGACCCTAAAGATTTCAGTTCACAGCCAGGCGGCCACGCAGCGCATCCCCGGTCACGTAGATTCACTACGTGACCGGGGTAAGCGAGGAGCGCCAACACCGCTGTGGGCTGAAAGTGTACGGGTATCACAGGGTTGCGGCGACCTCATCAGAGATCTCGCCGTTATGATAAACTTCCTGCACGTCGTCGCAATCTTCCAGCATATCGATCAGACGCAGCAGTTTCGGCGCAGTTTCCGCGTCCATATCCGCTTTGGTTGAGGGGATCATGGAGACTTCAGCGGCGTCCGCTTTCAGACCGGCAGCTTCCAGCGCATCGCGTACCGCACCCATCTCTTCCCAGGCGGTGTAGACGTCAATTGCGCCGTCGTCATAGGTCACCACGTCTTCCGCGCCCGCTTCCAGCGCCGCTTCCATGATCGCATCTTCATCGCCTTGCTCGAAGGAGATGACGCCTTTTTTGCTGAACAGGTAGGAAACGGAGCCGTCGGTGCCCAGGTTACCGCCGGTTTTGCTGAACGCGTGACGTACTTCAGCAACGGTACGGTTGCGGTTGTCGGACAGACATTCAACCATTACCGCCGTACCGCCAGGACCGTAACCTTCATAAATGATGGTTTCCATGTTCGCATCATCATCGCCGCCGACGCCGCGGGCAATAGCACGGTTCAGGGTGTCACGGGTCATGTTGTTGCTCAGCGCTTTGTCAATCGCTGCGCGCAGACGCGGGTTTGAGCCCGCATCGCCGCCGCCAAGACGGGCCGCGGTGACCAGCTCGCGAATAATTTTCGTAAAGATCTTACCGCGTTTGGCATCCTGTGCCGCTTTGCGGTGTTTGGTGTTGGCCCATTTACTATGACCTGCCATAAAATAATATCTCCAAAAAAGCCTTTTCCCGGCGCCTCTTAGCTCTCAGGAGCACTGGCTGCGTTGTTTCACACCCATTACCTACGCAAGTAAGCTCCGGGTGATATCCCAACTGGCCGCCTTCCTGATAACTAAAATTCTGGGGGAAATTAGTTGGCGTTAATTACAAATTCTTCAATCGCCTGCCGGTTGCTCCAGGACTTGGTCAACGTGGCGGCTTCCGTAGCATCAACCCAGCGATAGTCCAGATGTTCCGTAAAGACAATCTGGCGTTCATGGGGGAGCGCAAGACGGAACCAAAACTCCGTATTGCGCTCAACGCCCGGCGCATAGCGATGACGTAAATGAGAAAATATCTCGAACTCTACCGTTCGCTGACAATCAACCAAAGCCAGCTGCTCGCAGGCAACGTCAATGGCGACCTCTTCCATTACTTCACGCGCGGCAGCTTGCGGCGCGGTTTCCCCCTCCTCCAGGCTGCCGGTAACCGACTGCCAGAAGGCGGGATCGTCGCGACGCTGCAACATCAGCACCCGCTTCGTATCTTCGGCATAAATCACCACCAGAACGGAAACGGGGAGCTTGAATGACATCTTACTTATTCTCCGGAGACTCTTTTGCCTCTTTCGCCACCACCTGAATACCGAGCTCGCTCAGCGATGCAGGATTCGCAAAGCTCGGGGCTTCGGTCATCAGGCAGGCCGCCGCCGTCGTTTTCGGGAAGGCGATAACGTCACGGATATTATCGGTGCCGGTCAGCAGCATGGTCAAACGGTCAAGGCCAAAAGCCAGACCCGCATGCGGTGGAGTACCGTATTTTAGCGCATCCAGCAGGAAGCCAAACTTCTCGCGCTGATCCTGCTCGTTAATTCCCAGAATACCGAATACGGTCTGCTGCATCTCACCGCTGTGAATACGCACGGAACCGCCGCCAACTTCATAGCCGTTAATCACCATGTCGTAAGCGTTAGCTACCGCATCTTCCGGCGCGGCTTTTAGCTCTGCGGCTGTCATATCTTTCGGCGAGGTAAACGGATGGTGCATCGCGGTCAGGCCGCCTTCACCGTCGTCTTCAAACATCGGGAAGTCGATCACCCACAGCGGCGCCCATTTCTCTTCATCGGTCAGGTTCAGATCTTTACCCAGCTTCAGACGCAGCGCGCCCAGCGCATCGGCAACCACTTTTTTGTTATCCGCGCCGAAGAAGATCATATCGCCATCCTGCGCGCCGGTGCGCTCAAGGATCGCTTCAACGATGTCGGCGTTGAGGAATTTAGCCACCGGGCTGTTAATACCTTCAAGGCCTTTTGCCCGTTCGTTGACTTTAATGTATGCCAGACCTTTGGCGCCGTAGATTTGGACAAACTTACCGTATTCGTCGATTTGCTTACGGCTCAGCGCAGCGCCGCCAGGCACGCGCAGCGCGGCAACGCGGCCTTTGGCGTCGTTAGCCGGGCCCGCAAAGACGGCGAATTCCACCGCTTTCACCAGATCGGCGACGTCCACCAGCTCCATCGGGTTACGCAGGTCCGGTTTGTCAGAACCATAGCGGCGCTCAGCTTCGGCAAAGGTCATGATCGGAAAATCACCCAGATCCACGCCCTTCACTTCCTGCCACAGATTACGCACCAGCGCTTCCATCACTTCGCGCACCTGCGGGGCGGTCATAAAGGAAGTCTCGACGTCGATTTGGGTGAATTCCGGCTGGCGGTCAGCGCGCAGATCTTCGTCGCGGAAGCATTTAACAATCTGATAGTAGCGGTCAAAACCGGACATCATCAGCAGCTGTTTAAACAGCTGCGGAGATTGCGGGAGCGCGTAGAATTTGCCTTTATGCACACGAGAAGGCACGAGATAGTCGCGCGCGCCTTCCGGGGTCGCTTTGGTCAGCATCGGGGTTTCGATATCGAGGAAACCGTGGTCGTCCATAAAACGGCGAACGAGGCTGGTAATCTTCGCGCGGGTTTTCAGGCGCTGCGCCATTTCCGGACGACGCAGGTCCAGGTAACGGTATTTCAGACGCGCTTCTTCGGTGTTGACGTGGTTGGAATCCAGCGGCAGCGCTTCAGCACGGTTGATGATCGTCAGGTCGGTTGCCAGCACTTCAATGGCGCCGGTGGCCATATCATTATTGACGTTCTTTTCGTCACGCGCGCGCACGGTACCGGTGACCTGAATGCAGAACTCATTACGCAGTTCGGAGGCCAGCTTTAATGCATCCGCGCGATCCGGATCGAAAAACACCTGCACGATGCCTTCGCGGTCGCGCATATCAATAAAGATAAGGCTACCAAGATCACGACGACGGTTGACCCAACCACACAGAGTCACTTGCTGCCCTACGTGGGACAGACCGAGCTGTCCGCAATATTCTGTACGCATGAGATATCCCTTAACTTAGCCGCAGGCGGATTGTTGCCTGCCTTGCAGGCGACGAGGTCGCAGCTTTAGCTGATGTCACTACTGAATGAAAAAAGGCGGCTATTATACTGGAAATTATGCCGCACGATAAGCCCGGCGCAGCGCGCAGCGTTGCTTTGCTGTGCGCTTAGTGCCTGCACTCACAAAAATTAACAAAAATTGTTACCCTTGGGCAGAATCGGCAACGGTATTGTAGCGACCTGACCACCTGGAGAAGATACGGGGATATTATGTTAGAACTCAATGCAAAAAACACCGCGCTGGTCATTATTGACCTGCAGGAAGGTATTTTACCGTTTGCTGGCGGCCCTCATCGCGCTGATGAAGTGGTTGAGCGGGCCGCGAAGATGGCGAAAAAGTGTCGCCAGCAGGGCGCCCCCGTAGTGATGGTTCGCGTCGGCTGGTCAGCGGATTTCGCCGAAGCGCTGAAACAGCCGGTCGATGCCGAGGCTGGCGCCCATACGCTACCGGAAAACTGGTGGACCTACCCGCTCGCGCTGGACAAACAGGAAAGCGATATCGAAGTTACTAAACGTCAGTGGGGCGCTTTTTACGGCACTGACCTCGAGCTGCAGCTTCGCCGTCGCGGCATCGACACCATCATTCTGTGCGGAATATCCACCAACATCGGCGTCGAATCCACGGCGCGCAACGCCTGGGAGCTGGGATTTAATCTGATTCTGGTTGAAGATGCCTGCAGCGCGGCGTCGGCCGAACAGCATCAGGGCAGCATGACGCACATCTTCCCGCGTATTGCTCGCGTGCGCAGTACCGAGGAGGTACTTGCCGCCTTATGATCTATATTGGGCTTCCCCAATGGGCGCACCCGAAGTGGGTGCGCCTGGGTATCACCAGCCTTGAAGAGTATGCCCGCCACTTTAATTGCGTGGAGGGCAACACCACCCTGTACGCGTTACCAAAAGCGGAGATTGTCAGCCGATGGTATGAACAGACCCACGACGATTTTCGCTTCTGCTTCAAGTTTCCGGCCACCATTTCGCACCAGGCGGCGCTGCGCAACTGCGACGACTTAAGCCAGGAGTTTTTTACTCGTCTGGCGCCGCTGTCTTCGCGCATCGGCCAATACTGGCTACAGCTGCCGGCGACGTTTGGCCCCCGAGACCTTCCCGCCCTCTGGCACTTTCTTGATAGTCTGCCGCGTGAATTCAGCTACGGCGTCGAAGTAAGGCATGCGGAATTTTTCGCCAAGGGGGAAGCGGAACAGCAGCTTAATCGCGGCTTGCATCAGCGAAACGTCAACCGCGTTATCCTCGATAGCCGCCCGGTTCACAGCGCCATCGCCCGCAGTCAGGCAATGATCGAAGCACAAAACAAAAAGCCCAAAGTCCCCGTCCATGCGCTGGTGACGGCCCGGCACCCGATGGTGCGCTTTATTGGCAGCGACGATATGGCGCAAAATCGCGAGCTTTTTAGCGTGTGGATAAGGACGCTGCCAAAATGGGCGCAAACCACAACGCCCTACCTGTTCCTCCACACACCGGATATCGCCCAGGCTCCGCAGCTGGTCGACATCCTGTGGAGCGATCTGCGCGCCGCCCTACCGGAAATAGGTGATGCGCCGTCAATTCCGCAGCAAACCTCTCTTTTCTGATATCCTGCTATCCTCAACTGAGCCACCGGATGGAATAAAAGGGAGTTTTGAGTATGGTCAGCGCGCTGTATGCGGTTTTAGGTGCGTTATTGCTAATAAAGTTTTCTTACGATGTCGTACGCCTGAGGACGCAATATCGCGTTGGCTACGGCGACGGTGGTTTTAGCGAGCTGCAGGTTGCTATTCGCGTGCACGGCAACGCGGTGGAATACGTTCCCATTGGCCTGATACTGCTGCTGTTTATGGAAATGAACGGCGCGCAAACCTGGATGGTCCACGTTTGCGGTATTTTGCTGATTGTCGGGCGCCTGATGCACTCTTATGGTTTCCATCATCGCCTGTATCGCTGGCGCCGCTCCGGCATGAGCGCGACGTGGTGTTCATTGTTGCTGATGGTGCTGGCGAACTTCTGGTATATGCCCTGGGAGTTGGTTTTCTCCGTCCGTTAGCGCACAATACGCCGTTTTCGATTTTTCGGGTTTAACGTTATGTCTCACCGCGATACGCTTTTTTCCGCGCCGATTGCCAGTCTCGGCGACTGGACCTTTGATGAACGGGTTGCTGAAGTCTTCCCGGATATGATCCAGCGCTCTGTTCCCGGCTATTCCAACATTATTTCAATGATCGGCATGCTGGCGGAACGTTTCGTTCAGCCGGATACCCAGGTTTACGATCTCGGCTGCTCGCTTGGCGCAGCCACGCTGTCCGTGCGCCGCAACATTGCCCATGCCGGCTGTAAAATTATCGCCGTTGATAACTCACCGGCGATGGTCGAACGCTGCCGTCGCCATATTGACGCCTATAAAGCGCCGACGCCGGTCGAAGTTATTGAAGGCGATATCCGTCACGTCACTATCGAAAATGCTTCGATGGTGGTGCTGAATTTCACCATTCAGTTTCTCGAGCCGGGCGAACGCCAGGCCATTCTTGATAAGGTTTATCAGGGGCTGAATCCGGGCGGTGCGCTGGTGCTATCGGAAAAATTCAGCTTCGAGGATGACAACGTCGGCGAACTTCTGTTCAACATGCATCACGACTTCAAGCGCGCCAACGGCTACAGCGAGCTGGAAATCAGCCAGAAGCGCAGCATGCTGGAAAACGTCATGCTCACCGATTCCGTGGAAACCCACAAAGCCCGCCTGCGCAAGGCCGGTTTCGAACATGCCGAATTGTGGTTCCAGTGCTTTAACTTCGGATCGTTAATCGCCGTAAAATCCGGGGAACCGGCATGATTGATTTCAGCAACTTTTATCAATTGATTGCCAAAAGCCCGCTGTCACACTGGCTGGAGACGCTACCCGCTCAGGTCGCGGCCTGGCAACGTGAAGCGCTGCACGGCAAATACCGGGAGTGGGAACGGGCCGTCGAGTTTCTGCCCGAGTTTGCGCCCTACCGCCTCGACCTGCTGCATAGCGTCACCGCCGAGAGCGAAACGCCGCTCGGTGAAGGCCAGCGCCTGCGCATTGAAAACCTGCTGAAGAATCTGATGCCCTGGCGTAAAGGGCCCTTCTCCCTTTACGGCGTGAATATCGATACCGAATGGCGTTCCGACTGGAAGTGGGAGCGCGTACTGCCGCACCTTTCCGACCTGACCGGACGGACTATTCTTGATGTCGGCTGCGGCAGCGGATATCACATGTGGCGGATGATTGGCGCCGGCGCTCATCTGGCGGTAGGCATCGATCCCACCCAACTGTTCCTTTGCCAGTTTGAAGCCGTACGTAAACTGCTGGGCAACGACCAGCGGGCGCATCTGCTGCCGCTGGGAATTGAACAGCTTCCGGCGCTGAACGCCTTTGATACCGTTTTTTCGATGGGCGTGCTGTACCATCGTCGTTCCCCGCTCGATCACCTTTGGCAGCTAAAAGATCAGCTGGTTCCCGGCGGCGAGCTGGTGCTGGAGACGCTGGTCGTTGAAGGCGACGAAAATACCGTGCTGGTGCCGGGCGATCGCTATGCGCAGATGCGCAACGTCTACTTTATTCCCTCTGCCGCCGCGCTGAAGCAGTGGCTGGAGAAGTGCGGATTTGTCGATGTACGCATCGTCGATGCGTGCGTGACCTCGACCGAAGAGCAGCGCCGCACCGAGTGGATGACCACCGAGTCGCTGGCCGACTTCCTCGATCCCGAGGACAGTAGCAAAACCCGCGAAGGCTATCCCGCCCCGCTGCGCGCGGTGATTATTGCCACCAAACCGGAAACGGAACAGTCTCTGGCAGCGAAAAAACGTGCCGACAAGCGGGCCGGTTGACGCGTTTTTAGCATAAAAAAAGGCCCCTGTTTAATGGGCAGGGGCCTGGTACGGGCAATCATCATATTGGGCGACATGATGTGCAGCAAAAAACGGTTTATCCCCGTCATACTTCAAGTTGCATGTGCGTTGGCTTTGTTACTCGGCTCATCCATGAGCCTCGCCCTTACGGGCCGCCGGGATACGGCGTTCAAATCTGTTCCAGACAGATTTGTCGCTCACCCCAGTCACTTACTTGAGTAAGCTCCTGGGGACTCCCTGCGTCGCCGCCTTCTCGCAACTCGAATTATTTAGGGTTTTAATCTCTCTGTGCGGAAATAATCTTCTTCATTTCCGCTACCGCTTCGCCATTGACGGCGTAGCGTAAGTATTCATCAGCATCGGCATCCGTAGACATCGACAACCCGGGATTACGAAAGCGCATCGGGGACGGTAGCCACTGGCCTGCCGAGCTGTGGACCTCTTTTACCCCAGCCTGCAAAAACAGCGGCAGGTTGGCGGCACGCACTCCTGCGCCGGCCATAATAATAGGAGTGTCGCTTTGGGAAATAAGTTCCCTGATTAATGAAATTCCTTTTTCGGCAGACGGCTGCTGGCCCGAAGTCAGGATCCGCTGAACGCCGAGCTCAGCCAGCTCAACGCTGGCCTGGCGCGGGTTGGCGCACATATCAAAGGCACGGTGAAAGGTGACGGCCATCGTTCCCGCCGCCGCCATTATTTTTTTCATTCGCGCCCTATCTACCTGACCGTCGGCGTCCAGGATGCCGATCACCATGCCGGGAAAGCCGAGATCTCTCACCGCAGCCACATCATCAAGCATTGCGGCAAATTCGCCAGCGGTATAGCAAAAGTCACCGCCGCGCGGACGAATAATTGGATGAACGGGGATGGTCACCGACTCACGCACCGTTTTAAGGACGCCCAAGGAAGGCGTCAGCCCCCCCTCCTGCGGCGCGGCGCATAGCTCGATGCGGTCGGCGCCGCAGCGCTGGGCCTCCAGCGCGCACTCCATGCTGTAACAACAGACTTCCAGTAAGCTCATTCTTCTCTCCGTCGATATGGCAGGCACGACAGAATGTCACGATTTCTTCCGACAGACGCCGCGTAGCTTCACACTGTTATCGTTCTGATTGTTCGCTGGCGACAATTTGCTCAATCGACCACGGGTGAAATTTGATCGTCACTTTGCCATCGGTAACCGCCAGAGTTGGATTCGGCAAGCGCTCATGCTCTCCTTTAGGCGCGCTGGTCTTTACAAAAATGCCCGGTTGGCTCAATCCATCATCGGAAAGCAGCGCCAGGGCGCGGGTATTGAGCGTTTCGGGCTCGCCAGGCAGAACGATTTCAATATGCTCCCAGCCTTCATGCGGATAGCGCTTTTCGCCCGGCCACGGCAGTTCAACAATGCTAAAACGCCAGTGCGCCACGACCACCGGCTCATCCAGCCTGAACAGGCAGATGGAGCGGCCGTTAATGACATTTTCCGACAGCAGCGTGCCGCATTGCTCAAAGCCGCGACGCCAGCGCTCCGCCGTGGCGTTCTGGTGACAGCGCAGGGAAATATGGTCGGCATCAAGTGGCGTAATATCGAGACCAAGCCGATGAGCAAGCGCGTTTAGCGCCTCGGTAAAGCGCGGCAGGTCCGCGGAAATATCGTTTAATTCATTAATCTGCTGCCAGTTCGCCATCGTAAGCCTCGGTACGCGCTAAAAAGCGCTAATCTATCGCGTTTTCCGCAGTCGACCAACCGGCAATCGTCGGCGACGTCCGGCGAACGGCTATTCGTTGAGCGCGAGGCTCAGCAACCTCCGTGCGGTGCTGACGCGTGGGTGCAAATGCAGTATACTCCTGCCCTAATTTGTCCACATTCCCGCGCCGCCCCATCAGGGTGACGGCGTGTTAACGTAAGGTGTTTCGGTGAATATTCAGGCTCTTCTCTCAGAAAAAGTCAGTCAGGCCCTGATCGCAGCAGGCGCGTCTGCCGATTGCGAACCTCAGGTCCGCCAGTCAGCAAAAGTCCAGTTCGGCGACTATCAGGCCAACGGCGTGATGGCCGTTGCCAAAAAACTGGGCATGGCGCCGCGACAACTTGCAGAGCAGGTACTGTCTCATCTCGATCTGAGCGGGATTGCCAATAAGGTAGATATCGCCGGCCCTGGCTTTATTAATATTTTCCTCGATCCGGCCTTCCTCGCGGAAAATGTCAGCAGCGCGCTGAAATCGGAACGTTTGGGCGTGGCTCAGCCGCCGGCACAAACCGTGGTGGTCGATTACTCTGCGCCGAACGTGGCGAAAGAGATGCACGTAGGCCATCTGCGCTCCACCATCATTGGCGATGCCGCGGTGCGTACGCTGGAGTTTCTCGGGCATAAAGTGATCCGCGCTAACCACGTGGGCGACTGGGGTACCCAGTTCGGTATGCTTATCGCGTACCTGGAAAAACAGCAGCAGGAGAACGCCGGTGAAATGGCGCTGGCCGACCTCGAAGGTTTCTATCGTGAAGCGAAAAAACACTACGATGAAGATGAAGCCTTCGCCGAGCGCGCGCGCAGCTACGTCGTTAAGCTGCAGGGCGGCGACGAATATTTCCGCGAAATGTGGCGCAAGCTGGTCGACATCACCATGTCGCAAAACCAGTTAACCTATAACCGCCTGAACGTCACCCTGACCCGCGATGATGTTATGGGCGAAAGCCTTTATAACCCGATGCTGCCGGGTATCGTGGCCGACCTGAAGGCCAAAGGGCTGGCGGTAGAAAGCGAAGGCGCGACGGTGGTATTCCTTGATGAGTACAAAAACAAGGAAGGTGAACCGATGGGCGTCATCATCCAGAAGAAGGATGGCGGCTACCTTTACACCACTACCGATATCGCCTGCGCAAAATACCGCTACGAGAATCTGCATGCGGATCGCGTGCTTTACTACATCGACTCTCGCCAGCATCAGCACCTGATGCAGGCGTGGACTATCGTACGTAAAGCCGGCTACGTGCCGGAGTCCGTACCGCTGGAGCACCACATGTTCGGCATGATGCTCGGCAAGGACGGCAAACCGTTCAAAACCCGCGCCGGCGGTACCGTGAAGCTCGCCGACCTGCTGGACGAAGCGCTGGAACGCGCCCGCCGTCTGGTGGCGGAGAAAAACCCGGATATGCCCGCCGATGAACTGGAAAAACTGGCGAACGCGGTCGGGATTGGCGCGGTTAAGTATGCCGACTTGTCAAAAAACCGCACCACTGACTATATCTTCGACTGGGATAACATGCTGGCCTTTGAGGGCAATACCGCGCCTTATATGCAGTATGCCTATACCCGCGTGCTCTCCGTGTTCCGCAAAGCGGATATTGATGAAAGTGCGCTAGTGGCGGCGCCGGTGGTCATCACCGAAGACCGCGAAGCCCAGCTGGCGGCCCGTCTGCTGCAGTTTGAAGAAACCCTTACGGTCGTTGCCCGTGAAGGCACGCCGCACGTTATGTGTTCTTACCTGTACGATCTGGCGGGTCTGTTCTCCGGTTTCTATGAGCACTGCCCGATCCTGAGCGCTGAAAGCGAAGAGACACGCAACAGCCGCCTGAAACTGGCTCTGCTGACGGCGAAAACGCTGAAGCTGGGTCTTGATACCCTGGGTATCGAAACCGTAGAACGGATGTAATATGTCGAAAGAACCCGGCTTAACGCCGGGTTTGCCGGGCGGCGGCTGACGCCTCACCCGGCTGTTCTCACCTGATTCAAAAATACTTCCGCAGATACTCCGTCAGACACAGGATCGCCATCGCCTGGCCATACGGCATCGACGTCAGCGGGATGTCGCGATAAAAATCGAGATCCGACCCCATCCCGGTACCGAAGGACGTTTGCAGCAGTTCCCCTTGCGCAGAGATATTCGCCACAATGCCGCGAATCGCTTTTTCCGCAACCTCCGTATACGCCTGACTCACGTAGCGCTTGCGCACCGCCTTGAGGATCCCATACGCAAAACCGGCGGTCGCCGAGGCTTCCAGATAGGAGTCAGGGTCATCAAGTAGCGTATGCCACAGGCCGCTATCGTCCTGACAGCGGGCCAGCGCCGCAATCTGCGTATCCAGCACCTGCACCAGGTAACGTCGCACCGCGCTGTGTTCGGGTAAATCCACCAGCTCCAGGAAATCCGGGATCACGATCGTCAGCCAGCTATTGCCGCGCGCCCAGCGGGCGCGAGCGAAATTATGTCGCCCCTCATAGTTCCAGCCGTGAAACCACAGACCGGACTCGCGGTCCATCAGATTCTGCACGTGCAGCAGAAACTGATACACCGCCTCCTCTACGTATTCGGGGCGATTAAGCAGCTTACCGATTTTCGCCAGCGGCAGAACGGTCATCATCAGCGTGTCGTCCCACATTTGCTGATGATTTTCTTCCGCCAGCGTGATGTGCTGCATGCCGCCAGACTCCGTGCGCGGCATCTCGTTCATCGCCCACTCGGCCCAGCTATCGAGCCAGGGCAGATACGCGGCGTTGCCCGTCTCTTCATAGCGATAAGCGAGGGTGAGAAACGGCGCCATGGTGTTGACGTTTTTGGTGGTCGCCCCCTCGGCAAAGCGATCGGCAAACCAGCTATCGATAATATCGCGCATTGCGGTATCGCCGGTCTGCTGGTAATACTGCCAGATGCCGTACAGGCCGACGCCGTGAGTCCACTCCCAGCCGTTCCACCCTTTCGTATCAATGATGCGCCCGTCGTCCAGCCGCAGTAAAAATTGCCCGCTTTCATCTTTAATGTTGACCAGATTTTGCGTGACCTTCTGAATCAGCGCCTGCAGTTCATTGCGGGCGATAAAGCGCTCAGGCTGGCGCAGTAGGGGGCTATGTTTGACAGGCCAAACTTTCATATCCTTAACCTCTGTTATATGTCGAATTCATGGCAGAACGCTGTTTCAGCGATGGCGCGGCGGGTTTATTACGATTCAGATAACCAATATTGTTGTTTCCCCACAGGGAGTCGTACGGCATCCCGGCCAGCATCTCGACTACTTCACGATCCTGGGCGCTGGCCAGTTCCGGCTGAGCGCGTCCGGATTCACGCATTTTGAGCGTTTCCGCACGCAGGACGCTGTGGGTTTGCAGATTGAGCTTAAAGCGCAGGGAAACGAGGAAGCCGCAGGCCAGCACCAGCAAAGTGCCGACGCTGAGGATCAGCAGAATGGTATGGCTCACTTCATAAGGCTGCGTTTTCTGCCCGGAGACAAAGCCGGACATCTGCATGATGATCCCTACCAGCATCACCGCCCCGGCCTGGGAAGCCTTACGCGTCAGAGTCATAATCCCGGCAAAGATGCCTTCGCGACGCTGGCCGGTGATCACTTCGTCCACGTCGGCAATATACGTATAGGTGTTCCACGGAACATAGTTGATGCCGCCGCGGCCCAGACCCGCCACTGCGGAAATCAGCAGCAGCAGCGAATAAACATCGCTGAGGCCAGCGTAGTACAGCACCGCGTAAGAGAGCGAACTCAGCCCGAACAGCACTACCACCATGCGGTACGATGGCGCCGGACCGAAGCGAATACACAGCGGGATCATCGCAATAACCGCAATAAACTGGAAGATCGCCATGGTCCCCAGCAGGTTGGAGGCCATTGAGGCTTCCTGCATCAGGACAAACACCACATAGTAAGTAAAGACCGCATTGAAGACATCCTGGGCGATATAGCCCCCCAGATACATCCCCAAATGCTGACGGAAAATTTTAATGCGCAGGGTCGAACTTAATTCAATAAACAGGCGATTAAGACTCTGAGACAAGCTCAGGTTCTGTTTCTCCTCTTCGGCGCGCAGCGCAGCCTCGGTCCACTCTTCACGCGGGCGCTCCCAGGTAAAGAACCAGACAAAAGTTAACATCATTGCGCACAGCACCGAGAACACCAGGCTGGCGTAGAAGAAAGAGACGGCGTTGTCTTTGCCGAAGATGGTCAGCAGAATGCCCGGCAGGAAAGAAGCCAGGATCGCCGACATCTGCGCCATAGAAATACGCGCGCCGGAGAATTTGGTTTTCTGTTTAAAATCGTCGGTCATTTCCGGCACCAGCGTTTCATACGGCACCAGAATCATGGTATAGACGATGTCAAACAGCAGATAGGTCAGCAGGTAGTACCAGAACCCCATATCCCCTACCCACATAATGGAGTAGCTAAACACGCAAGGGATGCCGAGCAGGATAAAAAACTTACGCCTGCCAAAACGTTTTCCCAGCCAGGTCGAGCCAAAGTTATCCGTCAGAAAGCCCATCAGCGGGCTGATTACCGCATCCAGAACTCTGGCAGTGGCAAAAATGAGCGTCGCCTCGATAGGCGAAAGTCCGCAAAAGGTGGTGTAGAAGTAGAGCAGCCAGGCTGCCGTGAGTGCAGTTGTTCCCGCACCAAGAAAATCGCCCGATCCATAGGCAAGGTAGTTAACCAAACCGATTTTACGTGTTTTCATCGCCGTAAATCCTGTGTCTTTTTTTTGAGAACTCCGAACCGCTTTTTGGCTCATTCCGCCAAAAGGGGGTTGATACATGGCTACAGTAAGAACATGGGAACGGCGTTACCTTTTCATTTTTGCCAGCCAAAAGCGTTCAATGGCAAAAACACAAAGAGTCGATGAACACGCTTCACTGATTTATAAAACAGCGTTTCTTTTAATGCAAAAGATCGGACCAAAAACTGAGATATGGCCACCGAAACGGCGCGTCGTGGAATGAAATTTGGGCACTGTATTTCGCTGCGGATAAACCTTGCGAATGCTAAGGAATGGGAGTAAAGACAATAAGAAAAGGGTTGTTTCGCGTATATCAAGGAGGCTTGATGCCCTACTCACATCTGTTGGTCGCCGTGGCGCCAACCCCGGAAAGCCGGGTCCTCATTCAAAAAGCCGTCTCCATCGCACGTCCGGTCAATGCAAAAGTCAGCCTGATTACGCTGGCGACGGATCCTGAGCTGTATAATCAGTTTGCGGCGCCCATGATGGAAAACTTACGCGAAGTGATGCAGGAGGAGACGCGCGGATTTCTGGCCGAGCTGGCCCGCCACGCCGACTATCCTATAGAGAAAATGACCATTGCCAGCGGCGGAATTGCTCACCACGTGCAGGATTTTTGCCGACAGCATCGCGTTGACCTGGTGATTTGCGGTAACCACAACCAGAGTCTGTTTTCTCGCGCCACCTGTTCGGCAAAAGATATTGTTGGCAGTAGCGGCGTCGATGTGCTGCTGGTTTGTCTGGAAAAAGGCTAGCGCCGGGGAGGCGCTAACCGTCTTGGCCTCAGGCGAGTTTAGGGAAAGTGGCGACCTTGCGCTCTAAGTGGCTCTCCTCGCTCCCTGGCTCAATCTCCTTTAGATCGGCAATAAACCGCTCCTGCCAGCGATGAATATCGTTTTCCTTAATCACCGCCAGCATGGCCGAATGGCGGGCAATACGCTCGGCCAGAGGCATGGTTAATGCCTTATCCAGCGCCGCAGCGACCTCATCGCGATCGTAAGGATTAACGATTAAGGCCGTCGGGAGCTCGTTGGCCGCGCCGGCAAACTGCGACAGCACCAGCACGCCCGGATTTTGCGGGTCCTGCGCGGCGACATACTCTTTCGCCACCAGGTTCATACCATCGCGCAGCGGGGTAACCAGACCAACGTCGGAGTAGCGGAAGATTTTCATCAGCAGCTTGCGTTCAAAGTGCTGGTTAAGGTAGTAAAGCGGCGTCCAGCCCAGCTGGCCATACTGGCCATTGATACGGCCGGCTGCGTTTTCCAGCTGATGACGAATATCCTGATAGGCCTGAACGTCCCCGCGTGAAGTCGGCGCAATCTGGGTATAGCGAATCTTGCCGTGATGCTGCGGATAGTTCTCCAGCAGGGCTTCATAAGCAAGAAAACGCTCCGGCAGCCCTTTCGAATAGTCCAGCCGTTCAACGGAAAAGATATTTTGGACGCTTTTGAGCTCGCTCTTCAGCTGCGCCAGCTTCGGCGGCAGCGGCCCTTTAGCACTGCGCGCAATCTCTTCCGGATCGATACCGATCGGATAGACTTCGGTCTGGAAAGGTTTTCCCCAGGCCACATGCTTTTTGCCGTCGCGCGTCGTCAGGCGGGTTTGCATCGATACGCAATCCAGAAACGCTAGTCGGTCGCTTTCGGTCTGGAAACCCAGTAAATCGTAATCGCAAAGCTGTTCAAGCAGTTCCGCATGCGGCGGTAACGCGTTAAACACTTCCGGCGTCGGGAACGGAATATGCAAAAAGAAGCCGATACGATTATTGACGCCGCGCTGGCGCAGTTCGCTGGCCAACGGCAGCAGATGATAATCGTGGATCCAGACGATATCGTCAGGTTCAATCAGCGGTAGCAATTTATCCGCCAGGGTCGCATTAACGCGCTGATAGCCCTCCCAGGCTTCACGCTGAAAATCAACCAGGTCAAGACGATAGTGGAATGCGGGCCATAAAACGGCATTGGAAAAGCGGTTGTAATATTCGTCGTGATCCTGCTCGCTAAGATTGAAAGAGGCCCAGGTGATATTGCCCTGAGTCACTTTTTTTAACGGCTGTTGGTCGTCACCGATTTCCCCACTCCAGCCGAACCACAAACCTCCGGCTGCTTTTAATGCCCCCATAATCCCCACGGCAAGGCCACCGGCGCTGGCCTTTTTGTCATCCGGCGGGGCAATACGATTAGATACTACGACTAAGCGACTCATAGCCATCTCTCCTGTCGGTTAGCGCATCTGGTTGTTGCCCATGATTCGCGATGTTACTAATCCAAAGATGGACGGCGGGCACGTCAGGCAAACGCCAACGCGCTTGCGTTTCGCCGCCGCCCACTTTGACCGATACGCCATTCAATTGATTCACAACGCTAAAACCAGCTTCATCGGTTAAGTCATCACCAACAAACACCGGCTTGCGTCCTTTGAATGGAGCTTCCTGCATAAAAGCGGCTATCGCTTCACCTTTATTCACTCCACGCGGTTTGATCTCCACCACGCACTTACCCGGCTGCAGGGCCAGAATGGGATGGCGCTGGACGATAGATTGCGCCAGCGCCAGCACCGCTTGCTGCTGCTCCGGCGCCTGTCGATAGTGCAAAGCAAAAGCCATCCCCTTACTTTCCAGTTCGCATCCCGGCAAAGCATCCAGTTCCGTCGTCAACTGCGCAGAGAGCGCCTTCAGAAGTGAATCCGGTAAAGAGACAATATGCGTTTTACCATTGATGTCACGGCGTTCAGCCCCGTGGACACCGGCAAGCGGTAGCCGGTAAGGACGGGTAAGCTCATCCAGCTCAACCATTGAGCGCCCTGAAATCAATGCCACCGCGCCGTTTTGCTGCTGCACAAGCTGGCGCAGCGACTGCAGAACATCGGCTGGAATGACCACCTGATCGGGATGGGGTTTGATACCGGCAAGGGTACCATCGAGGTCAAAGAAAAAAGCGTAGTTTCCGGTTAACGCAGGCGGTACATAAATCTGGTCAGCCACCCTGTTTCCTCCTTATCATGGCCAGCAATATGCTGGGTGTTAAATTATTGTAGCCATGTAAGTATAGACAGTGTGACCAGCATCGCCATTTTTGATAGTCATCGCCAGCGCAACGGGCGCTGGCGAGGGTTTAGGATTAAACTGAAAAGTTGGACGAATTAAACCGCACGCTTCGCTTTCTGTTTATAGCGGTCGAAGATCACCGCAGCCAGCAAAATCACGCCGCGCACAACGTACTGCGAGAACGGCGAAATGTTCAGCAGGTTCATCGCATTTTCCACCGTTCCCAGAATCAGGATCCCGGCTACCACGTAGGAGATCTTGCCGATCCCGCCCTTCAGCGATACGCCCCCGAGCACGCAGGCCGAAATGACAATCAGCTCATAGCCAATGGACGTCATCGGCTGACCGCTGGTCATACGGGATGCCAGGATAATGCCCGCCGCCGCGGAAACCAGCCCTGAAAGGACGAAAATAATAATTTTCGTCCGCACCACCGGAACGCCGGCCAGACGAGCCGCTTCTTCATTACCCCCTATCGCCAGCGTGTTTCGGCCAAAGGTGGTTTTATTCAGCAGCAGACCGAATACAATCAGGCAGGCAACGGTTAACCAGATAGGCGCAGGCAGACCAAACCAGTTGGCGTAGCCGAGGGTAAAAAAGCGCTCATCTTCAATCCCTACCGCTTTACCGTCGGAGATGATATAGGCAAGACCGCGGACGATCTGCATCGTGGCGAGGGTGGTAATCAGAGCATTAATCTTTAAGCGGGCAATGACAAAACCGTTGACCAGGCCGCTCACTGCGCCAAGCAGCAGACCGGCGCCGATGCCAACCCACATGCTTTCAGTCAGATTAATCACCACCGCCGTGGTCACGCCAGCGCAGGCGATAACCGAGGCGACCGACAGATCGAAATCGCCGGACGCCAGGCAAAACAGCATCCCACAGGCGACCATTCCGGACATAGAAATAGCCAACCCCAGACCTTTCATATTAATAAACGAGGCAAAATTGGGCACAAAAATTACGCAGCCAATAAACAGCACCGCGAAAACGACCAGCATGCCGAACTGATCCCAGATACGGGAGAAACTAAAAGCCGACCGGGAAGTACCTGAAGTGGTAACTGATGACATCATAGACTCCTTACTCAGGCGACTGCCTGGCTCACTTTTGGCATGGCAAGGCTCAATGCCTGCTGTTCATTGGCATGTTCATGCAGCAGCTCTCCGGCAATCTCACCCTCGCGCATCACCACGATGCGATCGGCTACGCCGAGAACTTCCGGTAAATCGCTGGAGGCAAAGACCACCGCGACGCCCGATGCCGCTAATGCGTAAATAACGTTATAGATCTCATGCTTAGCGCCCACATCAATGCCGCGCGTGGGCTCGTCAAGCAGGATGACTTTCATCTCCTCCGACAGCCAGCGGCCGAGAATCGCCTTTTGCTGATTGCCACCGGAGAGATTCATAATCAGCTGCTCTGCGCCGGGCGTTTTGATATTCAACGATTTAATATGCTGGTCGGCGTTCTGCGCTTCCCAGGCATTATTGATGACGCAGCCCGCGAGAATGTGCTTGCGGCGGGCGCTGATATTGATGTTGTCGCGAACCGAGTGAGCCGGAATAATCCCCTCTGCTTTGCGGTCTTCCGGGCAGAGCATCATCCCGGCCTGAATCGCCTGAGCCGGCTTGCGGATATCAATGGCCTCGCCGTCGATATAAACCTGACCGGCGGTTATTCTGCTGCCGCCGAACAGGCCTTTCATCAGTTCGCTGCGTCCGGCGCCAACCAGCCCAAACAGGCCGACGATTTCTCCGCTACGCACCGAAAGGCTAACGGGTTGCCGTACGCCAGGCGCCTTCACCCGATCGAGGCGCAAACGCTCTTTGCCATATTCACGGGGCTGCCAGCCGTAGATATCGCCCAGCTCGCGACCGACCATCGCCTGTACCAGAGCGTCGTGGTTAACCTCTTGCATATTGTCAAAGGTGCGCACGTAGCGACCATCTTTGAAGACCGTGATGGCGTCACTTAACGCAAAGATCTCTTCCATCCGGTGGGAAACGTAAATGATCACCCGCCCTTCCTGGCGCAGCTCGCGGATGACCCGAAACAGATTGTCGATTTCCCTGGCCGACAGTGAGCTGGTGGGCTCGTCAAAAGCGATGATTTTGGCGTTCCGCGCCAACGCCTTGGCGATCTCCACCATTTGCCACTGGCCAATCGACAAATACTTCAACGGCGTTTCCGGGTCGATATCCAGCCCCAGATGCTGCAGCTGCAGGCCGGCTTCATAATTCAGCAGCGACCGATTCACAATCCCGCCCTTGTGCGGCAATTGGCCGAGGTAGATATTTTCCGCCACGGTCATTTCCGGGATCAGATGCAGCTCCTGATAGATAATCGCCACCCCGGCATTCAGCGCCTCGGTGGTGTGGGTAAAGGTCATCTGCTGGCCTTGGATCTGTAGGCTGCCGGCAGTGGGTACGTAGTTGCCGCTGAGGATTTTGAGCAACGTGGATTTCCCGGCGCCGTTTTCTCCCATCAGGGCGTGGACCTGTCCGGCATAGCAGTCAAAGCTAATATCGGACAGCGCTTTAACGCCCGGGAATGTCATGGTGATGCCGTGGAATGAGAGATAAGGGGTAGACTGTTGCATAACGACTCCGCTTTTCTGTACAGGGCCTCTCGCGCAAGGCAAGAGGCCCGCTCAACCGGCCTTACAGCCCTTTTTTAGCCAGCTCTTCTTTAAAATTGTCGCGGGTAATCAGCACCACGTCGGTCACCGCGGTGAATTTTGGCGGTTCGACATCTTTTGTCACCCAGTTATAAAGCATCTCGCTGGTTTTATAGCCGTGAATATCCGGGCTTGGCAGCAGAGAGCCGTAGAAACCGGTGGCCTGCGCTTTAGAGAGTTCGTTCACTGCATCAACGCCATTAATACCGATACCGATAACGTCAGGCGCTTTAAAGCCCTGGCCTTCGGTGGCGCGTACGCCGCCCAGAACGGTATTGTCGTTCATGCCGACGATCAGCCAGTGTTTGACGTTCGGATGCTGAACCAGCATAGAGTTGCCGGCATCAAAGGCGCCGGGAATGTCGTTAGATTTCGTTGGCACACGGTAGATTTGTTGCTCCGGGAAACCGGCAGCTTTCAGGGCGTCCATCGATCCGCTAGTGCGACGACGGGCGGTGTCCAGCTCGTCGGAAGTGATGGCCATGACGGCGGTATCCTTCACGTCCCAGCCGCGTTTTTGCATCTCTTTATAGAGCTCCTGCCCTTGACGTGCGCCGATCTCACTGGCCGCCATCATCACCAGCGGTACGCTCTCCATCGGTTTGCCTTTGGCGTTAACGAACTGGTCATCGACGGTAATGACTTTCATATCATAGCCGCGCGCTTTGGCGACTATAGCCGCCCCGAGTTTGGGATCGGGCGTACAGATAACAAAGCCTTTGGCTCCGCTAGCCGCCAGGCTATCAATGGCGTTGAGGGTTTTCTCACCGTCGGGGACGGCAATTTTGATGACGTCGAAACCTAAATCTTTACCGGCCTTATCGGCAAATTTCCACTCTGTTTGAAACCATGGCTCTTCAGGCTGTTTGACCAGAAAACCCAGCTTAAGCGTCTCGGCCATAGCTGATTGTGACATAACTGCGGCGAGACCGATCGCCGCCAGCGCTTTAGTAAATTTGTGCATGGTAAACTCCAGCTTTAATTCGCTTTTATGTAGGGGAAATTAAGAGTTAATTTTTTTATCGGACGCAAAACAAGGCATTAGGAAAGTCTCAATCAAGACCGCCGTTGTTAAAATAGTATTAACCGGAAATTATTTCTCCATACGAGAGCGCAATCACATCGCGGAATTACAGTAATTGCGTACATAAAAACAGCGGAAAAAGACATAAAAAAAACGCTAATTGTCAGACAATTAGCGCGGGCTGTAGCAATATTCTCTATATCATCAGCAGAGTTATCCTTGTCGATATTACCAGCGGCAATAAATATGCTCCGCATGATTGCGTACCAGCACCTCATCCCCCAATAAACGAGCGGCAACGGTAAAAGAAAAATCAAAAACATGGCCTAACCCTTTACCGCTGATCAAATTACCGTCTTCCACTACGGGTTGATCAACATACTCCCCGTCCGCCACTTTCTGCCATAACTCCCCCGAACAGACGTAGCGTCGCCCCCTGAGCAGCCCATTGCCGCCGAGAACCCTTGCGGCTGCCGAACAGATCGGACAGATCAGCATTCCTGCTCTATCGTGGGCCGTAATAAACGCTACGACGTCCTGGCTGGCGGCGAGGTTGACGCTTCCCTGCGGACCGCCGGGCAGAACCACCGCGTCGTACAGCATCCCTGCGCGTTCGGCTAAAGTGCTATCCGCAACCATTGGGATATCGTGGTAGCTCACCACCGCGCGCGATTCGGCGCAGGAGAGAAGCTCCACATCCAGATGCAGACGGCGGAGGATATCAACCACCACAATCGCCTCCCCCTCTTCAAAACCCGACGCCAGCAGCACCGCAACTTTTTTCATTTCAGTCTCCTTTCGTTAGCGTGGTAGTCATAAGTCTTTTACAAAAAAACATCTTTTTTTAAATTATCATCATCTTTTCAGTTACCCAGGCGAAAAGATGAACCAGTGCAGCCTTCGCTTTGATGACGCACGATATCACAAAAAGGAATTTTGAATCGTTATTTTTAAAACACAATTTCAATAAAAAATATTAGAGATACTACCTTTTAATCAGGAAGCCAATAAAAGAGGTGTTAAATCATAAGGTTAATATAAATTACAATGTACTACAGTAAGCGATTACTATTACATTTTCAGCCTGTATAAAGTTAAATCCAGATGTTGTAACATAATGTAAATAACTACCATTGAGAGTTTTCTTAATTCAGATATAGCGCTATTCTATCTTCGTTGAGACAAGAAATTTAATTCCATGGTTCGGGCTTAAGTTCTGAATAAAATTATTCTGAGCTTTTCATCTGCTGGTTTTAATTTCGCAAACTCCCTTGGTCACAATCGCGTCTGGATATGACGCAGGCGCTTCCCGCACAGTAAATAAGGATATTGTTATGGTCGTTCCAGGAATGGTGCAAAAGCTGAATAACCAATTGAATCTTGAGTTCCATACTTCCAACTTGTATCTGCAGTTAAGCGAGTGGTGTATTCAGCAGCGGTTGAACGGTACCGCCACTTTTCTGCGTAATCGAGCGCAATCCAGCATAACGCAGATGATGCGGGTCTTTGATTTTATGAAAAGTTCCGGCGCCTGGCCCGTGGTTAAAGCAGACGAAGCCTGCAGCGCGGAATGCGCCTCTCTTGAAGACCTGTTTAGCAAAACCGTTGCTGATTATCAGCAGCGCAGCAGCATGCTTTCCGGCCTGACGGCAGAGGCGAAGGCGCAAAGCGACGAATCCACCCTACGCTTCCTCGCGCTGCTGGCGAAAGAACAGCAGCTGGATGGCATGCTGCTGGAGACCATTCTGGATGAAGTCCGCTGCGCGGACCAGGCCGGGACCAGCGAACAGCAAACCGATCGTCACCTGCTTGAACTGGTCAGCCAACAGTACGCCAGCGTCATGTCGGCAAATACCAGAGCGCGCGATAAAGCGTAAAAAGAGGCGTGTTTCTGCCTTTAATGCCCTCATCGCCCCTCAGCGAACCAATCTTTTTCGGCGCTTCGGCGCCGTTTTTATTCCTGAAAGGCATTAAAAACTTTTAACCAGATCTCATTCCCGCTCAACCGGAGGAATTAGCAGGGTATTGGTGATCTGGATCACGTTTAAAACTCTGGGTTGATAATATAAAAACAGCGTTTCAAAAATTTAAAACACGGAGTTTATTTTAATGGCAAGATATACGGCTTCAGCCTCAAACGGGCTGCAGGGAAGACCGATTTTGTTACGCCATCAGTTAGCCTACGGCGGCGGAAATTTGCTGGGAAGCGGCGCACTGGCGATCAGCGGTGCCTGGCTGCTCTATTTTTATACAACCTTCTGTGGGCTGACGCTGATCGAAGCCTCCTTTATTTTCTCCGTCGCCAGCATTATCGACGCGATTAGTAACCCGCTGATGGGCTACCTCACCGATAACTTTGGCAAAACCCGGCTCGGTAAACGCTTTGGCCGCCGTCGCTTCTTTTTATTGATAGGCATTCCGCTAATGATGTTCTACCCGCTGCTGTGGGTAGAAGGTCTCGGTTTCTGGTACTACCTGTGCACCTACGTCGTCTTTGAAATCATTTATACCTCGATTATGGTCCCCTATGAAACATTGGCGACCGAAATGACTGATGATTTCTCACTGCGTTCGAAGCTCACCGGTTATAAAGCGATATTCGGCAAACTGGCTAACTTCCTCGCGGCATTTATCCCCGGGCAGTTCATCCTGCTTTATGGCAAAGAATCCGCCACCCCGTTTTTCCTTACCGGACTGACCTACGGTGTCATTCTTATCGTGGCCATCTCCTGTTTGTGGTACTGCAGCTGGGAACGACCGCGCGAAGAGGAAAAAAGCTCGGGGGAGAAAAAGGGGCTACTCAATACGCTGCTTATGCTGGCCAAAGATATGCGCTCAACCTTTTATCTGCGCGTATTCCGTAAACACCTTGGTATGTATCTCTGCGGTTTCGGCGCCGAATGGCTGTTTGCGTCGATCTTCACTTACTTCGTCATCTTCGTGCTGCAACACGATCCGGCCATGGTGGCCGGGCTCAACAGCCTGAACTCAATTCTGCAGCTGGTATCAACGGCCCTGTTTATCGGCCTGTGCGTGAAGAAAGGCTTCAGTAAGCCGTATATTCTGGCGCTGAGCGTGGTCATCTTTGCCGTGCTGCTCTACACCTCGCTGTGGTTCTTCCACCTGCCTTCAAGTCTGGCCACCATCCTGATGTTTGGCATCACGGTGCTGTTCGGTCTCGGCACCGGCGGCGTCTACTACATTCCCTGGACTGTTTACACCTTTTTGGCTGATGTCGATGAAATTTACACCGGCCGCCGTCGCGAGGGGATCTATGCAGGCGCCATGACCTTCTCAGGTAAAATTTTGCGCTCGATTATCGTCTTTACAATGGGAGCTATCCTCAGCTTCTACGGGTTCCAGTCAAAGGCGCACACGCAGCCGGAAAGTGCGGTCACCGCGATTGCGGTGGTATTCTGTGCAGGGGTGATTTTACTGGCGCTGGCAGCCATCGTGTTCAGTAAACAGATGAAGCTCGATCGCAAGGCGCACCTGGTGGTGCTACAGGAAGTCGCGCGCATTAAAGCGGGAGGCAAAATTGCCGACATCGCGCCGGACGTTCGCCTTATCGTGGAAGATTTAGTGGGCCATCGTTATGAAGAGTGCTGGGGCAACAGCAAACTGTTCAAGAATGCGCAGGAGAACGTCATTCAAACCGCCGTGTCCCATTAATCAGCAATAACGCCCCGCTATCGCGTTGATGGCGGGGCTCACGCCGCTAGTGCGCTTCTTCCTGCGGGGTGAATTTCAGCTCAATCAGCGCGATGGCTTTTTGTACCGCCCGCAGCGTCACCGGGTCAGCCGAGGCCGGGTGGCTGGCAAAATCGATGGCTTTCAGCTGGGTAGTCATTTTTTCGCGCACCTCGACAGGGGCGATGATATCGATGACGTCGAGGATCTGCTTGATAACTAACTGGCAGGCAACAACGTCAGAGACCAGTTCGTCGTGTTCGGTAAGATGTTGAGACATTTTTCACTCCTTTTTTCAGGAGCGTAATAGTACCCTAATTCCTCGGATATAAAAAAACCTGCCGCAGCAGGTTTTTTTATCAGAACATAGCGCCAGGCGGTACGTCTTTAAAGGTTTTGCAGTAGTTTTCGAACATGCTCTTCAGAATTTTGCGCAGTTTCATGGTTGGCTCCATTTTTGTTATGCAGGTGTTAATATCTACAGGGCTATAATATGACTTGCATCACAAAAATCAATCTCAATGTGCGATAAATCACGTTTTATTTACAAAATAAATTTAAACATTCAACAAAAGTGAGTTATTTCGGATAGTTAAGAGCTGCGGGCTCCAGGTGAATCCGGGATCGCTTAGCAATGGCAGCGATACAACGATGAGTACAAACATCTCTTCCAGGGACGACCGCTCTTTTTCAGCACCTGCTCTGCTGGTGGCCGGCGCGTTTTTTATGGAGTTCCTCGACGGCACAGTCATCGCCACCGCCCTGCCCGACATGGCGAAAGACTTCGGCGTAACGGCAGTGGATCTCAACATTGGAATTAGCGCCTACCTTATTACCCTTGCGGTGCTGATACCCGCCAGCGGCTGGATCGCCGATCGCTTCGGCGCGCGGAAAATCTTTAGCCTGGCGCTGGCGATTTTTACCCTCGCCTCGGTGTTTTGCGGGTTGTCGACCAATGTCGATGTGTTTGTCGCCATGCGTATTCTTCAGGGAATTGGCGGCGCGCTGATGGTGCCCGTGGGCCGCCTGGCGGTGTTGCGCACCACACCGAAGCATCAGCTGATTAAAGCGATTGCCACTCTGACCTGGCCGGCGCTGGTGGCGCCTATTATTGGCCCACCGTTGGGCGGATTTATCACCAGCTACGCCAGCTGGCACTGGATCTTCTTTATTAACGTGCCGCTTGGGCTTGTGGCGATTGCCCTGGCGCTGCGCATCATCCCGGATATTCGGGAAGAAGAGCGCCGCCCGTTCGATCTTTCCGGTTTTCTTGCGACCTCGGTGGCGATGGTTAGCCTGGTCGCCGCCATGGAGCTTCTCGGCGATCGTCAGCCTCTGGGCTGGCAGACCCTGGCGCTGCTGGCGTTAGGCCTGGGCTGCATGCTTTTCTCGTTACGGCACTTCCGCCGCGCTGAATGGCCGATGGTGCGCCTTGATGCGCTGGAGATCCCCACCTTCAGGGTCACCATGTACGGCGGTTCGCTGTTCCGCTCCTCCATCAGCGCCGTTCCGTTTCTGCTGCCGCTGCTTTTCCAGGTCGGCTTCGGCATGGATCCCTTCCACTCGGGGCTGCTGGTGCTGGCGGTGTTCGTCGGCAACTTCACCATCAAGCCCCTTACAACGCCGCTGATTCGCTGGCTGGGTTTTCGCCGTCTGCTGCTGATCAATGGCGCATTAAACGTATTATCGCTGCTGGCCTGCGCTTTTTTAACCCCGGATACGCCGGTTTGGCTCATCTTTGTAATTCTCTATCTCGGCGGGGTCTTCCGATCGATTCAATTTACCGGCATCAGCACCCTCGCTTTTGCCGATGTTCCTTCCGGACAAATGAGCTATGCCAATACGCTGTTCAGCACCGCATCCCAGCTGGCCGTTGGACTTGGGATAACGCTTGGAGCGATAGGTATTCGTATTGGGGAAGAGTTCAGTGAATGGCTTACGCTTTCTCACCTTCCGGGCATCAGCTTCCGCCTGTCGTTTATCTTTATTGCGCTGATTTGCCTGGTCGGCATGATTGATACTCTGCATCTGACAAAAGATGCGGGTAGCAGCGTGTCGAACAAAAAGAAATAGATAACGAAAAGGCCAGCAGCGCTGGCCTTGCATAGGATGTGTTAATCGATTAACCGATGATCTGGCGAACGAACGCTTCGATCTCTTTATCCTGGCAGTTCTCAAAGAAACACTGCTGGAAGCGAGGGCCGGAAACGGCAGTTTTCACCAGCTCCGGATCGATCGCACGCAGCGTATCCAGATAGTTTTCCTTAACCACCGCGGCTTTGACCGCGTTCAGGATGCCGGCGTTACGCACCTGAGGCTCTTTACGCTCCGGCGGATAGCCTTCGCCTTTGCGGCCGGTGAAGGCTTTTTCAAAGATAAAGCGTACGTTCAGCTCTGCACCCCAGCCAAATCCTTTCGCAAACGGCAGAGACAGCGCGTTACCGTTATTGATCTGCGCAAACAGGAAGGCGTCCGCAGGGTCGATGCAGTAGCCACAAACGACGCCTGGATGAATATTTAACGACATTAGCGCGCCCTGACCGGTGCCGCAGCCGGTAACCACAAAGTCGACCGCCTTCGAATTCAGCAGGATGCTGGCCATAATGCCCAGATGGATATAGGTCAGGTGATGGTCGTTTTCATCGCTCATCCCGACGTTGTAAACCGGGAAGCCCCTCTCGTCAGCAACGGCGTTTAATTCATTGAGGATGATGGCGTTTTTGTTCGCCTGGCTGTTTTCCATCATCAGTGCGATTTTCATGCTTTACTCTCCTGAATGCTGTGCGGGTTTTCCCGCGATAGTTCGTTAGCGTTGCTATGAACAATACTACCTTACGAACATACTTTCAAATTTTATGAAAAGTTGTTTTATAAATTGCATCTCGCCTCACACTTTTGCCTTCCATCCTGCCAGGACGCCGTCTCATCCTGAGGCAAGTCGCGTCATCTCAGGCCAGGCCTGTGTGCGGGGGATCGGATTAACACGGCGAAATTTGGCCCAACGGCGAAGTGAACGAAATAAGGAATTAAAACCATTCTCATTATTTTAAAAGTGCCAATGCGTGTTATTCCCATTTGCATTATTAATAAATGAATTTATTAATTTACTTTTTGCAAATAAATTAATAACAAATTATAGTGTGCGCCCTAAAACTTATTTCTTTTTTCCCGGAGCAGCCAGATGCTAAAAACTGAAATGATCGACAAGCTTAATGCGCAGATGAATCTTGAACTTTATTCCTCTCTGCTTTATCAGCAAATGAGCGCCTGGTGTAGTTACCACAGCTTTGAAGGCGCGGCGGCGTTTCTTCGTCGCCACGCGCAGGAAGAGATGACCCATATGCAGCGCCTGTTCGACTACCTGACCGATACCGGTAGTCTGCCCTGCATCACGGCTATCGCGTCGCCGTTTGCTGAGTATGCCTCTCTTGACGAGCTATTCCGTGCGACCTACGAACATGAACAGTTAATTACGCAAAAAATTAATGAACTGGCACATGCGGCAATGACCAGTCAGGATTATCCGACGTTTAATTTCCTGCAGTGGTACGTTGCTGAACAGCACGAAGAAGAGAAGCTGTTTAAATCGGTTATTGATAAATTAACCCTGGCAGGTAAAAGCGGCGAAGGTCTGTACTTTATTGATAAAGAGCTGGCAACGCTCGACACGCAAAATTAATTAGGCCGGCAGCGAGGCTCCAGCGCCCGCTGCCGTATTAATGGCGGCAAATTTTACTTTCGTGCGTATTAAACCCTTCTTCAGCGGCAATAAACTTGCCTTTTTTCTGTAAAAACGCCACCAGTTCCGCCGCACTCAGATTTTCCGCCGAGCAGGTGTGAAATCGGGCTTCTTTACCGAAACGCGCGACGATCGCCGCTTCAAGCGTCGCCACGGTGTAAGTTTCGCCTGAGGCGATCATCATTTGCAGCACTTCGTGACCATGAATCGATTGCATATTCTCTCCCGTAAAGCCCGCAGAATATACCAGCCCGGGCGGCGAATTCTTGCGCCAGCGCAGCTTTGAAGCAAACCCTCTGCTACTGTAAAGTTCTCATTACAACGCCTGTAACCCTCATTTGACGAAGCGACTGATTTCACATACTCTGCGCGGCATAATGAATTGTGAATGCCGTAATGGATAGTGAAAAGCGTGAAGAACCGCACTCTGGGTAGTATTTTAATCGTCGCCGGCACCACCATCGGCGCAGGGATGTTAGCCATGCCGTTGGCATCGGCGGGCGTAGGTTTCGGCGTGACGTTAGCTTTGCTGATAACGCTTTGGGCGCTAATGTGTTATACCGCTTTGCTGCTGCTGGAAGTCTATCAGCACGTGCCGGCCGACATGGGTCTGGGTTCGCTGGCGGCACGTTATCTGGGCCGATACGGGCAATGGGCAACCGGCTTTTGCATGCTGTTTCTGCTTTACGCGCTCACGGCAGCCTATATCAGCGGCGCCGGCGAACTGCTGGCCTCAAGCCTCAATCAGTGGCTGGACTGGACGCTGCCTCCTGCGGCAGGCGTTCTGATCTTTACCGCTATCGGTGGGACGGTCGTCTGCATCGGGACTTCGCTGGTCGATCTTTTTAACCGCTTTTTATTCAGCGCAAAGATTATTTTCCTCGCCATCATGCTCGCGCTTCTGCTGCCGCACGTTCACCAGATAAACCTGCTGACTCTGCCGCTACAGCAGGGGCTGGCGCTGTCGGCCATTCCGGTGATTTTTACTTCCTTTGGTTTTCACGGCAGCATACCCAGTATTGTGAGCTACCTGGGCGGCGATATTCGCAAGCTGCGCCGGGTATTTATCATCGGAAGCTTTATTCCTCTGGTCGCCTATATTTTCTGGCAGCTGGCGACGCTGGGCAGCATTGACTCTCCTGCGTTTACCGCGCTGCTGGCGCAGAATGCCGGGCTCAATGGCCTGCTGGAGGCCATCCGTGAAGTGGTGGCATCGTCGCACGTTGAGCTGGCGGTCCATCTGTTCGCCGACCTGGCGCTGGCGACATCATTTCTCGGGGTGGCGCTTGGGTTGTTCGACTATCTGGCCGATCTGTTTCAACGCCAGAACAGCGCCGGTGGACGGCTACAGAGCGGTCTGATTACCTTTTTGCCTCCGCTGGCCTTCGCGCTATTTTATCCGCGTGGCTTCGTGATGGCGTTAGGCTATGCGGGCGTTGCGCTGGCCGTGCTCGCGCTCATGCTGCCTTCGCTGCTGGTAATGAAGAGCCGCCAACAGCACCCTGATGCCCCGTGGCGGGTCGCAGGCGGTTCAGCGGCGCTGTGGCTTGTCCTGCTCTGCGGGATCGCTATCGTAGTGATTCAGTTTGCGATAGTCGCAGGATTACTGCCGGCGGTGGGATAAAAAAGGGGCCAATTCGGCCCCTGATGTTATTTCGTTAAACAGCACTGCTTATATTTCTTACCGCTGCCGCACGGGCAAGGATCGTTGCGCCCAACCTTGTTCTCATTCCTGATGGGCTGCTGAACTTGTGCGGGCTGAGCGTGTTCAGTCCAGTAGTTGTAAAGTGCCAGGGCCGCAGGACGAATTCGCTCAACGCTGGCGATAAACTCTTCCGCGGATAGTTCATCCAGCGCCTCGAAGCGCTCTTCGGTACCGTGCAGAGCGATGGCGTCCAGATCTGCCTGCAGCTCGGCAGGCAGAGCTGACCAGTCGCTTAATCCCACGCCGCGCATATAGCCAAAGCACCACTCCTCAACAATGGTGAGCTCCTGCCCCTCCTCTTCCCGGCTGCCGAACATCGGTTCGAACTGATCGGGATAGTCGCTTAAACGCTCGGCAATATCGCTCATATGCTGCAACGTCAGGTTGACGAAGCGATCCCGCTCGCGATCGTTGGCCCAGCGCGGCACATTATCCGCTCCGCCCCAGATAGCAATCAGCCACTGCGCGGGCTCAATCTCGGTCGGCCCGGAGAGTATGGCCGTCAGTAGGCCATCCAGTTCAGCAACATCCATGATGGTGCCTTCTACCGCGTATTTCGACAGGATATCATCCAGCCACTCCACTTCGCTTTCGTTCAGGGGTCCAGTTTTCATAAACAGGCTCATCGTCGTAAAAAATGGCGCTTACAGTAGCGGAAATAGCGAAAGAAAACTACCCGGCTACAGGAGCTTCAGCGTGCGAAGTGTTTCCGCAATTTCGCTAAAGGCATCCGACGAAAGCGGGAGCAGCGGTCGCGGTAAGCAATCCTCCCCGCACAGCCCGAGGATACTTGCCGCTGCGGCGGTCACTCGCAGGCTGCCACCATATTTACTGAATAACATCCACAGCGGCGCGAGCCTGGCGCTGATTGCCGTCGCCTGCTCAGCGTCCCCTCGCGCTGCCGCCGCGGTTAACTCTTTGGCGACCTGCGGGAAAAGGCCGCCGCACACCGAATACCAGACTTCGCAGCCGGCATTCAGGCCATCGGCCGCGCAGGCGTCCCCGCTAATGCCAATACTCACCCCTGCCGGTAGCTGGCGCCGCAGGCTCTGAATCCGGCGGACGGTTTCATTTTTCGCGGGGCCGGGGATTTTAATTGAGGCGATCCCGGGTAACGCGGCGATCGCGCCTTTAAGTTCATCCGAAGTCGTCACATGCGTGGTAACGGGATTGTCGTAAACGCAGACGGGGACGGAGACCTGTTGGGTGACGGTCTGGTAAAAAGTCAAAATCTCCTCGTCTGTCAGGGGTTGATAAGCCATTACTGGCAGAAGCAGCGCGCTGGCGCCTGCCATCTGCGCGTCTTCAGCCAGACGGAGAACCTGATCGGTCCCCAGCGCCCCTATGCCGACCATCAACGGAATGGGTCCGGCATGCGATTTTGCCTGGCGCACCACCTGCATTCTCTGCTCACGGCTAAGCCAGGCATAGCTTCCGGTGGAGCCAAGTACGCCGAGGGAATCGACCTCAGATTCGACGAGACGAGTGACTATTCGGGCAAATGCCGTTTCATCAACGCCATGTGGATGTAACGGAGTCAGAGGAAAAGCGCAGAGGCCAGTGAACATTTCATCCCCACTTATTGAGATAATGATTGAGTGCTGGCAGATAATAGCAACAGAAAAGTATTTTGTCCTATGACAAAATGTACCCGACGATCGAGAAGTAGCGCTGAAGCGGTTTTTTATAAGGGACAAAAACAAAAAAACCACCCGTAGGTGGTTTCACGACACTGCTTATTGCTTTGATTATTCTGCTTTATCCCAATGGTACCCGGAGCGGGACTTGAACCCGCACAGCGCGAACGCCGAGGGATTTTAAATCCCTTGTGTCTACCGATTCCACCATCCGGGCTCGGGATAGAAATTGGAGGCGCGTTCCGGAGTCGAACCGGACTAGACGGATTTGCAATCCGCTACATAACCGCTTTGCTAACGCGCCTTAATGCTTTAACACCCGCAACTGCCGATGTCTTAAACTGGAGCGGGAAACGAGACTCGAACTCGCGACCCCGACCTTGGCAAGGTCGTGCTCTACCAACTGAGCTATTCCCGCATCATCAAGCTAATTTGCTAATTAGTTGATTTTGTTATCGTCTGCCAGACTGTGCTGCCGTTCGATGCGATGCATTCTACTTACCTGGCGCAATGAGTCAACGATATTTTTCAAAACCTTGTGTTGTTTGCTGAAAATTGCGCCGAAACGATCACTGATCAAGCAAATCCCCGCGCGCGGCGTTCAGATATTGCAGCATCGACCACAGCGTCAGCACCGCCGCCACGAGGAATAGCCCTATCCCCGCCCATTCAACCCAGATATTTGGCCGCCACAGCATCCACACCAGCGCCGCCATCTGGGCCGTGGTTTTTACTTTACCAATCCATGATACCGCTACGCTGCTGCGCTTACCCAGTTCAGCCATCCACTCGCGCAGCGCGGAGATGATGATTTCGCGCGCGATCATCGTAGCGGCCGGTAACGTTACCCACCAGGTATGATAATGCTCGGCCACCAGCACCATCGCAATCGCTACCATGACTTTGTCCGCAACCGGATCGAGGAAAGCGCCGAAACGAGTGCTCTGATTCCAGCGACGCGCCAGGTAGCCATCAAACCAGTCGGTCACCGCCGCGACGAAGAAAATCAGGGCGCAGGCAAAAGGAGCCCAGCTAAACGGGAGATAAAACGCCAGTACAAAGAATGGAATAAGAATGACGCGAAACAGAGTAAGCAACGTAGGGATATTAAATTGCATGGTAACGGGTAACTATCTGTTGTAAGTAAAAATTAGCCCTATGTTGCTACAGAGCCCCTAATGTTTCAACGAGTAGAAGATCTTTTCTGCCAGACCGTGAGATATACCCGGTACTTTCGCAATCTCTTCGACGCTGGCCTTCTGCAGTCCCTGCAGACCACCCATATATTTCAGCAGCATCTGTCGGCGTTTTGGCCCCACCCCTTCGATGGTTTCCAGCGTGCTGGTGCTTTTTACTTTTGCCCGTTTTTTACGGTGGCCGGTAATGGCGTGATCGTGCGACTCGTCGCGAATATGCTGTATGACATGCAGCGCGGGGGAATCCGGCGGCAGGCTAAAGCCCTCGCCTTCCGGTTCGAAAAACAACGTCTCCAGGCCCGCTTTGCGATCGCTGCCTTTTGCCACGCCTAATAACAGCGGATGACTTTTATCCCACGGCACGTCCAGCTCGGCAAAGACCGTTTTCGCCTGGCCAAGCTGGCCTTTACCGCCGTCGATCAGGATGACATCGGGGATCTTACTCTCTTCTATTGCCTTGCCGTAGCGACGACGAAGTACCTGATTCATCGCCGCATAATCGTCCCCGGGCGTGATGCCAGTGATATTGTAGCGGCGATATTCCGCACGCAGCGGTCCGTTGCTATCGAAAACCACGCACGACGCGACGGTCTGTTCGCCCATCGTATGGCTGATATCAAAACATTCCATCCGATTGACGGCGGGGAGTTTGAGTAGCGTCGCGAGCGCCTGCAGGCGCTGAGTTATCGTTGAATGCTGAGAAAGCCTGGTGGTCAGCGCCGTCGCGGCGTTAGTCCGCGCCAGTTTCAGATAGCGGGCGCGATCGCCGCGAGGTTTGGTCTGTACGTTAACCCGGTGTCCGGCCAGTTCTGAGAGCGAATCTGCCAGCAGGGTTTTGTCGCCGAGGTTGAAATCCAGCAGGATCTCGCTTGGCAGCGTCCGCATCTGGCTGCCCTGTAAATAGAACTGCCCGACAAACGTTTCCACCACTTCACCCAGTTCGGTACCATTCGGCACTTTGGGGAAATAGCTGCGGCTGCCAAGGACTTTCCCCTGGCGTATAAACAGCACGTGGACGCATGCCATTCCGGCATCAAACGACACGCCGATAACATCGAGATCGTCCCCGGTATTGGAGACGAACTGCTTCTCCGTTACCCGACGGACGGCTTGAATCTGGTCGCGGATCCGCGCAGCCTCTTCAAACTCCAGCGCCTGGCTGGCTTTTTCCATGCGGGCAATCAGCTGAGTCAGTACCTGATCGTCTTTACCCGCCAGGAACAGGCGTACGTAGTCGACCTGCTGAGCATACTCTTCCTCACTCACCAGCCCGGCAACGCAAGGCCCGAGACAACGGCCAATTTGGTACTGCAGGCACGGCCGCGAGCGGTTGCGATAAACGCTGTTTTCGCACTGGCGGACAGGAAAGATCTTTTGCAGCAGCGCTAACGTCTCGCGAACGGCGTAGCCGTTGGGGAACGGACCGAAATATTCGCCTTTCGCATGCTTGGCTCCACGATGCGTCGCCAGGCGGGGATGCGTATCGCCGCTAAGAAAAATAAAGGGGTAGGATTTATCATCGCGCAGCAGCACGTTATAGCGCGGCTGATAAAGCTTAATATAGTTATGCTCAAGCAGCAGCGCTTCCGTTTCGGTGTGGGTCACGGTAACGTCAATCTGGGCAATAAGCGCCACCAGCGCTTCGGTTTTACGCGAAGCCAGGTTGCTGCGAAAATAGCTGCTAAGCCGCTTTTTCAGATCTTTTGCTTTGCCTACATAGATAACAGTACCGCCAGCATCATACATACGATAGACGCCCGGCTGGCTGGTTACGGTTTTCAGGAAAGCTTTTGCATCAAAAACATCACTCACTGACTTGCTAACGACTCCGCATTGCACAGGCCATGGCGAATTGCCAGGTGCGTCAGCTCCACATCGCCGTGAATGTTCAATTTACTGAACATGCGATAGCGGTAGCTGTTCACGGTCTTGGGACTCAGATTTAACTGCTCTGATATCTCGTTGACCTTCTGACCTTTAGTAATCATTAGCATAATCTGCAATTCTCGCTCAGACAAACTGGCAAACGGCGATTCGGCCTTTTCCGGTTCAATCTGGCTGAGCGCCATCTGCTGAGCGATATCGGATGCGATATAACGCTGACCCGAAGCCACGCAGCGAATCGCATTGACTACCTCCTGCGGCGCAGCGCCTTTACTGAGGTAGCCAGCGGCGCCGGCCTGCATGACTTTCGCCGGCAGCGGATTTTCCGTATGCACGGTCAGCATAATCACTTTGGCATCAGCAACGGAACGGGCAATTTTTCGCGTAGCCTCAAGGCCGCCGATTCCCGGCATGTTCATATCCATCAGGACTACATCAACGGGATTTGCGCGGCACCATTTCACGGCATCCTCACCGCAGCAGGCCTCGCCGGCAACTTTAATCCCTTTTATATCTTCCAGAATGCGTCGTATCCCTGCGCGCACTAGTTCGTGGTCATCAACAAGAAGGACGTTGATCAAAGGAATATTCTCCAGAATTAGGGATAACGCCACTGATAGCTTATCTCCTACATATTACCGGGTTTTAGCGTAACTTTAAAAGTCAAAAAATGTCCTGGAAAAGATTTCTTAGACAATTATGGAAATCTGCCTGCACACCTGCTGGAAAGCCATACTTAACATAGAGTTGCGAAACGGTTGTTTTTTAACATTCATCACACAGATTACGTTAAAACACAACACTCTGCGTAGATGAGAAATACGCGCCTGAATATGTAACAAATATTAACAGTGAAACGGCGTCATGGAAAAAATTAAGCTGCTTACCTCTCATGATTACGTATTATTCAGCCAATTAAAACATTCACCATTCAAATGAGAGAACGAAAATCAAGCACTCCTTTTTTTTCCTTTGCTTGTGGTATACTGCGCCGCCTTCACTTTTAGACATGCGCATTTGCGCAGAAAGCAAACGAGGATATCGATGAGCACACCAGATTTTTCCACTGCGGAAAATAATCAAGAACTGGCACAGGAAGTTTCGTGCCTGAAAGCGATGATGACGCTGATGCTGCAGGCCATGGGTCAGGCGGATGCAGGCCGAGTGATTATTAAAATGGAAAAGCAAATTGCGCAGATGGAAGATGTGGCTCAGGCTGCCGTATTCTCCAGCACCGTTAAGCAAATTAAGCAGGCATATCGTCAGTAATGATTCACCGGCTGAAGGTATGACTAACAGCCGGTCTTACGTCTGGCACGCAGAACAACCTATAAGATCAAATTAATCCCGTCGCTACCGCGTAGCAGGCAATTTGCGTTTTGTTTGGCGCATTGAATTTTCGCTGCATATTCTTCTGATGAAAATTGACGGTATTTTCTGAGATAGACAGAATCATTGCGACCTCAGCCGAGGTTTTGCCTTCCGCTGTCCATTTCAAAATCTCCAGTTCACGTCGACTAAATTTCATTTCCGGCGGCATAACCATTTCGTCCTCCAGCCGCAAGAGCGTCAGCAGACTCAGTTCGGTCAGGGTTCTTAAGCGCATCTCCAGTTCATCTTCCTCAAAGGGCCCCTGGCTGTGGCTGGTTCCTGAGACGGATAAGAATCCGTGTGCATGGTTAGGCAGCGTCAGGCACTGCGTTACCCCCTTGCGTAAGCCATGATCGCGCGCACCGTCCCATAATTCAGGGGTGTCGTGGAATAGCTTATCGTTCCAGGGTAGATGCCCGCGAAGGAAATTCTCCTTGCGCAGTACCGGGTCAATCGCGAAATAATTCTCGGCTTGATAATGCGACATCCAGGCCGGAGGATAGGTCGATTGCAGGGTTACCCTGGGGCGAGTGAAAGGCACGGGATGCCGTACGCAGAGCGCGAAGTAGTCATATTCCAGCGCTTGTGCCTGCTGCTGGAGTAGATGAAAAACTCCTTCGCCTGCAGAAGCTGACTGAAATTGTTGCAGCATTTCCCGCCGCCAGCTGAAAAAATCATTGTCCCTCATAACTGACCAAATAACTCCTGAGTGATAATCATTATTATAAATACATAAAACTAACACATAAATCCTGCTTATATGTATAAAATATGGTAGCCATCGCATTTATTAGATGGCGGCCGGCAACAGCGCCTGATGCGTGAAAAGTATGCCCGCAGTTGTGGCACAAAACCTTGACAGATATATCGGCGTTGATTATGTCCTGAGGCTGGACTTTTAACTTTTACCGAAACTCGGTTAAGCGTCGTTTAGCAGGCCGCTCCCCTCAGCCTTAGCGGAAGCGGCCTGGGCACTGAGATTATTGCATCAGAAATTTTTCGAGGAACTGGCGGGTACGCGCCTGCTGAGGATTGGCAAAAAGAGATTTCGCGTCTCCCTGTTCAACGATACGCCCTTGATCCATAAAAATAGCGCGGTCCGCTACGTCGCGGGCAAAGCTCATCTCATGGGTAACGATAACCATCGTACGCTTCTCCTGCGCCAGCTGACGTATGGTGTTCAGCACCTCCCCCACCAGCTCGGGATCCAATGCCGAGGTTGGTTCATCAAACAGGATGACATCGGGGCGCATCGCCAGCGCGCGAGCAATTGCCACGCGCTGCTGCTGCCCACCGGACAAACGACGCGGGTAGCTGTTTTCTTTACCGGTAAGCCCCACCTTGGCCAGCAGCTCACGCGCCCGGGCGATGGATTCATTTTTATCCTCCCCTTTGACGATCACCGGCCCTTCAATGATGTTCTCCATCACCGTACGGTGGGGAAAAAGATTAAAGTTCTGAAACACGAAGCCCACATGCTGACGCAGACGGCGGATGTCCGCTTTTTGCTGACCGAGGCTGCGCGCGGTATCGATGGTCACGTCGCCGACGCGAATGGTACCGTTTTCCGGCTGTTCCAGCAGATTAATACTGCGCAGCAGCGTGGTTTTCCCTGAACCACTGGGTCCGATAATCGCCACCACTTCGCCCTGTTGAACCTCAAGGTCGATACCGTGAAGCACCGTTTGGCCATGGAATTTTTTCACCAGGTTTTTTACTTCAATCGCACTCATTTTGGATCACGCTCCTGGCGGTTCAGCTGATTTTCAAAATAGTTTTGCAGCGTGGAAAGCACCGTCGCCATTACCCAGTAAATCAGCGAAGCAGCCAGGTACATGGTGAAAACTTCCAGCGTGCGCGAGGTGATTAGCTGAGCCTGGCGGAACAGCTCCGGCACCTGGATAGTCGCGGCCAAAGAGGTATCTTTGACCAGGCTGATAAAGCTGTTGGAAAGCGGCGGCAGCGCCACCCGTGCGGCCTGGGGAAGAATCGCGCGGCGCATCGCCTGCCAGCGCGTCATACCAATACTCGCCGCCGCCTCCCACTGTCCTTTATCAATGGAGGCAATCGCCGCGCGCAGCGTTTCTGCCGCGTAGGCCGCGGTGTTTAAAGACAGGCCAATCATCGCTGCGGGAATAGGATCCAACTCAATACCGAACTGCGGCAAGCCGTAATAGATCATAAACAGCTGCGCAATCAGCGGCGTTCCGCGAAAGATGGAGATATACATCCGCGCCAGCCATTTAATCGGCCAGACGGGTGACATGCGCATCAGCGCCAGGATAAACCCCAGCACCAGGCCAAAAAACATGCCGCCGATGCTGAGCTGTAGCGTGAATACCGCGCCCTTAAGCAAAAAAGGCGCGGAATCGATAACCAGTTGGATACTCTCTTGCATTCTATGTGTTCTGCATCAGATATGAGGATGATAGGCGAACAGCGCAGGCGCGCCGCCGGTATGAACAAACAGGATTGGGCCTTCATCCTTAAAGCGCTTCTGACTGACACCATCAATCAGTCCGGCCATTGCCTTTCCGGTATAGACCGGATCCAGCAGGATACCTTCCAGCTGCGCCAGCAGCTTGACCGCCGCCATTCCTTCGTCGTTCGGTATCCCGTAACCCGGCGCAAAGTAATCATCCCATAACTGGATACCGGCCTTTGCTTCCAGCTCCAGGCTATTTGCCACTGCCTGCTGCAGCGCGGCGACTTTTGGCAGCTGGTCGGCTACTTTGCGCGACACCGTTACGCCGATAAGCTCGACATTTGGCATCAGCTGTTCAAGTCCCACCGCAAGACCGGCATGCGTACCGGCGCTGCCGGATGCGACGACCACGGAGGAAAGCTCAACCGCCCCTTCGCACTGCTGGGCGATTTCCAGCGCGCTCTCCACATAGCCCAGCGCGCCCAGCGCGTTCGAACCGCCCACCGGAATCACGTAGGGACGATAGCCCTGAGCTTCAATGCGGGTCGCCAGCTCTTCCAGCTGAGCATCAGGATCGGTCATCGCGTCGCACATTTCGACCTGGGTATTGAACAGATCAAGCAGCAATCGGTTACCGTTAGTCAGATAGTTCTCAGCCCGGGTACCCATTGGGTTTTCCAGCAGCGCCACGCAGTGCAGGCCAAGTTTTGCCGCCACCGCTGCCGTCTGACGGACATGGTTCGACTGGATGGCTCCGGCGGTAATCAGCGTATCCGCACCTTCCCGTAGCGCATCAGCCGCGAGAAACTCAAGCTTGCGCAGCTTATTACCGCCCATTGCAAGCGGGGTGACGTCATCACGCTTGATGAAGATTTCACGACCGAGATAATCGGAAAGGCGCGGCAGATATTCAAGCGGCGTCGGCGCGCCGATCAGCTCCAGACGCGGGAAAAGGGTTAAATTTTGCAGTGACATAAAACCTCCTGACTGAATTATCCTTAATTATGCACGCTGTGAGGCGCGAAATAAAAAAAGGCGCTATCAGGAGCGCCTTTTTTCACCGCCGACCGTTACTTCGTGACGTCAGCGCCAAACCATTTTTCCGATAGCGCCTTCAGGCTGCCATCTTTTTGCATCTCTGCAATAGCGCCATCAACCGCTTTCAGCAGGTCTTCGTTACCTTTACGCAGCGCGACGCCGGACTCCTGGCGGGAGAAGGCTTCACCAGTGACAGCAAGGGTATTGCCGGTTTTCTTCACCAGATCCAGCGCCGCCAGGCGGTCAACCAGGATGGCGTCGATACGGCCCACGCGCAGATCCTGATATTTCGTCGGATCATCATCATAAGTACGAATGTCGACGCCCTGGACGTTCTGACGCAGCCACTCTTCATAGTTGGTGCCCAGACCCACGCCGACTTTCTTACCTTTCAGGTCAGCGGCGGTTTTAATCACGCCCTCGTTCCCTTTTTTCACCAGCGCCTGAATCCCTGAAACAGTATAGGGCGTCGAGAAATCATATTTTTTCTTACGTTGATCGGAAATGGTGACCTGGTTTATCACGACATCGATACGTTTAGAATCCAGCGAAGCCAGCATGCCGTCCCACTTGGTGGGTTTAAGGTCAGCCTTTACGCCCAGATGTTTCGCCAGTTCGTTGGCAAAATCCACCTCGAAACCGGTCAGCTTACCGTCATCTCCCTGATAGCTGAACGGCGGGTAAGTCCCTTCCAGACCCACGCGTAAAGTGCCACGCTCTTTGACCTGATTAAGCAGGTTTTCAGCCGCAAAGGTTTTTGCGCTGACGCCAGCCATTAAAACGACGGCCATTGCGCCCATCAGCGCCTGACGACCCAGAAGTGCTAATTTCATTAGATACCCGTAACAGAGTGATATTTTGCTGCAGTGTAAGGCGTTTAGCCTCAGTCACCAACATCGATATGCTACATCTTATTCCGAATTATTATATATGGTGCCGTTTAGGGCATAGCGAAAACGTATCGAAAACATCTCCGTTTTGCTGGATATCTCTCATACTGCAATGGTCAGCTTGATGACGTCTGGAGCAAGGAAGATGAAAAACCCCACGTTACTGCAGTGCTTTCACTGGTACTACCCAACCGGCGGCGAATTATGGCGTGAAGTCGAAGCCCTCGCGCCAAACCTTAACGAAATCGGCATCAACATGGTTTGGTTGCCTCCTGCCTACAAGGGCGCCTCCGGCGGCTACTCTGTCGGCTATGATTGCTACGACCTGTTTGACCTCGGCGAGTTTGACCAAAAAGGTTCAGTCGCCACCAAATATGGCGATAAAGACCAGCTCCTCGCCGCGATCTCCGCGCTGCGCCAGCACGATATCGCCGTGCTGCTTGACGTTGTGGTTAACCACAAAATGGGGGCCGATGAAAAAGAGCCGGTACGCATTCAGCGCGTTGATCAAAACGATCGTACGCAAATCTCTGATGAGATTATTGAGTGCGAGGCCTGGACGCGTTACACCTTCCCCGCCCGCGCCGGTAAATACTCTGAATTCATCTGGGACTATAAGTGCTTCAGCGGGATCGATCATATAGAGAATCCTGATGAAGATGGTGTGTTTAAACTCGTCAATGACTACACCGGCGACGGATGGAACGATCAGGTCGATGATGAAATGGGCAACTTCGACTATCTGATGGGCGAAAATATCGATTTTCGCAATCGGGCGGTTACCGAGGAGATTAAATACTGGGCGCGCTGGGTAATGGAGCAGACCGGGTGCGATGGCTTCCGCCTTGATGCGGTTAAACATATCCCCGCCTGGTTTTATAAAGAGTGGATCGAACACGTCCAGGAGGTGGCGACAAAACCGCTGTTTATCGTCGCGGAATACTGGTCGCACGAAGTTGATAAGCTTCAGCAGTATATCGCCATGGTTGACGGCAAGACGATGCTGTTCGACGCCCCTCTGCAGATGAAATTTCATGAAGCTTCGCGGCAGGGTCGCGATTACGACATGAGCCAGATTTTTAGCGGCACGCTGGTTGAAGCCGACCCGTTCCACGCCGTCACCCTGGTGACCAACCATGATACTCAGCCGCTGCAGGCGCTCGAGGCGCCGGTTGAGGCCTGGTTCAAGCCGCTGGCGTATGCGCTGATTCTGCTGCGTGAAAACGGCGTTCCCTCGGTCTTTTATGCCGATCTCTTCGGCGCCAGCTATGAAGATACCGGTGGCGATGGCGAGAGCTACGCTATTGAGATGCCGGTAATCGAACAACTACACGAACTGATCGACGCCCGCCAGCGTTTTGCCCACGGTGTACAAACGCTCTGGTTCGATCATCCGAACTGTATTGCCTTCAGCCGGAGCGGCACCGAGGATGATCCGGGCTGCGTGGTCGTACTCTCCAACGGCGACGATGGGGAAAAAACGCTCCCTCTGGGCGAAAATTACCGCAATAAACGCTGGCGAGATTTTCTCGGCAACCGCGATGAGGTTATTGAAACCGACGATGAAGGAAACGGGACTTTCACCTGTAGTGGCGGCAGCGTAAGCGTGTGGGTGATTGAGGAAGCACTATAAAACTTCGCGGGCTGAGAAGGATTCAGCCCGCATCAAGCTTACCGTCCGCTTTTATCAGCCGACGCTTTTTTCCACGCCAGTTCACACTCCGGAGTGAGGCGATCCACCCGTTTAAGCGTCATACGATCGTAGCGCAGCGTATTGCCTTCACGCTCAAGCGGATAGACATCTAACGCGGAGGTAACGTTATAGATAACATCATCACGCTTCATTAATTTCCCCGGCAGGACGATCACCCGTTGCCACTGTCGACAGTCAAGCGTATCACCCTCTTTGGTCACGATAAGGCTCGCTATCGCGTCAGGACTCATCATTTCACTCTGCGGGCCTGCCGTTTGCCAGTATCCCTCCAGCCCTGCAGGCGCCGGCGCTTTAACAACATCGCTGTAGCTATCAACCTGCACGCACCCGGTCAGGGCTAGCAGCGCGCCAGCCAGTACCATCTTTTTCATCATTCATCCCACAAACCGATAAAAAAAGCATTGTGGCATTAAAGCGGTAAGCCCGCCACTCTTCCGGAATCGAGTACAGGCTAAGCAGAGCGCCCGCCTGCACCGCGTTATATGGCAAAAAATAGCCATGGAATGTTAAGTTATTCTCATCCATTCCATTAATGCCATTAATTCGAAGACGTTATTTTAACCACTCAATATAAGGATAATCCTATTTTAAAATAGCGTAAAAATGGCAAGCTTATATATGACGGGTATTTAATGTTTTTATTTCCTCCACATAGCCTTTTGTAGTCTTTACTTTGAGAATATTCCTGGCAAATTAGGGGCATATTAAGGAATAGTTCAGGCTGCCTAATGGTTCCACGGCAGCGGTCGTTTTAATTGCTAACAAAATGGACTTCATCGCGCTTGTCGGCGAGGGATAAATTATCGTTACGTGTTGATTGAGGATGGGTCATGTCAACGATTATCATGGATTTATGCAGCTTCACCCGGCTGGGATTAACCGGGTACCTGACAAGCAGGGGGGTAAAGAAGCGTGAGATCGCAGAAGTACAGAGTGCGTCAAACCTGAAGGCAATGTGTGAAGCCAGCCGCCCTGCCGTAGTATTTATCAATGAAGATTGTTTTATTCATCATGAAGAGAACAACCAGCTTGTCCGACAAATCATCAGCCAGTATCCCGCCACGCTATTCATTATCTTTATGTCGCTGGCCAATATTCATTTCGACCATTACCTGCTGGTGCGCAAAAACTTACTCGTGTGCTCGAAATCGCTGACCGAAAAAGACCTTGATGACATTCTCGCCAACCGTCTTAAATATGAGAACTATCGTGCTGCCCGGATTAATATTCCCACGCTGACCTTAAGCCAGACCGAATCAAATATGCTTCAGATGTGGATGGCCGGACACGGAACCTCGCACATATCAGCGCAGATGAACATTAAGGCCAAGACCGTGTCCTCGCACAAGGGCAATATTAAAAAGAAGATTCAAACCCACAATAAACAGGTGATTTATCACATCGTCCGCCTGACCGAAAACATCACATCCGGAATTCACGTCAACCTGCGTTGAAAAACGCTGGCGGCCGCTGCCGCCAGTTTACTCGCGGCGAATCACTCTTCCCGCTCAACGAATATACCGTCAGGATGGCCGTGCTCGTTAAAAAACCAGATCCCCAGCGGATAATCCTCCAGCGAAACCAGATACATGACCCCTTCGCTAAACGACTCTATTGCCAGCACAACGCCCGACCGACGTGGGCCACCATCGGTCTTCACCGTGACACGATCGTTTACCTGCATAACTCATCTCCTCTATTTTTGAGCCAGTGTAGAACAAAACTGCCGATCGCGCAGTGTCCGGCCGGGCAACTGCTGTTTTTGTAGACCGTCTATACTTAAGGAGCCCTGTCTGAGTTAAGCGAGGTAGCCGAAATGAAAATCGCCAAAGAGCACAAAGGCACGGGAAGCGTTGATGTTGACGCCCTGCTGGCGGCGATTAATGAAATCAGCGAAAGTGAAGTCCAGCGAACGCAAGACGATCCTCATCACGTCAGCATTGATGGCCGGGGTTACCATACCTGGCGCGAGCTGGCCGAGGCCTTTGAACTCGATATCCATGACTTTAGCGTTACTGAAGCTAATCGCTGATCGTTGCGCGAAAAAAATCCCGACTCGCAGGAGTCGGGATGAAACTTGCTAATGCAAGAAGCACTTGAAAATTCGTTACACCAGGATATCCGATGCGCTACAAACATTACCCTCAATTATTTTGCATGACAACAAACATTCATGGAGTAAATTATTGAAAAATGGGGTCAAGAAAGCCGCCTGCGCTGGCAACGCTCGCCAGGCAAGGACTCTCGCTATTTATTCTTCCACGAACGTTTGCGCATCGCTCAATGTTTTTAAGAATAATCTCACTAAAATAGCCAAAACGGATGATTTAAATTCATTTTATTCACACGATAAATGATACATCACCCGTCCGCACATACCTGATTGCGCCCGTTTTGCTTGGCAAGATACAAACGATGATCGGCAACCGACTGCAGGTTCTCAAAGCTGTAGTCGCTGGAATCCTCACTGCAGCTCACTCCAAACGACGCGGTGATACGTAAAGAGGCGCTGTTGCCGAGTAAAATTTCACGACTATTGATCCGTATACGGATCCGTTCTGCAATGGCCGTCGCCTCTTTTAGTCTGGTATCAGGCAGGACGATGCAGAATTCTTCTCCGCCAACCCTCCCTGCAAAATCGCCTTCGCGAATATGGCTGGCGATAGTACTGGCCACCAGCGTCAGCACGCGATCCCCCGCATGATGCCCGTACCGATCGTTAACGCTTTTAAAGTAATCAAGATCGAGTTGAATCACCGCCACTGGACGCTTCAGGCGTTCGCTCTGACGAGCAGCTGCCGTGGCGCGTTCAAATAACGCCCCCCGATTTAACAGGCGGGTCAACGCATCATGCCAGGCCTGCCATTCGAGGGAGGTCTGCAGCATACTCATATTGCGCACCATTCGCCGAATAACGAACCACGAGATCATCAACATCAGGGTGAACATTAACCACATCAGCATCAGGGCAATAGTGATGCTGCCAAAGTCGCCGCGTACCCCCTCCTGAATAGTGTGAATACGGATTAGCACCCCATCAAAATTGCGGATCTTCTCCCAGCTGATATAACGGGTAACCAGGCGAATCCCCCCCTGATTCTCACCAGCAAAAGCGCGCTTCAGCATCTCCTGTTCATGCGCAGACAGCAGCGTCAGCACGTTGCCCGGCGCAGAAGAAGCTATCAAATTAAGTTGATTATCATAAAGCTGATACTCGCCTTCCTCACCCGTCTTTATCGCATTGACCAGAAACGCCTTCATCTCCTGTACCGAGAAGTCCATCGCCAGGACACCGAGCCAGAAACGCTGGAAATCAAGCGGAATAGACGCCGTTATCACCGGTATTTCACGCGGCGATTCATCGCCGGGAACCGTTTGCCATACGATACCGCGAGCAGGGTTATTACGCTGCGTTTGGCGGGTAAACCAGGCATCGCTCGTAGCCTGAGAATAGAGCGCCAGCGCCTGCGTCGAATTTTTCAGCGGCTCAGTGGTGATAAAAAAGCCGCTGCGCGACACGTACAGCATACGCTTAGCGAAACCCCGGTTGTTATTGGCCAGGCGCAGCATATAACCGAGTTCAAGGGTAGCCATCAGCTCGTTCCCGGAAAAGGGAGTGTCGCGGGAAAGAAGTTCGTCGCCGTCGATAAAGGCATCGGCAACGCCGTAGACCGGCAGCGTTCGTCGATTGTGAATCTCAACTGACCAGATCGGATCGTGTCGCTTCGCTAAATAACTCTCTTCGGCCTTGCGCAGCACGGCAAAATCTAACGGCGTCTCCAGCGCGGAATGCATGCCGTTACGAAAAAAAATCATTCTGTCGATATTAAATTGCAGCAGGCTGTCAAATTCATGTGCCACGTTTTCAAGGTTGTTGCGCTGGTTAGCGACGTAGGCTTCTTCCAGAACCTTGATCTCACGCCATATCAACAGCGTAGAGAAGCAGAAGACGATAAAAAAACAGAGGTTAACCACATATCCGGGGCTTAAAATCTGGCGCAGCTTTTTCACCCACATCAGCTTATCCATCGTTTTCTCGCAGCACGGTTAAAGAAGCAAACTTCATCCACGCTCCCTGTTGGTAAAATAATTCACAATATGAAAACGCCCGACGGATGCCGGGCGCTGATGGAGGGTCAGGTGCGGTTCAGCTTCCTTCCTCCTCCACGGATAAGTTCATCCTCACGAAATGCCTCGCGCTTTACGCCGTAACCGTCATACCAACGACATTCCACCATGCCGCTGGCGAATCCGGTAACGACCATGCGGGGGCCGCCGTTTTTGCGTCTCACTTCATCACTGACCAACAAGACCATTTTTGCCTCCGGTATCAGGAAGAAACAGATTTACCTTAGACGAAGGTGAACCACTTTGCATGATAGATAGCACATTTACTCCGTAGAACCGCGAAGAGCGGCTATCGCTTTCACCACGGCCAGCACGATGGCGCCAATAATGAATCCCAGCACCAGATTTGCAGCCGTTGGCAGCAGCGAGGCAATGACGCCATTCTGCCCCTGAGCCAGATTTTCAATGGCATGATGCAGCGGCGTGAGACCGTGGACCACAATGCCGCCGCCGACCAGGAACATCGCCAGGGTGCCGACGATGGACAGCACCTTCATCAGACGAGGCGCAATCGCCAGTAAAGCTTTCCCTGTCCACTGCGCCAGCGCACTGCTTTTTTCCGCCAGCCAGTAGCCCATATCATCAAGCTTGACGATAACCCCCACCAGACCGTACACCCCCACCGTCACCAGCAGCGCAATGCCGGACAAAATCAGAATCTGATTTAATAACGGCGCTTCAGCTACAATCCCGAGGGTAATCGCGACAATTTCCGCAGACAGAATAAAATCTGTGCGCACCGCGCCTTTTACCTTATCTCGTTCAAACGCCATCGGGTCCTGATTGGCCAGGGCTTCAAGCCGCTGCTGGCGAACCTGCGGATCCTCTTTATGTTTACGCGCCTGCAGAGTGTGCACCACCTTCTCGACGCCTTCAAAGCACAAGAAGGCGCCACCCAGCATCAGCAGTGGCGTAATCGCCCACGGGATAAAAGCGCTAATCAACAGCGCCAGCGGCACCAGAATCACTTTATTGATCAATGAGCCTTTAGCTACGCCCCATACCACCGGCAATTCACGGTTGGCCCGCACGCCGGTTACCTGCTGAGCATTAAGCGATAAATCATCACCCAATACGCCTGCCGTTTTTTTTGCCGCCAGTTTCCCCATGACCGAAATATCATCGAGTAAAGTGGCAATATCATCCAATAAGGTTAATAGACTACTTCCCGCCAAAATTGCATTCCTTCATTTATGATTGTTCCTCATGAAGTATGAAGCAAAAGCGCTTTTTCGCCCACTGGCGTCCTTAGTCAACATAAATTTAACCGCGGCAGGCTAACTAAAGCGCTCGCCAGCACGATAGTTTTCACGTTTACTATACGTCTCCTTTCTATCTCTGCACCGTCGTGAGGAAGTATGTCTACCCGTCAGCTGTTGCCGCTCATCGGGGCGTTGTTTGCGCTGTATATCATCTGGGGTTCCACCTATTTCGCTATCGCCGTTGGCGTCGCCAGTTGGCCTCCGCTGATGATGGCTGGCGTGCGCTTTCTTTCCGCTGGCGCGGTGCTGCTCGCCTGGTTGCTGGCCACGGGCCATAAGCTCCCGTCGCGCAAACCGCTGCTCAACGCGGCGCTGATCGGCGTTTTGCTGCTGGCCGTAGGCAATGGTTTTGTGACGCTTGCCGAACACCAGCACGTCCCCTCAGGTATTGCGGCAGTCATGGTCGCGACGGTACCGTTATTTACCCTATGTTTTAGCCGTTTTTTTGGTATTGCCACCCGCAAGCTTGAGTGGTTAGGGATCGCGATAGGTCTGGCAGGTATTGTTCTGCTTAACAGCGGCGGCAACCTGAACGGTAACCCCTGGGGAGCGCTGCTGATTCTGATCGGCTCGATGAGCTGGGCCTTTGGCTCCGTCTACGGTTCGCGAATCGAGCTACCGACCGGAATGATGGCGGGCGCCATTGAGATGCTGGCGGCAGGGATCGTGCTAATGATAGCGTCCTCACTGACTGGGGAAAAGTTAACCCAGATGCCATCATGGTCCGGCATTTTTGCCGTCGCCTATCTGGCTATCTTCGGATCGCTTATCGCCATCAACGCCTATATGTATTTAATTCGTAACGTGACGCCAGCCGTGGCGACCAGCTATGCCTACGTCAACCCGGTAGTCGCCGTCCTGCTGGGCACCGGTTTTGCCGGGGAAAGCTTATCTCCCGTAGAGTGGCTGGCGCTCGGCATCATAATTTTTGCGGTCATTCTGGTGACGCTCGGCAAATACCTGTTCCCGGTTCGTCGCGAGATTACGTCCTGTAAGGCGCAGAAGTAACGTCTAACAGACCTATGCCTTGAGTATCGATCTGCGCGCACCGATCGCCGCCGCAGATCCACTCTTCCAGTCGTTCGCCCAGCGCTTCGTCGTTAAGCTTCTTTCGCCCGCGCAGCGCGCATTCCCAGACCACCAGCACCCGCCATCCCTGCTCCACCAGTCGCCCGATATCCCGGCGATCGCGCGCCACGTTTTTGGCTATCTTGTCGAGCCAGAATTCGGTTCTCGTCGCGGGCACCTTAAACAGATAGCAGTCGTGATGGTGCCAAAAGCAGCCGTGAGTAAAGATTACGCACTGATAGTCTGATACCACAAAATCCGGGCGGCCGGGGAGCGCGGCGTCCTGTACGGTAAAGGAAAAACCGGCACGCGCCAGCAGCCCCGCCAGCCGTTTCTCAATTGCCGTATCGCGGGTGCCGATCGCGCGCATGTTTTTACTACGGGTGGCTTTATCGTGGACGTCGGCCATGGTTAATCTCTTGCTCACGCATGGCTACCGCTTTTTCGATTCGCGGCGCCAGCAGCTTCGCTACCGCAGCAAATACCGGCACCACGACCGAGTTGCCGAACTGGCGATAGGCCTGAGTGTCCGAGACCGGGATACGAAAACGATACCCCTGCGGCGTCTCAAAACCCATCAGACGCGCGCACTCCCGCGGCGTCAGCCTGCGCGGACGACGCAACTGATTCTCCGGGTCATCAAAATATTTTTCGCCTAATGGCCGATCCCAGCCGCGATCGATGAGGATTTCCGCGCCATCTTTGTAATAGCGGGCAGAGAGCGTGCGCGCCACGCTGTGCGGATTCGTTGGATCAACCAGCCCGTAGCCAAAACCGTTCCCTCGCTCCTGATGCTTACGCGCATAGCGATAGAGATACTTCCACAGCACCCTGGTGAGGATAAACTTGTCGTCAACCGTGGGTTCCAGCAGCCCGCCAAAAGTAGGTCTGCTGGCAGGATAGAGGTGGGCAATATCGCGCAGGGTAAAACCCTCATGGAGCTGGAGGTCGCGCCGGAAACCCACCAGCACAATCCGTTCCCGATGCTGAGGTAAAAAATGGCGTCCATCAATCACCTTAGGATCGTCCGCTCCGGTATGCGCCGCATCGGCAACCTCGTAACCCAGCTCATCGAGCGTTTGCATAATGATACGAAAGGTCCGCCCCTTGTCGTGGCTCTTCAGGTTTTTGACGTTCTCCAGCACAAAAATTGGCGGCTGGCGGGCGGTGATGATCCTTACCACGTCAAAGAACAGCGTTCCCTGGGTTTCACAGGCAAAACCATGAGCGCGCCCAAGGGCATTTTTCTTTGAGACGCCGGCCAGTGAAAAAGGCTGGCAGGGGAAGCCGGCCAGCAGTACGTCATGCTGCGGGATTGCCTGGCGTATATGCTGCGCGGCTTCTTCATCGCTCACCTCAGGGAGATGGCTCAGCGTGACATCGCGGATATCTTCATTAAAGCGATGCTGCTCAGGATCGCAGTACCAGTTGGCTTTATAGGTGCGCACCGCATGTTTATTCCATTCGCTGGTAAACACGCATTGCCCGCCAATCGCCTCAAAACCGTGACGAATACCACCGATGCCGGCGAACAGGTCGACGAAGCGGAATCCATAGTGGGGATGATGCGCTGGAGGCTGCGGCAGGAGCGAACGAAGATGTGCCTGCTCCTGCGCGCTTATGCGCCCTGCCGCGCGCGATACCGTCGCAACGCGTTTGAGGATAGCCGGGCTCCAATGCTGCTCACCGACGGCAACCAGCTGCGCCACCAGCGTTTTAACGTCATAAATTGCCATTAGCTGGCGCAATAACGTCTGCGCGTCTTCTTCGGTATGCTCAACCTTAAAAGACGGGGGATTTTCCTTGGATAAATTTTGCGCCATAACCTCAACCAGCCCGACTATTTTTGCAGAGGTTACCATAAATAGCGCGGGCAGTTTTATGCTAGTGGATCAAAGCGCTGCAAAACCTTGTCATCAAGGGACATCGGGTCTCCGCGAAGTTCGGCGCTGAGCTTGGCCATATACTGAACCAGAAAGCGCGCATTGTGCAGCGCCATCGCCCTACCCTTTTCTGTCTGCATCGTTTCCGGTAAACGCAGCAGCTTGCACTGGAAGTGATCCAGCGCGTATTTTTTATCATCCAGTTCACGCCGATCGGCAAAGGGATCGTCGGCATCAAACAAGATATTGTTCAGCGCACCGGATACCGCGAATACGCGCGCCAGGCCAATCGCCCCCAAAGCCTCCAGCCGATCGGCATCCTGGACAATTTTCGCTTCTTCACTGCGGGGAGCCATCCCCGCGCTAAAACTATGCGCTTCAATGGCGTGCAGAACCGCCGCATAGCGCTCCGGCGGAAAATCGGGAAAATCTGACTGCAGGATAGTCAGCGTTTGTTCCGCAGCCATCGCCGAAGAGCGGCTACGCTCAGGATGGTTCTTCGCCAGGCTGACAATATCGTGAAAATAGCAGGCGGTGAGGATCACCAGCCGATCAGCATCACTCTCTTCGGCCAGCTGCTGCGCGGTGGCCCATACCCGGCGGAAGTGTGAAATATCGTGAGCGGCATCCCCTTGCGAGTGATGTTCACTTAGCCAGGCTTCAAATCGTTGCTGCCATTGATAAAGATCCATGCGCGCTCCTTTGAGATCAGGTCAGCAACGAGCATAGCAACTTTACTCGTGATGTTCATACATCTGCGGATCAGGACGCGTATACCAGGCAATTGCGCCGAGAATAGCGCCGACAATGCCCAATACCAGAAATCCCAGCAGCGCGCCGATCCATTTCCCTGCCGTTGAACCGAGCTCACCGTCAATCGTCGCGCCGGGTACGCTTTGGATCTGCCCGACAACCCACCAGTAACGCGCCATCGCCCACAGGAAATAGCCGCAAAAAGCGTAAAACGCCCATAGTGCCAGCTTCCCGCCAGGGCTTCTTTTCGCTTTCTTTTCCATTAATTTGTTCTCCATATATTCAACAACTAACATCACGGACGTAGTAAAAAATAGTGATATTCATCACATTATATAATCAAAATTCTTGCAAGGTAGCAGATCTTACTGACCGGGACGCCCGAGTGCGCGAGTTTTGTTCAATATCAGGGGGGCCGCTATATATACTTAATCAATTTGTTGCCTGTTGAAATAATACAAAATAATGATAAAAAATACATTCTCGCGGTCATTTTTGCCGGCATCTGCATTGCATTTACCATATTTAATTTTATTAAACCACGCACATGAAAACGCCTTCTCGTTGCACGAAATTGCTCCTTGTGAGTCATTTAAATAATACATTAAATATATAAATACAAAAAAACCAATCATAGCCCTCACGCAACTTATTTGTAACAGGAATAATTCAACCAAAACACATAAGCTATTGTTATTGATAAGCATAAAAACAAAATATAAGTCATCACAAAATGATAGAATTTAAATATAATGAATATAACAGAAACATTTTGTAATATTATATATAATTTACTTACATATTTCACTTAAAGAAAAATGAACTTAATCGCTAGTATCAAATAGTCAACCCGGAGGGAGTGACACAATTCATATTAATTATGATTAAAAGGGAATATATAATGAAAAGAAAAGTACTGGCAATTCTGGTTCCAGCTTTATTAGTCGCTGGCGCGGCTAATGCAGCAGAAATCTATAATAAGAACGGCAACAAACTCGATTTCTACGGCAAAATGGTTGGCGAGCACATCATGACCCATGATGGCGACAACAACAACTCCGACGATACCTCCTATGCGCGTTTCGGCATTAAAGGCGAAACCCAGATCAGCAGCGAACTGACCGGTTACGGCCAGTTTGAATACAATATCAAAGCAGACAAACCAGAAGGCCAGCAGGCTGATGATACCCGTCTGGCGTTTGCTGGTCTGAAATTCAGCGACTACGGCTCATTTGACTATGGTCGTAACTACGGCGTGGTTTATGACGCGGCAGGTTACACCGACATGCTGGTTGAATGGGGTGGCGATGGTCTGGTTTATACCGACAACTTTATGACCGGTCGTACCAACGGCGTAGCAACCTACCGCAACACCGATTTCTTCGGCATGGTAGATGGCCTGAACTTTGCTCTGCAGTATCAGGGTAAAAACAACGACACTGACCGCGCTAAAGCCAACGGCGACGGCTTCGGTTTCTCCGTTAACTATAACATCGACGGCTTCGGTTTCGTTGGCGCATACAGCAACTCTGACCGTACTGATGAACAGGCTGCGGACCGCAGAGGCGAAAACGCTGAAGTCTGGAGCCTCGCCACTAAATATGATGCTAATAACGTCTACGCATCTGTCATGTACGGTGAGTCCCATAACATGACTCACATGGAGTCTGGTGGCTTTGCTAACAAGACTCAGAATATTGAAGCCGTTGTTCAGTATCAGTTTGACTTTGGCCTGCGTCCGTCCCTGGGCTACGTCTATGCCAAAGGCAAAGATCTGAACGGTAACCGTGATGCCGATATCATGAACTACGTTGAACTGGGTACCTGGTACTACTTCAACAAGAACTTCAACGTTTACACCGCATACAAATTCAACCTGGTGGATGACGAAGATTCTTATATCACTGGCGCATCAACTGACGATCAGTTCGCTGTAGGTATCACCTACCAGTTCTAAGATTGTTTAGTGCATTTATCTCAAGCCCGCCTCGTGCGGGTTTTTTGTTTTTTAACGGCGAGCCTCATCTGTAAACCGTTGGCATCGCGACGAGTCAAACACACAATGTTGCGATCTCTAACGATTGCCAGAGCAGTAAACCAGGAAGATGATGATTGTAGTCTTAAAAAGGCACGATACCATTTGTGACGGGAGTCGTTGAAAGGAAATCACGTAAGTGTTTGAATAGTGGCGGAGAGAGGGGGATTTGAACCCCCGGTAGAGTTGCCCCTACTCCGGTTTTCGAGACCGGTCCGTTCAGCCGCTCCGGCATCTCTCCGCTGTTGAGGTTGCTATAATGCCAGGTTCTTTGGCATTTTAATAGTTCCTGTCTCTTTAAATCAGTTCAAGTGACGACTTTGCGAGCAATATGATGTTTAAATGGCCCTGGAAAGTAGATGAAGAGTCCGGCAACGCGGAAATCCCCTGGGAAAAGGCGCTTGCCATCCCTGTGTTAGCCAACCTCTCCGACCATGAGCAGCAGCTGGTGCAAATGGCTTCGCGCTTTTTGCAGCAAAAGCGTCTGGTTGCATTACAGGGGCTTGAGCTCACTCACCTGCAGAGCGCGCGTATTGCGCTACTGTTTTGCCTGCCGGTTCTCGAACTGGGGATCGAGTGGTTAGATGGTTTTCACGAGGTGCTCATCTACCCTGCTCCGTTCGTTGTCGACGACGAATGGGAAGATGATATCGGCCTGGTGCATAGCCAGCGAATCGTACAATCAGGGCAAAGCTGGCAACAAGGGCCGATCGTTCTCAACTGGTTGGATATTCAGGACTCCTTCGACGCTTCTGGCTTCAATCTGATTATCCATGAAGTGGCGCATAAGCTGGATACCCGCAATGGCGATCGCGCAAGCGGCGTACCCTTCATTCCGCTACGCGAAGTCGCTGGCTGGGAACACGATCTCCATGCAGCGATGAACAATATTCAGGATGAGATCGATCTGGTCGGCGAAAGCGCCGCCAGTATTGATGCTTACGCGGCCAGCGACCCTGCCGAATGTTTTGCGGTGCTCTCTGAATACTTCTTCAGCGCCCCTGAGCTGTTTGCCCCACGCTTTCCCGCGCTTTGGCAGCGTTTCTGCCATTTCTATCGCCAGGATCCGCTGGAGAGATTACGCGAGAATAGCCCGCAGGAGGATGGCGATAGCCCGGCAGTACACTAAAACAACGACCTGCACTAAATTTAGCCATTTGAATCAGCAAGTTAAATTTAGTGTTGACACAAAAATACGAGACCAGTAGTATTCGCCTCGTTCACACGATTCCTCTGTAGTTCAGTCGGTAGAACGGCGGACTGTTAATCCGTATGTCACTGGTTCGAGTCCAGTCAGAGGAGCCAAATTCTAAAAAGCCTGCTTTCAAGCAGGCTTTTTGCTTTTCTGGCAATAACCCCGTCTTACTTCACCCTTTTGCTGCGCAACTTACCCTCTGCGTGCCAGCGCAGGGCGTCAACCACCAGCGTAAACGCCGTCGGAAGATGATTCCGGCCAGGATAATAAAGATAGTACCCCGGGAAAACCGGGCACCAGTCGGCCAGCAGCGGCACCAGTTGTCGGTTAGCGATATATTTCGCCGCCAGGTCGTGAGGAACATAGGCAATCCCTGCCCCGTCCAAAGCGGCCTGAATCATCAAAAAAGTATTATTAAAAACGGTTTGCCCTTCGACGCGAACGCTGGTTTTTTGGCTGCCCTTTGCAAACTCCCAGGCGTAAAGCGCGCCGTGGGTGGGCAAACGCAAATTGATGCAGTTGTGTGCCATCAGATCTTCAGGCCTTGCCACCGCCGCTTTGCCGGAAAGATAGCCGGGCGCGGCAACCACCGCCATCTGCACATCGGGCGTAATGCGCACCGCAATCATATCTTTGTCCACCTGATCGCCCATCCGCACGCCGGCATCGAAGCGCCCGGCGGCAATATCGGTCAGCTCATAGCCAACGCTGAACTCAATATGGATATCCGGATATCGATTTAATAATGGATGCAGGCGGGGCCACAGCACGGTGACAATGGCATGATCGTTGGCGGTGATGCGTACCGTGCCGGCGGGTTTATCCCGTGAAGCGCGCAGCGAAGCCAGTTCATTTTCTATTTCATTCAGCCGCGGCGCCAGTACGGCCAGCAGGCGATTTCCGGCATCGGTGGGCGACACGCTACGCGTGGTGCGGATTAACAACCGCACCCCCAGACGCTCTTCCAGACCCAGCAGCGTATGGCTCAATGCCGACCGGGAAACCCCCAGCATTGCAGCCGCCCGGGTAAAACTTCGCTCCTGAGCTACGGTGACAAAGGCCTGCAGATCGTTGAGTTTTTCTTTGCTCATCATTGGTGAATTTTTTGCACCAGTGTATTCATATTTGACCATCTTATCATTTAATCAAACCTTCTCTACACTTTGTTCTGCCAGTCCAGATGGGCTGCTTAAACGCCCGAAACTGAAATGTGGAGATACTATGAACGAACAATTTGACGGTAACGGCATTTTTCCTAAAGGCGAGAAAAATGAGGCCTATGCGCAGTATTTTCAGGGCACCAGCTACCTGAATATGCTCTCCACGGAAGGGGTCAATATCGGTAACGTGGTCTTTGAGCCCGGCTGCCGTAACCACTGGCACATTCACCATAAAGGCGGGCAGATCCTGTTGGTGACGGGCGGACGCGGCTGGTATCAGGAGTGGAATCAACCGGCGCGAGAGCTAACCGCGGGCGATGTTGTGAATATTCCCGCAGGCGTCAAGCACTGGCATGGCGCGGCCGCCGACAGCTGGTTTGCCCATATTGCCGTTGCCGTCCCTGTCGAAGGCGCATCTAACGAATGGCTGGAGCCGGTGACCGACGAAGCCTACCGCCAACTGCCTTAAGCAACGAAACTGCAGAGTTTGCCTATTCATGACTAAACTCTGCTGGTTCGCTCGGGTAAATCTCCTCCGCTAATTAAATAAAGCCTCAGCGCTATTCCAGGTTGGCGGCGCTACCACCGGCGTGGTAAGCGCGGTCAATAACAGCAGCAGCGGGATGCACGCGAAGCTGGCGGCCTATCGTCACAACCCGGTAAGCCTAAGTTGGCGATGTGAATCGACAGATGATAGCGAATCCGCAGATTTGCGGGATTGAGCCCATGGTGAAATTGCCGGTTTTCGTAAGCCGGGTAAGTCGCCACCCGGCAGATGTGTGGCCTGAATAGATCAAACAGGTTTGTCATCTCTGTTCAACAGCAGGCTGTTTTATCTGCAGTAACGCCTGGTTATTCTCGGTCCCGCTTATCGTCAGCAGCGCGCTTTGCAACGAGGCACTGAACATTGCCCCGTGCGACAGGCCGGGATAAGGCCACCAGCTGACCGCAACGCCATTTTTCCTGAGCCGGGAAACCGTCTGCTGAACTTTACTGCGCGTATCCACTGCCCCGGCGGAAGAACCGCGCTGCGTCGCAACCGCGCCCTCCATCAGGAATAAGGCGTTCCGATTAAACGCCTCGCCTTTTGCCCCGGCCATTCTGTCTAACAGCGCGGCTTGACCTCTTCCCAGAGAAGGACTGGCAGAGAAATAGAGCTGAAAGCGGGATGACGTCAGCCAGGCATCAATAACAAATAATCCACCGTAGGAGTGCCCCCAGATAGCCCGTCGCTGCGGGTTGATAGCGATCCCACGCTCAACTTTTTCCATAATGGTATCCTCTAAGAGGCGGCGAAACGCCCCGCTACCGCCGCTTTTCCGCCGATCCCAGCGGTTATCGGCGGGATCCTCTTCGACTTTCGGCCGATAGTCATAGGCTCGGGCAGTTTGATCGAAGGGCAAATTCGTTTGATAGCCAATGGCCACAATGACGGGCGGCGCTTTTTGCGTCAGCTTTTCGAGCAGCGTGTCGGACAACCGGTCCATCACCGCGTTGCCGTCCAGGGCGTACACAACCGGATACCCCTGCGCGGGCGGCGCCGTATTCGGTATCGCCGTCCAGACCTTATAATGTCGTTCACCATCGGAAGAATCGAAGGTCGTGACGTTGAAATGATAATACGCGGAACCGCGGTCGGCGATATTCGGCCCCAGCGGGCTCATATCGGGTTTGGCGTAAGCGTTAAGAGCATACAAGGTGGTAACCAGCGCGGCGATAAAAATCCGCCCTTTCGGCGGATAAGCGAAACAAGAGTTGCGAAGCGACATCGGTTAATTTTTCCGGCACATTATCGTTATTGATAATGATTGCTAATATCAATCTCAATTGCAAGCTACGCGATTAGCCTCGCAGGCGCAGCGTTGTGCCTGCCCGGGATAGCCAGTCATCACATCATCGGGCACCCGGACAGTTTTGTCATTCGGCTAAGGCGATAGCCGCCATTCGGGAATATCCCGGCTCGCGCCGCACTGAGCCGGGATACCGAGAGTGCCGCTTTCTGGTCAATATCAGGCCGTACGCCATCTCCGGGTCAGCGGCTTCTCGACTTCCACAATCAGGAACATCACAAAACCGATAATAAAAGTGATAACCCAGTAGCGGAACGGCAGCGCTTCGGTACCAAACAGCATCTGCATAAATGGCGCGTAGATAATCAGCAGCTGCAGCACCAGCAGCACGCCGCTGACAATCCAGATCCCCCGGTTCGCCAGCAATCCTTTACTCAGCGAGAAGCCATCCGCCACGCGACAGTTGAGCATATAGAACCACTGAGCAGTAACCAGCGTCTGTAACAGCACCGTACGAATAAACTCAGGCGAATAGCCGCGCGGCTGTAGCCAGGCTTCAAGAACAAAGGCGCTGACGGCAATCATCGACCCGACAAAAATCACCCGCCAGATAGCAAAGCCGTCCATCACATGCAGCTTAGGATCGCGCGGCGGCCGGCGCATGATGTTCTTCTCACCTGCCTCAAAAGCGAGACCAAACGACAGCGTGGCGGAGGTCGCCATGTTCATCCACAGGATCAGCACCGGCGTCAGCGGAATTAAATTTCCCGCCAGTAGCGCAATAATAATCAACAACCCCTGCGCGAGGTTGGTCGGCATAATAAAGAGGATGGTTTTTTTCAGGTTATCGTACACCCGGCGGCCTTCCCTGACGGCGCTGGCAATGGTGGCGAAGTTATCATCGGTCAGCACCATATCTGCGGCCTCTTTGGTCACTTCGGTGCCCTTAATCCCCATCGCAATACCGACATCGGCCTGCTTCAGCGCCGGGGCGTCGTTCACCCCGTCGCCGGTCATCCCGACCACCTCTTTTTTGCTTTGCAGCGCCTGCACCAGGCGGAATTTATCCTCCGGGCTGGTACGCGCAAAGATATCGAATTTCTGCGCGGCTTCGCTGAGCTGAATGTCGTCCATCACCTCCAGCTCTCTGCCGGTAATGGCGTTTTCCGCATTGCCAATCCCCAGCATCTTGCCGATACTCATCGCGGTTTGCGGATGGTCGCCGGTGATCATCTTCACGCGGATCCCCGCCTGCAGGCAGTCGCCGATGGCCGTAATCGCCTCCGGCCGCGGTGGATCCATCATCCCGGCGATCCCGAGCAGAATGACGCCCTGCTGCAAATCCTGATGGGTGAGTTCCGTTTGACCGTCGGCGGCGGGGTTGGACCCCCCCCCCCCCCAACCCCCCCCGGGCCCCCCCTAATAGTAGT
>NZ_JACVUU010000049.1:0-6220 GCF_016516145.1 Klebsiella sp. S69 | reverse complement strand
CGAAGACTATGTTCATGGTCAGGAAATTTTTAAAACGATAATTCAATTTCCTAACCATCAAGGGAGGCATGCAAGAAAACGTACGTATTATCTGAGGCCTGTATCCGACTACTAAGATGCCTGCCCCAAATCTGATTTATTCAACAAAGCCTCTAGCCGTTTGTGTTTTAACGCAACCGTAATAGCTTTATTAGCCAAGCGGTTACTCCGACTCCACAAAGAACAAGTATTACCGGGATTACCGGCACTGCATATATACTTAGACCAAGATTAAGTAGCCAAGGAGTTAACGCGAGTACAGTAGCAGCAAGTACGATAGCCAGAGCAAGCGTTGAGGCTGCCCGTTCCAACGACCTCCCCAGTTGGCTGATATTCTCAACATTAATATCAGCGTGAAGACGGCCGTACCTCAGACGTTGTATCAAAAGCCGCAGGGTTTGCGGAAACGTGTTGCCGCTGTCCAACATTAGATTACCAAGCTCCACCATCCTCCTGCGGCTTGTAAATCGGCTGTACCTCTGTAGGAGCTTTTTTTTCAGGTATGGGCGAATCAACTCAATAATATCAAACTGCGGATCCATTGTAATCAACACGCCATCGGCGGTGATGAGTGCCTTGAAAAGCAACACCAGGTCAGGGGGGAGAGACAAGTGAAACTCTCTGGCTGTGGCGAGCATATCGGTTAGTACTTTGCCCAGTTGTAAAGTGCGGGAGCCTTGCTTTTGCATGAAGTAATTTGCTGCAAGTTCCAGCTCAGCAATATTCAACTCCTGGTGGACACTCCAGACAATAAGCGCATCGACTATACCCCTGATATCACGTCGACTGAGAGAATAAATAAGGGAAATCAACTCGTCACGACGGATTTCACTCAGATGTCCTACCATGCCAAAATCGATAAAGCCGACCCTGTTACCCTCCAGTGCCATTACGTTACCTGGATGAGGGTCGGCATGATAAATGCGAAAGTCGAATACCATTTTTATGAATGCTTCCGCCCCCCGGCGAGCCAGGAGTTTTCCTTCCAGACCTACGGTATCCAACCGCTGCCTGTCCAGTGGTGACGTGCCGTGAAGAAACTCTTGAACCATAATACGCGGACGGGTCCAATGCCAGTAGACTTTAGGGATGACAACATGTTTATCGATAGCGAAATAGTTGCGCAATCTATCGCTGTTAGCCGCTTCATAGCGAAAGTCCAGTTCCTGAAGTAATGCGTTCTCCAGATAACGAACCAATACTACGGGGCTAAACCGGGCTAAGGCGTTGCTTCGTTGCTCGACATTTTCTGCTAAAAAGTGCAAAATGCGTAAATCGGCACGTATGGTTGCTTCAATATTTGGCCTCTGAATTTTAACTACTACCTCGTCTCCCTCTTTCAGACGGGCACGATGAATTTGTGCGATTGAGCCGCTGGCCAATGGTGTTTCATCAAACCATGCAAACAAATTTCTGGGTGTGTCACCGAGCGTCTCAACAAACCTTGTTTCCAGAGAGGACCAGAGCAGAGGACTGGTATTGGCATTCAGGTGGCCCAGTGCTTCGCTCCACTCTGGAGTCAAAAGATCGCTGCGTGTAGAAAGGATCTGTCCAAGCTTGATGAAAGCAGGGCCCAGTTCTTCAAGTGCAGCTGAGACCCTGACAGGTAGAGGACGTACGTCTTGTTCACTGCGTGGACTAAGTATACTAACTAAACCTGCAAGGCCAATAAGCTTCATCAAATCCTGCAACCCATAGCGCAATAGTACTTTGGTTATCTCCTGTAGTCGTGCTCTGTCTCGTGCCGTAGCTATTACCGTTTTTATCATTTTATGTTGCTCCATTTTTACATGTTGCCACCGGACGCATTTATCGATGATCATTAAGAAAAAACAAATGAACTACGACTAACCCTCAGTATACACGGCACTTGGTAAGGCTATGTCGCATTAAGATGTCGTCAGATAACATGCTGTTCTTTTGCTATGTTACCTGACTATGCAGCTGATCCGAAAAGCCTTCAAACGTCTGCACTATCCTGTTGATATTATTGCTCAGTGTGTTCGCTGGTATCTGGCTTACTCCCTGAACGGCTTTGTTGAATAAATCGAACTTTTGCTGAGTTGCAGGATCAGATCACGCATCCTACCGATAACGCAGACCGTTCCGTGGCAAAGCAAAAGTTCAAAATCACCAACTGGCCCATCTACAACAAAGCCCTTATCAACCGCGGCTCCCTCACTTCTGGCTGGACAATGAGGCGATTCAGGCCTGGTATGAGCCGGCAACTCCTTCTTCACGGGGAAGAACTCAGCGTTATTCTGACCTTGCCATCACCACCGTTCTGGTCATTAAACACGTATTCCTGTTGACCCTGCGGGCTGTGCAGGGCTTTATTGATTCCATTTTTACCCTGATGAAAGCTCCTTTGCGCAGTCCGGATTACATCAGTGTCAGTAAGCGGGCAAAGTCGGTTAATGTCAGTTTCAAAGCACCCACCCGGGGTGAAATCGTACACCTGGTGATTGATTCCAGCGGGCTGTAGATCTTTGGTGAAGGCGAATGGAAAGTCAAAAAGCACGGCAAAGAGCGCCGTCGTATCTGGCGAAAGTTGCATCTTGCTGTCGATGGCAGCACACATGAAATTGTCTGTGCAGATCTGTCGCTGAATAACGTCACGGACTCAGAAGCCTTCCCGGATCTTATCCGGCAGACTCACAGAAAAATCTGGACAGCAGTGGCAGACGGCGCTTACGCCCCCCGGCTCTGTCACGATGAACTGCGACGCAAAAAAATCAGCGTGCTTATTCCTCCCCGGAAAGGAGCTGGTTACTGGTCAGGAGAATATGTAGACAGAAACCGTGCTGTTGCAAATCAGCGGCTGACCGGGAGTAATGCCCGGTGGAAATGGACAACAGATTACAACCGTTGCTCGATAGCGGAAACGGCGATGTACCGGGTAAAGCGGTTGTTTGATGGTTCACTGACGCTGCATGACTACGATGGTCAGGTGGCGGAGGCTATGGCCATGGTACGGGCGCTGAACAAAATGACGAAGGCAGGTATGCCTGAAAGCGTGCGTATTGCCTGAAACACAACCAGCTACAGGGATATTCACCAGAAATCTGATTTATTCAACAAAGCCTCATTACCGACAATGAACGTTAACACAGGCCGTGAGATAACTCCAAAAGCCAGAATTATACATCAGATTCAACTAATTAGAGACATCACCTGCTACCTGTCATTTAATTGTCATACGACATCTCAATACTCAATCGAAATAAAGAGAGATAATTTGAAATGATTTGAAAATAACTTATGTTATTCTAAACCAATGGAGAACTTGTATGACCCGTCAACGCACCGCGCTGAATGCTTCCGCTCTGTTTCGTAAAAGCCATTTAGCTTTCGGCATCCTATCCTTCGCCGGTATGGCTGCCGCCGAACCTTCTGTTACTACGGTGGCTGAGGTAAAAGCCAAAAACGTGATTGTGATGATCAATGACGGGGCTGGCTGGGGGACCTGGGACGCAACGGCCTACTGGCAGTACGGTGACCGTGACCAGACTCCATACGCCGGGTTCCCGGTAAAATATGCCATGACAACCTATCCGCTGAACGCGTCGAAAAAAGCAACCCATAACAATGATTCGTTAGTCAATTACGATGCGCAGAAAGCCTGGGATACCAGCCCGAATGCCGATAAGGATCTGCCGTTTAAAGGCTACGCGTATCTGGCAACCGACCCAACCGACAGTGCCGCTGCCGGTACCGCGCTGTCATCGGGTACTAAAACCTATAACAACGCGATTAACGTCGACAACAACGGCAAGCCGATAATCTTTGTTACCCTCGTTGCGAAAGGTCAGGGTAAAGCGACTGGTGTCGTCACAAGTGTGCCGTTCTCTCACGCCACGCCTGCGGCGTTTGGCGCACAGAACGCATCCCGCAACGACTATCATGCCATTTCTCACCAGATGCTGACGTCCGGCAAACTGGATCTGATTATGGGAACCGGTCTGCCGGGCTTTAACTCGAACGGTACCGATTGCGGCAAGCTGGCGAAGGGTGAGTCTGCCGTAGGTTGTGGTGAGGACGCATACAGCTATCTGGCGAAAGCCGAAGCGGATCAGCTGACCTCCGGTAAACTGACGCCGGCCGGTGCCAGCCAGCCGTGGAAAGTGATTCGCAGCACGGATGAATTTAGCCAGCTGGCAAATGGTGCTCTGCGCTATGAAGGCCCGCTGTTGGGCTCCCCGAACGTTGCTCCGAACGGCACCCTGCAGCAGGGACGCCAGGCGGCGATCGTCGGTAAAGATGTGGCAACACCTTCCGGCGATGCGTATATCCGCACTGTCCCGACACTGAAAACCATGACCGAAGGGGCGATCCAGCACCTGAGCAAAAATGCAAACGGCTTCTTTGTGATGATTGAAGGCGGCGCGACCGACTGGTCCGCACATACCAGCAACTCATGTACTGGCAAAGGCGACTGGGGTAACTCCTACAACCCTAACTGCATGGGCGTGGAATATGGTCGTCTGATCGAAGAGACTGCTGATTTCAACAACGCAGTATCGTCTGTGATCGAATGGGTAGAGAAGAACAGCAACTGGGGTGAAACCCTGCTGATTGTCACCACCGATCACGACAACGGGATGCCGATGGGTCCGGACGCGCAGAAAAACGCGTTTGAAGCAGTTACCAATAAAGGCAAGGGTCAGATGCCGGGTATATCCTTCCGCCCGACCGGCAACCATTCTAACGCGCTGGTTCCGCTGTGGGCGAAAGGCGCAGGCGCAGAAGCCTTCGCTTCACGCGTGCGCGGCACCGATGCTGGTTACGCTAAATACGTGGGTCTGAATGACGGGAAGTATATCGACAATACCGACGTATTCCGCGTGGTGAAGGCGGCGCTGGACGGTTCAGCCGTTGAGAAAGTCGTACGGTAAACCCGTACTGCTCAGAATGTAAAAGTCCAGTTCATGGTTAGGAATTTCAATCGCCTGTCGATTGCTTCCTGACCATGAACATAGCGCCGGGCGAGCACCATTCTGTCATCAATTCTGGTCGGGTAGGCTGTTTTCAGGCTCTGTCGCGTTAGTGACATAGGCCTTTCATCTGGAGGGAAGCTTATGTGCTGTTTTTACGATACAAAGCTACCGAACCCGCGAGGATTAACAGAAACGATCCGCTGATACGGTTCATCAATTTAATGCCACTGGCTTTCCAAAGACTGACGCATTTCTTACCCAAAACCGCATAACCCAACATCACCGCCACATCGATTAAAACTATCACTGCCGCCAGGCTGGCATACTGCGGCAAGGCTGGTTGCGCCGTACTGACGAACTGAGGTAGCAATGCGGTCATGAAGATGTAATATTTAGGATTGCTCATGGCGACAAAGAAGCTTTTGAGAAAAAGCGAGCGACGCGCAGGAGCCATTTCTTCCATACCACCAGGCAAAGAAGTGTTAGAAGAAAGCAACATCCGCAAGCCGATATAAGCAAGCCACGCAGCACCGACCCACTTAAGAGTGACAAAAAGTGTTTCCGAAGCAGCCAGAACAACACCAAATCCTAAACCGACCAGCGCCACGAGAAGGATATCCGCTGCTGCTGCGCCAATTATTCCCCATGATGCCCGTCTGATACCAAAGCGGGCCGCATTATTGAGAGAAAGCAGAACTGTCGGGCCAGGAGTGACGATCCCGGCAGACATAATCAGGGCAAAAGCCATCAGGGCAGTTAAAGACATAGAATATTCCTCGCCAAAACTTGCACTATATCAGGCACTCTTGCAAAGATCATGATGAGGCAACCGTTAGTGTTACAGAAAGGTCCTATCTTTCAAAGACTTTACTTACCAAATGCATCTCGCCCAAAGGATGGCCAAAATAAAATGATTCTGCCTGACCTTTCCGTAGCGCACGCATCACTTCAATCCCTTTTATAGTGGCGTAAGCCATCTTCATCGATTTGAATCCGGGTTTGACCTTGATAATCTGTTTCAGATTGCGGCAATGACTCCAATTTATTTTTTCTGATGTGTGCCTGGCTGAGATACGGTCTAGGTGAAAGTGAGCAGCCATGTTTTACGGGTTCTGCCGCCTTAAGGCGACAGAACCCGCATTATGGCTCTGTAGCATTAGCGTATGCATGTCAGCAAAATGTATCCTGCTGACTTTTCAGGCAGCTAACTGATAAAATTGTTCTGCGGGTGACATTCCGTCACC
>NZ_JACVUU010000048.1:0-6390 GCF_016516145.1 Klebsiella sp. S69 | reverse complement strand
GCAGCAGGCGGACTTTGTGGCGCCAGAAACGGGTATAGCGGCGGCGGAGATACTGACGCAGTTCAGTAAGATAATGCGAATTTGCATCCAGGGTTTGTTGATGTGTGGCGGGTCCTGGATGATAAATCTTGTTTAAAGCCTCGGCTCGCGCCAAAGCATTCCACCCTTGCAGAATAAAAGGTGATAACCACATCAGTAAAAACCACGCTCCTGCAAGGTATAGCAGGAACATTTGTAATGTGAAGGGAGGTAAACCGAGCGCGTCCTTTAAAAACCAATACAGGCAACCAATAATCACCAGAAATAGAGTGATCGTTACTGAATACCAGATGAACTGGCGAAAAAGAGAGCCTTGATGTTCCTTATCATTTATCAATGGTAATTACTCCAATAATACATTTACGCATTTGATCCTGGGCTATCCATCCACATGATTGCCCAGCCTCAAGGCTTCTGAAGGCAGCCATAGAAATTGCAACAAATGGGGACATTTGCTGCAGGTCCCCCCAATATGGGGCAAGGATGTGTTCCAGCGTCGGCCATCCTCCCTATTGCAAATATTCTGCTGCACGGTTATTAAATGACAGACAGTGTTCAGGCGGAGAAGTCATAAGGGCAATTTTTTCAACCTGCCTGGTTAGCATCAGGGCGGTTTCATCTGGAGTATCCTGCCGTTCAGCACGTTGTACGATAACTTTTTTTTCTACCCCGACGCACCAGACAAACCCTGCTTCTCCGGTAATCTGCGTAGAGTCGATGTGGCTCGCCGAATAAATGCCAGCACACAGTAATCTATTTTTATGCCGGGAGAGACGATGGTAATGGTCGATAGCATCATCTAACTGATCAATATCGTTCAGCGGTAAAAGCGGCTGCTGAAACTGCCATCCTGAATCACATAACGTCTGCATAAACTGTTGCCCCGCTTGTGACGAACCACACCAGTACAACGCCTGAAATACTGGAGGACATGAGCTTTTTAATGCGAATGTCTCAATCAACGTGCGCACTAAATGTCGAGTTAATGCCGCCTCCCGGCGCCAAATGTCGTTTTCCAGTATTTGTGGGCAACGCAAAACCCTGGAACCATGCTGGGTTATTAAATATTCTGGCGGAGAGCTATCTCGCGCCAGAGCAGCCAGATGATGCTCTGGTTTATCACCGCCCGGCCCCAGTAAACACCATGGTTCTATCGGAAGTCCGGCCGCTCGTTGCCGCCACCATCGCACTTCCTCCTGCTGCAGTATATGGCGATAAGCCCGTTGGTTCCCTGAAGCCACCTGATAAATCAAGACTCGTGCAGCAAACAGAAATCCGATAAAAAGGGTAGGAAAAACGGCAGTCCAGAACCAGAATTCTGCAGTATGGGTGACCTTGTCTAAAGGCCATAACCAGAGGATAAAAAATGTAAACAGTAAATTACCCACCAACCATGCCACTCCCCAGCGTTTTTTACAGGGGGGAACAACTCCCCGGTAATCAGGGTAAAGCCGCGGATATTTCATAGCGCGATATCCATCTCCTGTAATGAACTCACCAAAGCGCAACCGCAGGTGCAACGGTGTCCATCCAGAGCAACAGACTTACCATCAATCATGGTTCCTGCTGCTCCCTCAATAATTGTTGTAGCTCCATGCTTATTGCACTGCACCGCATCCCCCACGCGGGCAATAGGCTTGCCAAAAACAAGATATTTCCCGGATAAGACAGTTCCACCATATTCCCGTAAAGTATCGCCCTGTCGGACTATTTTTTTTAACGCGCTCATTGTCGGCTATCTCCTGTTACTGGCTGGCTCGACAAAGTTATTTAAATTTTCCACCAGTTCATCCAACTTTTTTTTATCACTCGCTGCTTCTTGCTGATTATAAATTTTGCGTAACTGGGTAACATTACGCGTGGGGAAAACTATATTCACATATACCGGAACCTGGCATATCATTTCGCCATTGATATCGGAAACAGGACATGTTTGCATAGAAGACATATGCCTTACTTTCTCGACCACGCCACGGATAACTTTCCCGCCCATTTCACGGATCTTTTTATTCCTGGCAGCGATAGCCTCATTCTCCAGCTGCTGCGCCTGTGCCGATAGTTCCATGCCGTCTTTCATGACGTTTCCTAACTTATCCACACCCCGATCCACTGCGGCGAATGCTTTATTTTCCTCAGCAACTAAATAAATATTTATGCCAATAAGCACCTCGCCACCTTTTTGGCTCATTTTTAACAAAGAAGTCTCTTTATTAGCATCATCCCCGCTATAAATGGTACGGTAGCGAAAATAACCCGCCCACAGTTCGCGATACCCCAGACTAGATTGCATAAACCACGCACGTGAATCATGAATATGATCGTCATACAACTTACAAACTTGGGCATAGTGACTATCATCGGTAATCGCGCCACGTTCGTCTTTAAAGAGTATTCCTTTTAACGAGTTAGCCGCGGTTTTCATCTGCGTATATTCAGCCGCCTGATCGTCAGGATCGAAGATGTACGTAATCCTCCCACCAATGCCATCAACCAGCATCTGCCATCCACCACCAGTGTTATTCCGCGTCATGCCTACCGTGTAAGGAGAGAGAGCGTGATAATCTGCCCGAAATTCGTCCGCTGCCTGCTGCAACTGCTGCTGATCGAGAGCAGGTTCGAATATTGATACTCCCGGCGTATCCGGTATTATCTTGCGAGCCTTTTCACGCTCTTTCTGTTTTTCATCACGCGTCCTCTCACTTGCGTCACGGTGCTGCTGGTCCGTATCCCCACTGTTCCATGCCGCTTCCTGATAAAAGGACTGACGCTGGTAACTGCCATTCGCAAAACGTCCTATACGCCAGGCAGTTATCCACGCCATCTGCTGTTCAATCACATTTTCCAGCGCATGCTTCAGGTCAACAGGCTGATAACCAGAGGTGGCGATCTGCGGCAGGTCTGGCTGCAAAGTGGTGCGCCAGGCATTGAAGCGCTCGATAAGCGGTTGTTTGATTTTAAATTCCTGCAGAACGTCCTCACTCATATTCCGTGAAGGCTTACACGATACTAAATCGGGCGGGATCATTTGTTCCGGTACCATCAGGGGGGCGCCCATAGCAAAAGCTGCGGCATAAAGATCGTGCAGCACAATCTGCGAGAGAATCAGCGCATCCTCAACGCTCTTCCCCTGCTCCCCCCGGGCATAGCCGCCGCCCACGTCAGAGTGAACGCCAGGGTAAACCACCTCAAAGGTACTGGCGGGGTAATTTCCCTCCGTGCGTCTGACAGAATCGAGCGGAAAGCACAAACGCTGCTCGTGAGCGGAGACAAAATGGCAGCAGCGCTGAATAAATCCGGGGAATTGACTTTCATCCGGCAGCGCCAGATTATCATCCGCCCACGCCATATGCCCCTGAAATCCAGGGGCTATGCGTGCAATCCCTACCGAGGCCACGGTGTCGCAGAGACCAAGAAACTCAACGGCTATCGGCCAGCCCAGCAGAGTGGGTTGCGGAGTTTTCTCCTGTAGCAATGCCGCATCCAGGATGTCCGTTAACCAGTTCACAAAGGCGCGCGCCTCGGCGGCGCCGCGGGAGAAACCGTAGATAAACAGCTTGATTTTGAGGATTTTCGGCTGATGGGTTTTCGCTCTAGCGCGCAGTGGGGCAAACAGGTGACGGAATACGACCTGCCGCCTCATCGTTCTTATTGGTTTGTTTACTTTCGCCTTGCCTGCCATGTCCCTTGAAAGAGACTGTGCCAACCCCTTCGCTTCGCTATCACCCAGACGTTCTCCGGTTAATGTATGCCTGACGGCATCGACAATGCGCAGCAGTGCCCAATTAATTCGCGCCTCTCCCCCCGTGGCATATCTTAACCCCGCATCGCTAAAATCCAACTCGCCAATTTCCGGAAAAGCAGTCCCCACACCGGGTATATAGTAGCTATAATATCCGCTATCGATATCTTCAAGCGCCGTATGATAAAGTCGGGCGATATTGCTGGGGTTCGGTCTTTTTGCCTCAGCGCTTGCTTTTTCATTATTATTAGTGCCGTCAAAAAATAGGCTGACATGCAGGCTTTTACAACAAGGAGGGGTATTATTAAGACCATTTTGCGCATTCAGCGTTAGTTTAAACTCCTTCTCCTCACGGGTCTGTAAATCTACATTGGCTTGTACCAAGTCAATATTTTTGGGCAACCGGCCTTCAGCGGGGAAATACGGAGGTGCTAAAACCGACCTGACATTCATTTGGGGCATTGCTCAGGCTCCTCCATTTCACGGGGCTCTTTAATCGGATATTCAGCGGCACCATATGTTTTGCAAGAGGCAGTAACCTTGATTTGATTACAGGGCAAAAAATGGACGGTTAATCCGCATTTCCTGTCACCGTAGTCGGGAATATCGACTGTGGTGTAGTGTTTAACCCTCCCCTCTATAACTTTTTTTTCCCATGCCTTATATTTCTCCCAATCCTCATATCCAGGAAAGTTGATTATGTCTGAAGTCGTACTGACCACCCACACAATATCAGCCTTTAAACCTGGTCGCCATTTATCAGGCAGGGAAATGCAACAAGCTCCTCCCTTTTCCCCGGAGGAACCAATATTCGGCCCGATACTGCCGTTGACGCTGAAGCCGGGAATCTCCTGGCGTGTATGGTTAACCCCACGCAAATCACCGCTGCTCCAGGTTTCCGGTTGTTCACAACTGGTCAATAATAATGCCGCAAACAAAAACAGCGTATAGCCCCTGCATTTAGTAAGCATCTTGATCATATTTATTTTTACTCTTTGTCTCACTCATGTAGGCGCATGCTGGCTTTAGGATACACACCAACGAATTATGCGCGAAAAATTACAGAGCCATTATTAATCAGGTCTCTTCTTTTTATCGATGGTTTGCTGTTCACCCCCCCCTCCCGATAAATACTCACTAAAAAAGCGCTCATTATCAAGCGGTGTTTCTTCATCCATCATCTGCAATCGCTGCCACAAATGATTAAATAATGTTTGCTTTGTAAACTCAGGATGCCTGAAGTGATATTTTCTGATAAATCCTTCGATATCACTAATCATACCTAATTGGCTGTATTGAGCATCGGTAAGCGTTAATAATGTCGTCTCGCTAAAGTTATATTCACAGTTTTCACCCCGAAACCAGACGGATTGCCCATCGCGATTACGCCAGCTCCATAGTTGCGCAATATGTAGAAAATAATTTTTTTGTTGCTCAGTCAATACTGACGTTACCAACGCCGGGAATACTCGGGTATCATAAAATCGCATTAAGCCCTTACGGCCCTCCCATTCCGCAATAATCAGGTTCTGCAAATGTTTTGCCAACGAACTAAAATCACACACAGAAAAAAAGAGCAATATTCGCGCCGGATCATTATATTGCCGAAGTAAGGCTGACAACCACTCTTTGTGCTGCCATACATCAATACATAATTGCAAAAAAAGAGGCGCATCTTCAATAAACTCATTTTCCGGTTCATTCTCTAATAGCGAAACCCAGGCAATCTGCGGTTGAAACCGCATCAAATCATGAACTAAAGAGGGGGCATCCCCAGCCTGATCCACAATAATATTTACTGACACGGTATCCAGACAAGCACACACTTGTTCGATCTGTTTTAACCAATTTAATATTGAATTATCAGTATCTGCGTCCATTTGATATCCTTTTAGTTAGCGAGGGATAAATCCAGCGGCAGCTTCCTGTGCTTTACATAGACACTCTTTACAAATCGATTGTGGGAGTTCTGGTAATGGAAAGTCCTGCCTTGTCGGGCCTTCAAATACATGTTTTCCCTTAAGGCTTAACAAACCAGGCCCATGTATTTCAATTCGACCATCGGGAGACAACCGAATATACGCGCCACCGCATGCCAGGGTAATCCCATTTTTGGCTGTCAATTGCAAATGGCCCTGCGTGGACTGAATAGTAATATCTTTGAGCGCAGTAATAGACAGAGTATCTGCATGCGATTCCAGTTCGCAAGGCCCCTTACCAGAGACAATCCTTACTCCCTCTGTTTGAGCCAATAAAGAAATAGCGTAATTAGCATTAAGCGCAATGCGTTTGCTGCTGGCAATATGTACTTCGCCCATACTTTGGGCATAGAGTGCTTTCCCCGTCTGTAGCATCACTGTATCCGGACTGACAATCCCTACTCCAGCAGGGGCTGTCAACAACATAGCGGGTTTTTGAAGCCGTTCGGCCGCTTTTAAATAGTCACGTAAGCATTGTGCGTCGGGTTGCACGTTATGATGACTCTCAGCAATCTCTCCCCACTCAGTAGCCTGATGAATAGCACCTTTAACAAGGCTTATTGCTGACCCCATCTCAAGTACCTGCCCCTGCGCTTTCATCTGCGCATCAGCGGTGATGAATATCCCTTTCCC
>NZ_JACVUU010000047.1:0-8106 GCF_016516145.1 Klebsiella sp. S69 | reverse complement strand
GCTGGCTGACCGGCGGAGAATGCATGGACTAAGTGGGACCACGGTCCCAGCTGGCTGATCGGCGGAGAGTACATTGACTAAATGGGACCACGGTCCCAGCTGGCTGACCGGCGGAGAGTGAATGGACTAAGTGGGACCACGGTCAAAGATAGCTGATGGAGAATAATTAGAGGAAAATATGGAAAGGGTAACCAACAAATAAAAAGGGTAATTATGGTGAAGAATTTCTGAAGTTAAAATCCTTCACCGCTCGGTATATTATAGGGCTGTAGCTCCCAGCTCTTTCAAAATGGCTTCAATTCTTTCAATACATTCTGCAGGCAAGCGCGTTCTGTCGAGGTTCAATATGACTTTATCACCCTTGTAGAGCACAGATGCACCTGGTGCGTATTGATGCCGCGAGCTGAGATTAGATCTGACCACTGGGGTATTTTTCAGAACAGCGTTCAACAGAGAAATGACTTCATCGGCTTCAAAAATCACTCCCGCTTTCTTTTGACCATGTAAGTCAGCAGCTTGTTTTATCAGTAACTCTTCTTTATCGGCAAAAGCTTTAAAAAGGGCTTCACCAGCCCGGGCTGACAGTTCTCCAGGATGAGAGAAGAGGGCGACAACCGATTTGGGCAGTCTGGATGTATTGATACAGCGACTGATAATCTTGCGCGAGATGTTTTCGGCATCGGCAAGTGCAGTGATATTGCCGGAAAATTCATTCTGCAGCCGATTTGCATAGCGATGGCCACGTTCATAAGCACTGGTTGGTCGATAGTCATTACCTAGCCGTGACAACGCGACCATTTGCTCTTCATCAAGGTCACCTACCAGGATCCGATAGTCACTGGATGTCAGGATGGCAGCTTTGCGGCGGCGGCTGCCATCCGCAATCTCAATAACACCTGAAACACGGCGCCCGAAAGCAGGTGTTTGCTGGCCTGCCAGTAAGAAAGAAGGGATCAGGTCGTCCAGAGCGTCTTCTGTCAGAAGCTCCTGATCACGTTCATTACCTGACCAGACTCGGGAGTTTTCTTCAACCGAGCTACCTGGGATGACTTCGAGTGTAAATTTGACCTCTCGCCCACATACAGGCAGGGCAATTGCATTACCCCGGGCCATTGCCCCAACACGGGCAATCAACGAATCAACCATTGGCGCGGCCGGAGCAGGGGGCGTTGACACTTCCGCAGGTGCAGTACTCGCAGTATGTTTTGGAATAATGGGTGCGCGTTTCATTATCTAATCTCCCAACGTGGTTTAATCAGGCGATCAAAAATTTCGTTGCAAACAGGCTCCCAGATAGACAGTGCATTACGCCAGGCTCCTGTGGAAGAACGCTGATCGATAGCCTGTTCGAAAACCGTTCTCATACGGATCTGACCTTTACCGACTTCATCTGTTTCGCGGACAACATTTTTCAAAACCATACTTCCCCAGGCATCTCGGATCTGCTCTTCCATCCAGGGAGACTGCGAACCATTGTTGTTAGAGTACTTAGTTAACAGGATGCGGACATCCGGCTCAAATCCTTTTAGATCAACGTTCTTCAACAAGTCTCGCAGCATGTCAAAAAACTGAAGAGCGGAGGTGTAATCGAATAATTCAGCAGGTGTCGGAACTATCAGTACGTCGGCGGCACAAACCACATTGATCGTACCTATACCCAGGTTGGGTGCGCTGTCGATCACGATGACATCATAGTCGTGAGCCACTGTTTCAATGGCTAAACGTAGCATCAGATGCGGATCGGTTGGCAGTTTTCCTTCATCAAACTTTCCCATCAACTCGGTTTCAATCCGATGTAATGCCAGGCAGGATGGAATGATATCGAGACCTGGCCAGCAGGTAGATTTTACCGCATAGCTGGCATCATCTTTTTCGCCAAGATAGAAGGGGAGTAATGTGTCTTCAGCATGAATATGGAGATCGGGTACCCATCCGTGATACATCGATGCTGTTCCCTGGGGGTCGTTGCCTTCAACAAGCAAAATACGTAACCCTTTCAGAGCAAGATCCTGAGCAAGGTGAACAGAAACCGACGTTTTATAAACGCCACCTTTGTGAGCAGCTACACCGATAACCGGTGGGAAGGCATCTTCTGAACGCCGCAGACGGGTACCAAAAACATCCCGCATGTGGTTGATTTGTTCGATGGTATAGCCGACACGTTGTTCAACTCTGCCGCGGGTTTCAAGATCGGGATGTGGCAGACGGCCAGCTTTCTCTGCATCCCTGATAGCCTGAGATGATACCCCAACTAAATCAGCGGCTTCACCTATCCTCCAGCGGCGGGTAATTTTGCGTGCCTCAGGGCTGTCATCATTGAACTGGGCAATCGCGATTGCTTTTGTCATTTCATGGCCAGCGGTTATGCACTGGTTAAGCGTATCCATTAATCCCATTGAGCATCCTTTAATCATTACTTTGCATAATTTTATTAAATCTTGGAATTTAATGCAAAGCAACAATAAAAACGCAAAGCGAACATAAACATGCAAAGTTGCTCACAAAACAGGCAATTATCAATCCGGGTTAGATGAGATCTCACGGATACTGCATACCGCAGTCAATGATGGCTACTGCCGCTCGCCGCAGAACGCTTTCTCACAGAGCGAGAAAGCGTTGAGGAAGCGGAAAAGAGCTGATCTTACTGGAAGCACTGACGCGCTGATGCCAATTTCGCACACCAAATCTTTCATGTTGTGAATATTCACTGTGGTATGCAATATATTGTCTGGGGTATGGAATTTCATTATTCAGAGCGATCAGCACATGCCGATGTAGATCACATACTACAGTCAAGATTCGATCTGGTAGGGGGATAGTGCAAGATCATGACGATCAAGGAAAGTGGAAAAAAATCAGCTTCCGGAAGGACGCCATGCGCACCCGCTGGATGTGGAATATCCGCCAGTTGCTCCTGAGCGTCTGGCATAAAGGCATTGCGCTGCCGCTTTCGCTGACACACATCACCACCGAATCGCAGTGGCGCAGCCTGATACTGACCGCCGGCGGCGATTACTGGCATGTGTACATGTCAAAAAAGACGGCCGGGGGCAAAAACACCGTGAAATACCTGGGCCGCTATCTGAAAAAGCCGCTGATTGCGGGCTCCCGGCTCGCGCACTATGCCGGCGGTGCCACGCTGAGCTTCCGCTACCACGACCACAACACCGGTGAGCAGGCGACGGAAACGCTGACGCAGCGTGAAATCGTGGCGCGGCTGAAACAGCACATCCCGGAGAAGTTCTTCCGGATGGTGCGGTATTTTGGTTTTCTGGCCAACCGGGTGTGTGGAGAAAAACTGCCACAGGTTTATGCCGCGCTGGGGATGGAAAAACCGGAGCCGGTGCCGAAGGTCAGCCACGCGCAGATGAGTAAGCAGTTCCTGCGGCGTGACCCGTTCGAATGCGTGCTGTGCGGCGGGCGAATGGTGTACCGCCGCGCGGTGACGGGGCTGAATGTGCAGGGGCTGAAAATCCACGCGCGGGAGATAAGTCTGATGAGGTACATCCCGGCCTGACGCAGGGAAGATCCGCCCAGAGCACTCTGATAGCCTTAAAAACGACCACAAAGAGCGCAAATCATCACCAGCCAGTGCATCGCCGACGCCCTCACGGACACATAAATCAAAAATGATTAAATTGAAACCACTTCCTTCCGGCGCAGAAATGGTTTCAATTTCCTATACGTGAACCCGGTGTCGTGCCGCCACATCGCGCGCAAACACCTTCGTATAGATCTCCGTGGAGCTAATCGATTTGTGGCCCATCAGGCTCTGCAAAACCTTCAGTGGTATGCCGGCGTACAGCATGTGCATCGCGTAGGAGTGACGGAACGTATGGGGGTCACAGGTACTGAGAACGTCACCCCGTCGGCCGCTGCGGCCTCCACCGCTTCGCTAAGCCAGGTGCGCACGGTACGGTCTGTGATCTCCCAGATACGCGCCTTCTCCATTTTGCCGGTGCGCTTGTTTCGTCTTTCCAGCGGAATTTTTAGGGTTGCCACCATCATTTGCAGCTGGCTGACGTAGTGGTGATCGGAAAGCGGGACCAGGCGATGAGCTTGACTACCGGCCGGCACTCGACCTGCTGTTCTGGCCGCTTTCTCGGTGCGCTGCTTGAGCGTGGCCAGCTGCACGAACGGATACGGCGGCGCCAGCGCCCCCCACCCCCACCGGGTCAGCGCCAGCGCTTCATTATTACCAATAAATTGGCGTCATTATCATAAAACGCAGGAATTATTTATTTGCATAGATATTGAAAAAAGTACCAGCAGACACCAACAAAGCCGCAAATGTAGATACACCAATGAAACCGAATTCATTAAAAATGGGAGTCATAATAACTGGCCCAGCAAAAACAGCAAGATAAGTAGTGGCTGTACTTAACCCCATTAGTACTCCTTGATCTGTATTAGAACTTTGGTTTAGCTCAACAATCAAAGCATTTAAGGCTATTTGATTCAGCAGCCCCCATATAAATGATGCCAAGAGTATTGCTACAAAGGTCGAAGGCCACATGACCCAACTACTATAGCTAAACACAATACCAAGCAGTATTAATGTAATATATTTCATAGAGATTTTAGGAGAAATGATGCTTATGATTACTCCAGCCAATCCAAATCCCAGCCCATATGTCATAACTAAATATCCAACCTCTTGACTAGAAAAATCAAACCTTTGTTTCATTCCCTCCCCAAAAAAGGAAAATGCGCCGTAGAATGCAGTCATATAAATAAATATAATTATTAAGATTGGTATTACATGCGGTAAATAAATTGCCTTAGCTATAGAGCATCTTTTGGAAGAGTTTTGTTCTGCGTCTTGGAGGGAGACTACTAAACTAATACCTGTAATAACAGACAATATAGCTAAGATGAAATAAACGTATCTCCATCCAAAACATTCTGTTATAAAAGCTGCCAACGGCACTATGAGTACAAGCGATAATGCCCACCCTGTCATTACCATTGCCATGCGAGATGCTTGACGTCCTTCTGGAGCCGTTTTAGAAGCAGTCGCATAGGCCCCTGGAAGTAAAATCCCTGTTGAAATTCCTGATAATGCTTGAGAGGAACATAACCACCACCAACTGTGCGATAAACCACTCAGCACACTTGCTGCTGCCAACAAAAGAGCGGCAGCCCCCATTAACAAGCCTATTGAAATGCGATCCACCAATTTCGCCAGTATCAATGAGGAAAGAGCTGTTAGCGCACCAAATACAGATATGGCCCATGCTATATGATACGGCTCGGTTCCCAAGTCATGAGCTACGTCTGACAGGATTGGACTCAGGACAAATGAATTTGCTCCAATGAGTGAGACTGCAGCAAGAAGCACAGGCACCAACAGAGAACCGAATATTCTTTGGTGTTTTCTTCCAATAAATGTTTTCATATTCTTAAAATAGCATGTAAGTTTGTTATTTTTCTTGGTTATTTCTTAAAATGGTGAAAAAATGAAAGCCATTCGGAAGAATGCTAATAGTCCTCTCGTATTAGATGATGTTGACCGAAAAATATTAAGACTGTTGGCGATACAGGCAGACCGCTCCTACTCAGATTTATCTGAACTTGTGCATCTGTCTCCACCTGCAATACACGAACGAATCAAACGTATGCGTCTTAAAGGGGTAATTCTCTCTACTGTTGCTAAGCTAGATGGTGGAAAAATTGGTTGCCCATTACTGGCCTTCATTCATGTGAAGACGGGAGGATTGCCTATGACAGAGCCCATTTTAGCCTTGCAAGAATTAGCTGACGTAGAGGAGATACATACCGCGGCAGGTGATACAAGCTTGATCCTTAAAGTTCGTTGTGCTGACTCCAAAGGATTGGAGAAGCTGCTTTCACGCATACAGGAGATCAGTGGAGTGAGATCTACATATTGCTATGTAACTCTCAGCACTTATTTAGAAAGGGGACCAATGCCTGAAAAATGACGATGTTGGGATCAGTTTGGAGATCGGAAAAAATGGTTCTGTCGCGTTAGTGACATAAAGTTGGCAAAAGTTGCGTTGACGGTTATTCAGGTAGCCAGCACGTAGAATTGTTCGGCGGGTGGCATTCCGTCACCTGCCGGATGCTGATATTGCCCTTTTCTTATCATGTGGAGCAGTTCAATCCCGGCCAGTATCGTCTGCGCCCGGCGAAACGATTTGAATCCCGGCATCAGACGTATCCGTCGTTTGATATTACGGTGACCCTGCTCAATCAGGTTATTCAGATATTTGTTTTGCCTGATGGTGATGACTTCTTCTTCTGATTTGTTGGCGTTGACTGTGGCCAGTGCCGCAGTACTGGCACCACTTTTATCGATGGTCACTACTTCAGGTTCGCCATGCCGGCGAATGGCTTTGCAGAAGAAGCGCAGGGCCGCTGCGGTATCCCGTTTAGCCGTCAGCAAAAAGTCGATGGTCTGGCCGTCGGTATCCACTGCCCGGTACAGATATTTCCACTGACCTTTGACTTTAATGTAGGTTTCATCCATTCGCCAGCGGCACCCCACGGCGCGCTTATGTCGGCGAAAGGCCTTATCCAGCAGAGGTACCAGCCGTATAACCCAGCGGTGAAGTGTGGAATGATCAACGACAATGTCGCGCTCAGCCATCATTTCCTCCAGATTACGCAGGCTGAGTGAGTAAGCCAGATACCAGCGAACACACTGAGCAATAATATCAACAGGATAGTGCAGACTTTTGAAGGCTTTTCGGATCAGCTGCATAGTCAGGTAACATAGCAAAAAAACAGTATGTTATCTGACGACATCTTAATGCGACAGAGCCCCTCCCCCCCTAGACTGTACAAAGGAGTATTGATTTGAAGGTCTATACCTACCCTAGAAGCAGATCACTGAGAGTGATTTGGGCACTTGAAGAAATTGGAGCAACTTACGAGACTATTAAAGTTGATCTATTTAGTCCAACTTCTGAAGCGAAATCACCGCATCCTTTTGGAAAAGTTCCTTTTTTGACTGACGGGGATATATCCATCACAGAAACTTTGGCCATATGTATTTACCTGTGCGAAAAACATCAAAACACCACTCTTTATCCCGCAACCCCAAAAGAAAAAGCCTTCGTTAACTCGTGGTTGAGTTTTAGCCTCACCGATTTAGAAGCACCAGTTTGGAGCCTACTGAAACACATCACCTTTACACCAGAGGATCAGCGGTCCACAGAATTAACAAAGTACCTCAGAAACGAAGCGGGCAAAGTTATCTCCCAGATTCGCTTTAACCCGACTCATACCTGGATCGCGGGTAACAATTTTACTCTGGCAGACATTTTTCTATCTCACTCCTTGTTTTGGGCAAAATTATGTGGATTAGAAATTGACACGGAAACTGACAGCTACATAGTTAGAGCTATGAGCCGACCAGCATTCGTAAAAGCTCTGGAAGTGAATAACTTTTAATTATTTTTGTAATTTTAGCGAGACACATTCGCTGCTGTCAAAAGTGCTAATGTCCGCTTTGCCACTTAGCTGGCGGTCATCAGCCTGTCACACAGGGATTTGGATATGCCTCAATGGTATGTACAAAACCGACCGCTAATCCCCCTTTTCTGACACTTCCTGTCCGGCCATCAACGAAAACTGGTGGGGCAGGGATGCATCGGATTCAGGCTCTGCCTGCCAGCCACAACGATTAAACAGCGTCATAATCGCCGCAGTGTTCCCTGTCAGACGCGCAGTCAGGGGATTTATCTGTTGGCCATTGTCGTCAAAAGCGGTATCGAGGTTTGTCCGTAAGAGATAGGCGCCGTTCATGCCTGGATTAAGGGCCACAGCATATCGTCCGGACCACTCTCTGTCGCTCAGTACCCGGTAATGCCAGCCCATGTCTTTCGCGGTTTCCAGCGCATACGTCAGCCGGAACATGTCGTTCTGCTCAGTCAGCTCGCCGGTACAGGAGCGCCAGACATAGTCCAGTTTGCTGACCAGCTTTGCTCTCACGCCCAGCTGACGCCCCTGTTTCAGTAACCACTCAATGTCCCGGGTGACATCGCGCGAAAATCGTCGTTGCTTAAGCGCGGTGGCCAGCCATCGGGTGAGAAAGAGATTTTCCTGTGCCGGCGAGAGAACGCCACTATCCTGTCTGGCCAG
>NZ_JACVUU010000046.1:0-8122 GCF_016516145.1 Klebsiella sp. S69 | reverse complement strand
TAACATAGCAAAAAAACAGTATGTTATCTGACGACTTCTTAATGCGACAGAACCACAATATTACCGTACCGATGAAAAATTAATTCTTTGGTTTACAAGAATGACTTCTAAGGAACAAAACGCCAACCGAAGTCGGCATTTTGAACAGTCAAAATGAAGTGCGCCGGTACTGCCGGTACTCGGGGTGCCAGAAATTAATCTCAACTTTCTCCCACAGTAACTCCTCTGACAGTTCTGAGGCGACCCCATCTCTCTGGGCTGCCTGCGCTACTCTAATTGCGATATTTTTTGTTACCATCTGGATATCAGAAATATCAGGTAGCAGGGGCCCAGAACCGTGAGCAACAAGGGGTGAATATTCCGCTAGCGTATTACTTGCCGCCATTAACATCCCTTCAGTCACTCGCCGTGCATTGCATATCAAAACACCAAGCCCTACACCAGGGAAAATATATACATTATTGCATTGTGCAATCGGATAATATTCCCCCTGCCACAGAACAGGATTAAATGGGCTACCTGTAGCGATAATAGCCTTACCTTCAGTCCATGACAAAATATCTTCAGGACGAGCCTCAATACATGAGTCTGGATTAGATAGCGGCATAATAATCGGATGCTGGCAATGCCGATACATTTCGGTTATCGCTGCCTCACTAAATAAACCCGGTTGACCACTTACGCCAATCAAAACTGTCGGATGAGCACATCGAATAACATCCAGCAAGCCACAAACATCATGTTCACACTGCCAGTCTTTCAGACCTATGTGTGGCTGGCATAACTGCTTCTGAAAAGGAAGAAGGTCAGTCATGTTATCCGTTAGCAGTCCAAAGCGATCGACCATATAGATGCGTCCGCGAGCTTCCGAGTCACTTAGCCCCTCAGCAACCATACGTGTAATAATCTGTTCAGCAATACCGCATCCAGCTGACCCAGCCCCAAGAAACACCACCGTTTGTTCACTGATGCGTCTCCCGGTCGCAATACTTGCGGCCATTAGCGCGCCAAGTGTTACCGCAGCAGTACCCTGGATATCATCGTTAAAACAGCACAGCTCATCACGATACCGCTCAAGTAGCGGCATCGCTGACTGCTGGGCAAAATCCTCAAACTGCAGTAAAACATCAGGCCAGCGACGTTTCACGGCACGGATGAAGAGATCAATAAATTCAAAATACTCCTCGCCGGTGATACGCGGATGACGCCATCCCATGTAAAGTGGATCGTTTAACAAACGAGAGTTGTTGGTTCCCACATCAAGAAAAATGGGCAACGTACATTCCGGGCTGATCCCACCACATACCGTATATAATGATAATTTGCCGATCGGGATCCCCATACCACCTATACCCTGATCGCCCAACCCTAAAATACGTTCACCATCAGTCACAACAATAACCTGGATATTCTGCCGGGATGCATTATGCAAAACATCATCGATGTTAAAACGGTCTTCCCACGAAATAAAAAGTCCTCGCGCACGGCGATACATCTCAGAAAAATGTTCACAGGCCAGCCCTACCACCGGCGTATAGATAATGGGCATCATTTCGGGTAAGTAATGCTCAACAAAATAATAGAACAACGTCTCGTTAATATCTTGGATATTACGCAAGTAGATATGGCGGGCAATATCCGATTTTATGTCCAGAAACTGCTGCCAAGCACGCTGAGATTGCTCTTCAATAGTTTCGACCGATGAAGGTATCAAACCATGGAGATTAAAAGCATCTCGTTCTGCTTTAGTAAAACCGCTCCCTTTATTCAACAAAGGAGCCTCCAATAATAGCGAGCCTGCATACGGAATATAAAGTGGCTCTTCTCTTGCTTCATTCAACATAACAACGTTCCTGTGAGTAAAATACTTCTGTACCTATACCTTTATTCAGAACATGACATAGTTGGTAACCAACATGGCGATAATGCCGCCTACTGCGGGAATCAGAGTCCGTCGTACAATGGCAAAGGGTGAACATTCTCCTGTCTTACTGACGGCAATAATAATCCCGGCAACAGGCGAAATAGAGCGGCCCATGCCAGCCATCATTTGCATCGGAAGGATCATTTTTACAGCACTTTCACCGAACTTCGCTGCTATGGAGGGGGCCATACCTGAGAAGGAGAAGAAAGCCGCAACACCCGAACCTGTGAGTACGGCAGTTACCCCAACCAGCGCGGCCATAACCAGCGTCATACTGGCAAAACCAAATCCTGCGTTTTGTACAGCATTCAATAAATAGTCTATTGCACCAATTTTTTGCATTCCCTGGGCATAAATATCGGCGCAAACCAGCAGCGAAACAATACTGGTAAACATGCTACCCATTCCTTTAAAAAAGCTCTGTACTCCCTTACAACTTGAGCGAAAATCTCGGGTCACTGCCAGTTCGCAGACAAAAGCCAGAAGTGTGCCGACGATCATAGCAGTAACGACATCCACCTTAATTGAGGTAATGACAAGCGGACTGAATACCAATACCAGTATGACAGGGAACACTGGCAGGATGGCGTAAAAAGTCGGAGCCCGACGTCCGTCATCTTCGGACGCGGTGAGTTCGGCGGATTGACCGGTAACAGAATGTCCTTCTTTTTTATCGTAATACTTTGCGGTGAAGTAAATCAGAACGGAAACCGTCAGCATCACGGCAATCGCAACAGGCATCTGATAGTGTGCAAAATAGACCGCGGCTTCCATCCCCGCATGCTTGGCGGCCAGATTGGCAGTCCCCACCGCTGGTCCCAAATCCATAAATGCGCAGAGACCGATCATTGCCGCCGCCGCGGCTTTACTTACCCCAAGGCGCACAAGAACAGGGAAAAACGTCACCAGCAGAAGCATTGCCAGCCCGGCTGCGCTGGAAATCGCCACATGCAGCAACTGAGCACAAATATATCCAAGCGCAAGAATCACATAGGGTGCTTTAATTATCTGCAGGGGACGGATGCAAACATTAACCATCGCATTCGATGCCTTAATGTGATCCATGTAACTGGCAAAACCACCCGCCGACATGATGATAAGACCTATCCCAGCCACTTGTGTGGCGAGAGATGCTTTGGCAAAAGCAAAGATATCGAGCCAGATGGATCCTGTCGATTTGGCATTTTCATAAAGAATGCTCTTTTCAGGATAAAATATCGCGGTGATAGTCAAAAGTAGTAGCCCGGCCAGCAAAAGGGCTGTCTGGGGCTGAACGTTCTTGATGATTAACCATGCAGCAATAATGGTAATCACAATAGCGATTATAAATGCAATCATCTATGATGTCCTTTTATGAAGCGAGGTAAGATACAGAAAATTCTTCGTTTTCGATTGTGAACTGTGTTTTGGATGACAATAGAATAAATTCCACATCACAGACAAAAAATGAGAAAATGCTTTTCCCACAACAAATTGTGCGCACGATCCCATAATTCAAACTCCTCACTATCATTGCATGATAGCATTACGACTTATCACTAAGAGTATGAGATATTGAATACTAGAATTAATCAGTCACGAGTTCATAACATGTCCATTAAATCTCCATTAACGCTGGAAAAATATAAATCTAATACAGCACATTTATCCGCCTTAACAGAATCAGAACAACGTTTAGATCATTATATACGTGAGCATTTTAATGAGATCCCCTATCATGGTATTGTCGATATTGCTCAAAACGCATTGGTCAGCAAAGCCACCATTGGTCGTTTTTTGAACAAAATAGGTTTCACCGGATATGCAGCATTCCGTCACGTAGTCGAAGAGTCCCTGGCGGCGCAAAAAATGATTTCACCGTATGAGTTGGCTACACGTACTCAAATTAGAGACAACTTAGCCACTGAACAGGTGGTAGCAGCGTTTAATGAAAATGTAACCACACTTTTTGAACGGTTCAAAGACAATATTGATATAAAAAGCCTTAATGAATTAATCAACATCATTCTCGATGACAATCGTAAAATTTTTGTTGTTGGCCCCTCATCATCACATGCAATGGCAACGCATTTCGTTACGCTCGTAAAATATTTCCGTGACAATGTGATATTGCTATCGCTCGATGCTGGCGAATTACCCAAATCACTACTCAACTTGTCTGGTGAAGATGTATTAATTGTTTTCTCATATTACCGATTCAATAATATGGCATTACGCATAGCCGAGTTATTTCGTAATAAAAAAGCTACTGTAGTACTGATAACAAACTCAGAATCCAACCCCTATGGGAAATTCTGTAACCTACAGTTTGTTTTACCCAGTGATACGCACTCCGTGTTTAAAAGCCGTATTATTGGATTTTCATTTATAGAGTTAACACTACATCTTGCCTATGAAAAAGGTGAAAGTGAAGGTAATTTTGAACAACTGGAAGAACTTTTCGTCTTCTTTGATACGTTCTCATCCGGCACCTGATTAGCTACCGGACGAACAAAAATAGTGTTAGCATCGCCCGACAATAGAGCTGGATAACTGGCTGTCAAATGCATTAATTACCTCATCAATTAAAGCATCGTTGCTACCAAGCCAGGCTTTTGGTTCACATGCCCGGAGGATTTCCTCTTCAGATAATAAACTTCTAATTTCCTGACAACCCATCACACATTCATACAGATCCTGCGATCCATCCACCTCTTTTAGCAGTTTTTTCAACAAATCATATCCCTCGCTACGCCCAATTTTTTCTGCCAGCTTCATTGATACTGATTCAGACATAATAAAGTGATGTGAAGCCGCAAAGTTGTTACGCATTTTTTCAGTGTCCACTTCCAAATGACGAATCAGGCGCTCACCGCGCTCCAGGCTGGTGGCGAGACAAAGAGCAGCTTCCGGCACCAAAGTCCAGTTCAGTACTCGAACCGAAGCAGCTCGAACATCATGCTGATCCAGAAGATTTGGTGCACCTGAAGCATACATCCAACCCATCCGGGACAGGGTCTGAATCATATTGCTTGCTCGTGGATTGGTTTTATGCGGCATCGCGCTGGAACCACCACCTCCTTCTCCTTCACGTAGCTCGGCAATAGGTGTGCGGCCCAACGTCTCTACATCGTTCGCAATTCGGCACAGAGTTCCATGGACAAGCGCGAAAAACTGTACAACTTCAACCACATTATCCTGGCTGGCATTCATGATCCCTGAGGGGCAGGATAAACCCAGTTCGCGCATCAAATTATTGCGGATAGCCAGTCCTTGTGCGCCAACCGATGCCAGATTTCCCACTGCACCACCAAATAAACCTGTCGTCGCCGTAGTGAACAGACTGTCAAGACGCTGCAAGTGTCGCGTCAGTTCCCCAAGATAACCACTGGCCTGTAGTCCCCAAGTAGTCGCTGATGCGTCGATAGAATTCGTTCGGGCAACCATTACACTACTTTTATGTTCGACAGACATTATTTTCAGTACATTTCCAAGACTAATAATCTGTTCCCGGAGTAACGTCAGCGTCTGGTTAAGACGCATCGCCAGAGCCGTATCCAGAAGGTCCTGCGTCGTACATCCCCAGTGGAGATATTTTTTTACCATAGATGAACCAGTATTGGCAATTTGGTCGATAAGCGGCTTTATTGGCATACCAACGATTCGTGTTTCTTGTGCCAGTCGGTCCCAGTCAAGTGAAATAGTCCGGCAGGTCTCAGCAATATCATCCGCCGCCTGCTGTGGAATAACGCCCAGTTGAGCCTGCACCAGGGCGACTGTTGATTCAAACTTTAACCAACAGCTAATCAGATTTTCATCCGACCAGATAACCTTCATTTCCGCTTGTGTAAAAAGGGAAGAATAGAGTTCTGAATCGAACACCGAACTTTGACTACCTCGCATCATAAACTCCTATAGTGGTTACGATCGATAATGACTCAATAGCAAATAGCGTCATTTTATATTCTTTCTTAAGTGACATTAATTGTGCGTCAAATAGTTCGCTGACAAAATGGGAAAATCCATTTCCCGTAAAGCCTATGCAGCAACAGAGTAAAAATGTGAGCAACTTAACAAATTTTGTTATTAGAGTAAAACACAGGATCGTCAATTGAAAATTTTAGTTCATGCACTATCTATAAAATGAAGTAAAAACGCAACTATCGAATTAACTTGTGTTTAAGATCACAATTTATCATGAGAAAATATTTTTCCCATTTATCCATAAACTTTTTAAGCTTAAAAGTATCACAAGCAAAAAAACGAAAATTAAATCATTACCACCACCTCTGTTATCAATACGCTTTCTCTGGATCGAGGATTTTATGGATATTAAAACAAAAGCAACAATAGTCATCATCTTAATGACTGTCAGTTACACTGCCTCTGCGATGAATGTTTATAAAGATAAAAAAAATACTCTTGATATATATGGGCGTTTAGAATGGCAGCTAGCACATGGCGATGCCTCATTTGCGGAAAATGATTCTCGCAGCCAACTCAGAGGTCGCCTCGGACTATATTTAACCCGTCAGTTAGACCTAATCGATGATACAAAAATTGTTGGTCGTGTAGAATGGCAGGTCAGGACAGAGAAAGACGATAACAAAACTGGAGATAAAGACCTTGACGTTCGTTATGCCTACGTGGGCCTTACCCATGCCTATTATGGCGAATTAATCGGCGGGCGTACAAAAAACCCACTTTATCAGGTCATGAGAATGACCGATCGCTATAAAAACTTTACGCCAAATATTTACAGCTATGGTATCACCACAATAGATGACTCTTACCAGTTTAACCGTCAGGACGGTACCTTTCAGTGGAATGGCGAATTTGATGGACACCAGATACAGCTGGCATACGTGATGGGGAACGGTAACAGCGATAACGACGCTCTGGGTTATGGGATGATGGCCAGCTACAGAAAAACTTATAGCATAACCGGCCTGAAAATAACTCCAGCTATTGCCGCCAGCGAGTATAACCGTAAAGACGGCGTTAAAACGACGGATGGCAGGAAAAAGCATAAGCAATTTTTAGGCGGACTTCAGCTTGATTATGGCGATATTTCTCTCGCAACAACGGTGGGTAAAGTCACTATTGAAAGGGATAATAAATCAGATAATGACTATACAAGTTTCGATTCCTTAGTTTCATGGAATTATCAAAAACTGAGATTTTTAGGAGGATACAGCACGCTTAATGAGGACGACAAGAACATTGCTGAGCGTAGAGGATGGCGTGCTGAAACGCAATTAACACTGGCGAAAGATACTTGGTTATCTCTGACTTATGTCAAAGAGCTCGCCAATCAAAACAAGAAAACCCATGACGATGCGATCATTGCTGGGCTTCGTTACGACTTTTGAGGATACAAAACATGAAAAAAACACTTTATTTTCTGACTGGTTACCTGTGTCTGACAACGATTGCACATGCTGACACTACTAGAGCCACTTCCCCTCAGGAAGTAATGAGTGGTGCGAATAAAACCGTTGCACTATATGGGAACTCCTATACCCATTACAACAACAACGTAAATACCCGTCTGCGCGATCTCGCACGCTCACTATTACCCGAAAAAAATGCCGAAGGTTACTCATATCGTGGAATTACCATCTCAACAGGACACTTAGGATGGCATATCCCAAACTTGGAGTTTCAAAATACGCTTCAGAAATGGGATGTGGTCGTATTTCAGGGAAACTCAACCGAGGCTATTTCCAAAAAAGCCACAACCCGCGAGTATTTTACGCAATCGGCGATAAAAATGGCAGATATTGCGCATAAAGCGGATGAAAAGGTCGTCTGGTTTATGACGTGGGCAAGTAAAAATAAACCGGAGCAGACCGAAAAGCTGGAAAAAGCCTATCTTGACATTGCCCACCAAACGAATGGCTATATTGCTCCTGTCGGCCTTGCATTTGCAAAGTCACTTCAGCGTAATCCGGAAATTAACTTATACCACAGCGATGGTAACCATCCCTCGCTGGCAGGAACTTACCTGACAGCCTGTGTTTTGTTTGCCACGCTCTACAATAAGTCACCGGTAGGTGGGGCTCTTCCTGTAGATAGTGCTATGAACGAAAAAACAGCCCGCGCACTACAGCAAACAGCATGGGATGTGGTCGTTAACTTTCGTCAGAAACAATAACCTGAAGGGGCTCTGTCGCATTAAGAAGTCGTCAGATAACATACTGTTTTTTTGCTATGTTA
>NZ_JACVUU010000045.1:0-8482 GCF_016516145.1 Klebsiella sp. S69 | reverse complement strand
AGCGAAGCGAGGACGAAAAAAGCATTACGGCTTCAGCCGTAATAATCCCCCACCCTGCTAAGCCCAATCAAACCCGCTAAAAACGATACAGAAGCTGCTGTGCGCGGTCGGAGTGGTCACGAGAACTGTGTGAAAAATATGGGGTCCGGCTAATTATAGTCGAATACGAACCTCATCTTTTATTTCACAAGCTGGACAGTCCCGTTGCTCCGGTGTTGAATATGCGGGTGATAAATCACAAAATGTATGAGAAAGAAATAAATCTCATTCAAAAAAACTGTGATGGTGATTTTGTGATTTTTGACGGTCATGGTGGCGATCACGTGTTCTGTGAGAGGATACCGCCTTCGCTACCAAAAGAACTGTTTCTGCGTGCTCGTCCGCTTAAAGCTGTCACGACGCTCCTGAAAATGTCCAGGCTTTACGGGTGCAGCATAAAAGAGATTTTGTACATGCAGACGGGAGAAACAGCCGCTGTATTGAAAGAAGCACAGCGTTTTTTCCATCCGGCGGCGCTCTCACATATTAAACCAGTGAAGAAAATAAGTCCTGATGACAGAAAATCTGTGCTTTCAGATGCCATTCTTGATAACAGTACCGCAATGACTCTTCAAACATCCGCCTACGATGCTTTCCCTTTTACAAACGCTGAAATGATTCATTATGGACTGAATCTAAAAGTTGAAGATTCATTCAACAGTATACATAAGAGGTTACAATACAGAAGCTCAATTCAGGAAAGATTTAATTTTATATTTACCCGCAGAGATAAGGGGTATATTACCGGGGCGTACCAGACAGCATTAAAAATAAATAAAAAGAGGGTTGCGGATTTACTGAGAAAAGGACAATTCGCCAGCCACAATATAATTAACACACCAAAAATTGAAAGTGCAATTGAAACCGCATCCAGAGGGGTAGGAGGACTCAATTCAATTATCATCAGGATAATAGCGGCGGAAATTATATTTGAAGGGTATGCTAAATGAGATATTATTTTAAACCTCATGTCCACCATGTTCATATTAATAATGAAGTGACTATTCTGGATGAAATTTCAGACCGTTACATTCTTCTTTCTGAGGAACAGTCCCGGCTTCTGGAAAAACATATGAAAACCGGTGAAGAAAACTCACTGGGCAGGAAATTAAACAGGGCGGGAATTATCTGGCATCACCCCGGAATGTCATTATCTGACAGTTCAGTTTCACCTGAAGGGGTTGGTCTTTATTCCTGGGGTAGTAATATTATCGAACCGTCTTTGCTCATAATATCACTTTATTTACCGGAAGCCATTGCCAGAATAATTACAGTGAGAAAGCGCCTACACCGGTATGGTCTTCATGGATGTCTTCAGCATTGCCGCAACAGACTGAATTCAATCAGTAACCATGACTTTGATTATAATAAACAGGCAGATAAAGCAGAAACTTTGGGTCAGAGCATTAAGTATTCCGCTCCGTTTCTGCCGGGGAAGGTGAAATGCCTTGAGTTTTCACTTTCATTGTTTGATATGCTTATAGCCAGAGACATCAAATCTCAATTATTCATTGGGATTCAGAGGTATGATTTTCTTTCTCATGCATGGCTGGAAATCAATAATAAAGTGATTTCTGACGATGAAAATCTGAAAACAAAACTAACGCCAATAATTAGTGTGATATGATGAAAATAAATAATCTTTTTACTGAACTGAAAACGGGGACAGATGCATATTCATCTGCATATCAGTTAATATTAAAATCATACCCATCATTTGCCTTGTCTTTTACAGGTGTATCATTCCTGTTTATTCTGACATCTGTATTAAGTGCGCTGCTTCCTTTTTTACTCAAAAAAACCGCAGAGGCATATATCGTTTCAGATGGTTTTCTGTCAGCTTTTTTCCTTGTCACTATGACTTATGCTGTCTGCTGGACAGTTACCGAGGTTCTGAAAAATATTAAAGGTATATTCTCTGCAGGGGTCCTTGCCCGTTCTGATGCTGCGCTTGTCAGCAAGGCAATGGAAATGTTGCTGTCCGTAAGTTTCAAAAAGCAAAAAGATTTTGAACCAGCAATTCTGGCTGCAAACATAGACCGTGGTTCAAGATCCTTCAGCGCATTAACGGTATCGGTGTTCTGGACTCTTGTTCCTGTTTTTGTTGAAATTTCAGTAAGTATTTTTTTCCTTTATCAGTCTCTTGGGTTTATGTATTCGATGGTGTTTTGTTTATCCGTTATCGGAATGATTTTCCTGGCGTTCAGTATTGCATTACGCAGCCAGAATATTCACTCTGATATAATGAATGCCCATAACAGTGTTTATGCTTATACTGTAGGAAGGCTTTCAATGCCGTTAGACATTCGTGTCAACACGGCGCATGAAAGAGAAACAACCACCCGCACCAAAACGCTCGGGCATTATGTAGAAACCATCAGAAAAACAAATAAAAAAATGGGTTATTTGCTGTCTCTTCAGGCAGCAGTTGTGGGGGCGTTACTGGCCATATCGGTACTTGTATTGGTTTTCTTCAGGAATTCATCCCATATCGGAACAGGTGATTTCATCATGATTGTAGGTTATATCAGCATGCTGACTTTCCAGTTACGAACAATCGCGGGTGCCTGTATTGATATACAACGTCAGGTTGTCTTTTTAAAAAAAATACTGGAATATACCAGTGAACGACCTGAAGGTATCAGCATCACCAATATCCCGTCTGAAAGTGAGGCCGGATATATTTTTGAAGTCCGTAACCTGGGGGCATTAGTTGATCACCGAATCCTGTTTAATCGCATTAATTTTACAATAAAAGAAGGCGAAATGTTTGCCCTTTCAGCCCCTTCCGGGTTCGGAAAATCGACAATGCTCGGATACCTTCTGGGGCTGGAGGCTCCATCTGAAGGAGATGTCTACTTCCGGGGTTGCCGGATAGATACCGGGATAAGCGCAGCTGTTCTGGGACATATTTCAGTTGTTCCTCAAAAACCGGTTTTGGTACCAGGAACGGTCAGAGAAAATATTTTATATGGCACTGATAATATTCTTTCCAGAGGTGAGTGGGGCGAACTGCTCACATCACTGGAATTAATACCGTACAATGATGATGAAACATTAACTATTTTTCTGGAGCGATATATAAGTCAGCAAGGGGGAGGGCTGAGCGGTGGTGAAATTCAAAGAATATGTATTGCCCGGGCCCTGGCAAGAAAAAAAAAGATCATTGTTCTGGATGAACCTACCGCTTCCATCAGCGAAGAGCTGGCGATTAAGATTATTACATATATCCGGAAACGTTGCCCTACCGTAATTATTACCACTCATAACCCCCGGATCCTTTCCATGGCTGATCATTTTTATGAAGGCAAAGCTGTTGAAAGCTAGAGTTTAAATAATCAGTTAAACCGCCCTTCCGGCGGTTTAACTGATTATTTAAACAGCAACCTGAACCCTGGCGAAAAACTGCGTGTACCGTTCGCGCTGGACTGCTGCGATCGTGAAGCCCTGCACTGGGCGGCCGGTACAGGTGGATGGCTTTGTTGAATAAATCGAACTTTTGATGAGTTGAAGGATCAGATCACGCATAATCCTGATAATGCAGGCAGTTCCGTGGCAAAGCAGAAGTTCAAAATCACCAACTGGTGCAACTACAACAAGGCCCTGATTAATCGTGGCTCCATCACTTTCTGGCTGGATGATGAAGCGATTCAGTCCTGGTATGAGCCAGCAACACCCGCATCACGTGGACGGCCTCAGCGCTATTCAGACCTTGCCATCACCACCGTTCTGGTGATTAAACGCGTATTCCGGCGGACCCTGCGAGCCGTACAGGGTTTTATTGATTCCATTTTTTCCCTGATGGGTGTCCCACTGCGCTGCCCGGACTACAGCAGCGTCAGCAAACGGGCAAAGTCGGTTAATGTCAGTTTTAAAGCGCCCACCCGGGGTGAAATCGCGCATCTGGTGATTGACTCCACCGGGCTGAAGGTCTTTGTCGAAGGTGGGGTTTGAGGGCCAACCGTACGAAAACGTACGGTAAGAGAAAAATAATCGTCTGAAAAATCGATCGGTGGACTGTTCTGTCCGATAAGTGCCATTATTCGATTAAAAGACGCCATTTTCAGGGCGTTTTCACATGTCCATTATGTTTTTATATATCAGACAGTTGCTTCTCTAGCGTACGTTTTCGTTCCATTGGACCTCAGACCCCGTACGCGACTCTACGACACAGTTTCGGACACAACAGATCCCGCCATTGCAAATGGTCCTCTCTGGGCTGGATTATGTGTAAAAACGGACAGTAAAGATGGAATGAATGAGTTAATTTGTTCGAATATAAGGATTTTCGTGAAAGCCGAAGATTATGATCGCTCTGTTCGCAAACGTGAATTGTCCGGCATTCTGAATGATTGATATGTGAGAAGACTGACTGAGCGGCCTTACAGGAAAGAAAGACATCATCATCCGCCAGGCCATTATGTGCCGCTCCTGCCTGTGATAGCATATCCGGGTCATTTTTAAGAGCCAGGGCTGATGAAGAAGAAAAACAGCACATCCACTCCTCACGATGCCACGTTCAGGCAGTTTCTGACGCAACCGGATATTGCCCGGGATTTTATGAAGTTGCATTTACCCGCTGAGCTGCAGGCCATCTGTGACCTCAGCACGCTGAAGCTGGAATCAGGCTCGTTCGTTGAAGATGACCTCCGCCAGTATTTCAGCGACGTTCTCTACAGCCTGAAAACCACCGCAGGTGACGGGTACATACATGTCCTCGTGGAACACCAGTCAACGCCGGACAAACATATGGCTTTCCGCCTGATACGCTATGCGGTGGCCGCCATGCAGCGCCACCTGGAGGCAGGGCATAAAAAGTTGCCACTGGTAATACCGGTGCTGTTCTATACGGGTAAACGCAGCCCGTATCCGTACTCCACCCGGTGGCTGGATGAGTTTGACGATCCAGTGCTGGCAGGCAAACTCTACGGCAGCGCTTTCCCGCTGGTAGACGTTACCGTCATTCCGGATGATGAAATCGCTGGCCATCGCAGTATGGCCGCACTAACTTTACTACAAAAGCATATTCATCAGCGGGACCTGGCAGAACTGGTTGACCGGCTGGCGCCCATTTTGCTGGCCGGGTACCTGTCTTCATCGCAGGTGATATCGCTGGTACACTATATTGTGCAGGCAGGCGAAACATCCGACGCCGAAGCCTTTGTACGCGAACTGGCACAGCGTGTGCCGCAACACGGAGACGCACTTATGACCATCGCACAACAGCTTGAACAGAAGGGCATCGAGAAGGGCATTCAGCTCGGTGAACAACGCGGCATTGAAAAAGGTGAGCGCGAAGCCACTCTCAAAATTGCACGAACCATGCTCCAGAACGGCATTGACCGTAATACCGTCATGAAAATGACCGGTCTGACTGAAGACGATCTGGCGCAGATCCGCCACTAATCACCCTTTCCTGGCACTCCCTGTCCGGCTATCAGCGAATACTGGTGGGGCAGGGAGGCACCAGGCTCAGGCTCTGCCTGCCAGCCACAGCGAGTAAACACCTTCATCACCCCCGCCACGTTCCCCGTCAGACGCGCTGTCAGCGGATTTATCTGTCGGCCGCTGTCGTCAAAAGCGGCATCGAGGTTGGCCCGTGAGAGATAAATGCCATTGACGCCCGCACTGAGCGCCACAGCATTCCGGCCGGACCATTCCCGATCGCTCAGCAGACGGTAGTTCCAGTGCATATCTTTAGCTGTTTCCAGCGCACAGGTCAGCCGGAACAGATCGTTCTGTTCAGTCAACTCACCGGTGCAGGAGTGCCAGAGGTAATTCAGCTTGCTGGCCAGCTTCGCGCTGACGCCCAGCTGGCGTCCCTGTTTCAGAAGCCACTCGATATCGGGGGCAACATCACGCGAAAAACGCCGTTGCTTCAGCGCGGTCGCCAGCCATCGGGTGAGAAAGAGATTTTCCTGAGCCGCTGACAGCACATCGCCGTTCTGTCTGGCCAGCGCAAGCGCCACCAGTGCACACCAGGCCAGATGGCCGGTTCTGTCTGTCATTGCCATAAAGTCTGACTCCCTGCACTGGTACTCATCCCTTACTTTCACTCACTCTTCAGTGTTTAAAGCTTCAGCTCCACACGCAACTGCCAGGTTGCCCCGCCGAAGCATGTTCCTCCCACCATCTGCTCCCAGGTTTCCTTCTGTTCCAGCTGCATCTCCAGCGCATGAAAATCAGCATGAGAGAGCATGATATCGTCCCGCTCGCCGGGCGACTCCAGAACGTGTCCAAGTGATCGCGTAGCCGCAGCGTAAATCCTTCATCAAACAGCGGGACATCGCGGTAACTGTCTTTCAGTGGCCGTCCGGGTTTACCCTGCTGCTTGAGGGTCATCAGGGAGACGAACGGGCGCGACGGCCAGCGCTCCCCGGTGTGAATATTCTCCGGGGTGACAGCCAGCGCTTCACTCAGTCGGGCGCCGGTATTCCACAGCACATCAAAGAACATTCGTTTACGCAGATCGCTAAAGCCCTGGGCGAGCAGAACGGTTATTTCAGGCTCCAGCAGGTACTTGGGTTTGTCGGCCTGACGGTTCGCCAGCTGGCGAACGGCAAGCGCCAGCGCAAAATCAATCCGGGGGGTGGCGATGCGGCTGATCGCGCTGTGTGAAATCTGGCTCAGTTCGGCGAGATGAGTGCTCAATTTTTTAATCACCGCGCTCAGGCGTTACGTTATCGTTTTAACGTAATGATAGGCGAGGGGGCCGGGAGAGTCGCGGAGAAAAACCCGGCTTAAAGGTGATCGGTCATTCGGGGAAACTTCCTTACAGGGAATAAAAGCCGATTGCCCGGACAAGGGCAGGGCGGGAACAACCACCCCTGGTTAATCGGCTCCCTGACCTGTCCGCGCAGCGCCATTGTAGCACTGGCGCATAAGGCAGAGGCGGCGGCGGGTGACAATCTTCTTCAGTAAGACTGAATGATTCCAGCTGCGATCGCGTCGCCGTCAGCAGCTGGACAGCGTCCTGCAGCGGCATCGAGGGCGAACATGAAATGTGTAAAAACAGCCACTTAGTAAAATCTGCGTCAGAAAAAAGTTAATCCGAAAATCTGAAAGGAACGGGTGAGGGGGCAATTCGGTAAACCACCTGTAAACCCGAATCCGGGTGAACGGCGGCAAGGTGTGAGGTTGAAGACCGGAAAAAGTACAAAGACTTCACGCAGAACACACATTACGATCCTAAACTGCACGAACGACACAACATAAAGGAATGACGATATGAAAATTATCAATGCGAAATCTGTTATTTTTGCGGGGATCATTGTGTTGGGTGCGGTATATTTCTGGCCCGTCAGGAATGTCCAGAAAGGCCCGGCATGTTATCAGACCAGTGATGAACAGATTCGGGAATTTGTTAAAAATGACTTTCTGCGAAGCGTGAAGGACTGGAATTATGATTCGCAGTTCCTCGGAACCAGAACACCTTCTCTCACCTGGGGAAAAATACAGAGACGGACTACAGATGTCGAGCAAGAAAAAAATCTTCTTGTCCCCTTCCTGGCTGAAGGCCCGGACGGGAAAAGACAGTATTATGGAATGTATCAGTGTGAAGAAGGTTATGTGGAATATGCGAGTGAATAAAGGCCGGTAGCCCGGCCTTATAGTTTTATCGTTTACCGCTTTCTTTCACAGTAACTTCACCCGGAAGTAATATCTGGTATGGTTGACCGTTGAACAGCTCGCCAAGCCGTGTCATTGATTCTCCGATGACGCCCCTGTGAGTGCTGGCGTTGAAATCGTATCTATCATCAAATGAACGCACAACGCCATTGTACGTCCAGTTACCGTTACTGTTGATGGTCAGGGTTCCTTCAGTCTTGAGTGTAATGTTCCCAAGATAAGATCCTGTCACAGGATTATAATCTCCGGTCGCGTGCGAGAACTTTGCAGTAATCGGGAATGTCCCCGTTACTCCGGAATTAACAATGTTGCTGATTTCTGCAATTTTCATGGGTGAAATTTTAAGTCCGATATTGGCAATATTAACGCTTCGTGCATCGCCATCCCCCCATAAATAATGAGCAAAGGCCACAACCGGCGAGGTGACGTTACCGCTCATTTCTTTCATGTTCATAGAACGATAATCATATTTATTGGGGGCCGGGTTCGACATATGATAGGCATCATAAACACTCGCTCCTGGATGCAGGAGCAGGTTACGGTCCGCATTACACATATATCCTACATTTGTGGAAATAATCTGCAATGTCAGGGGATCATCTGCACCGTGTGCTTTGATATAGTCCTCAAGCTGCGTAAAAGCCTGTAAGCAGAAATTTGCACTCTGGAAAAAGCTATAAACAAGCTGAATCTGCCCGCCCGGACCTGCACCGCCAGAACCGTTAGGTGGAGTTGGGCCAAATAAATCAGCTTCCGTAAGGATGCCATGCGCGCCCGCTGGATGTGGAATATCCGCCAGTTACTCCTGAGCGTC
>NZ_JACVUU010000044.1:0-8825 GCF_016516145.1 Klebsiella sp. S69 | reverse complement strand
AATCGTTACTCACCCGAGCTGCGTGAGCGCGCCATCAGAATGGTCCGGGAGCACCGCGGCGAATACGAATCCAAACGGGAGACCCTTCTCTCTATTGCCCCCAAAATTGGCTGTACCTACGATACCCTGCGGGCCTGGCTGCGCCAGCACGAGCGGGATGCCGGTGCAGGTGATGGCGGTCTGACTACCGCTGAACGCCAGCGCCTGAATGTGAATGGCTCGATTATGCGGGATACTTACAAAAGTGGCGCCAATGCCGCAGCGCTGGCCTTACAGAACGCCGACAAACCTGATGAGGCAATGATTGCCATCAGGCAAAGCAAGTACCTGAACAACTTGGTTGAGCAGGATCACCGTAATATCAAACGTCGGGTACACCCGATGCTGGGATTCAATGCGTTTCGCAGGGCGCAGACGATACTGTCCGATATTGAGTTAATTCATATGATACGCAAAGGGCAATATCAGTACACGGCAGACGACGGAATGTCACCTGCGAAACAGTTATATTTACTGGTCACCTGAATAATCGGCAACGCCAGATTTTGCTGGCTTGCCTCCGTTAATGCGACAGAACCCGTGGCCTTAATGTGGCAGAACAAGCTGCCTTCTTGTGTGGAAACTACGCGGATGAATAAATTTTTCGATATTGCAACGGTGTTTTTCCCATATTTTTGCGAAAGCAGGTGATAAACCAAGCGTACTCGGAGAAACCAATTTGTTCGGCAATCTCACGCACTGTTCTGTTTGTGTGTAACAGCAATTCACATCCCTGCCGGATACGCCGCATCATCAGATACTCCTGAATCGTGCCACCTGTTTCCTCGCGAAATCGGCGTGAGACATGTCCACGTGAGCAGTCCATCTCGCGAGCGATATCGTCCAGCGAGCAGCGCTGATGATAATGTGTTTCTATCCAACGGATAATGCTAACAGAGAATGTATTGTACCCTGTCGCTTGCTCATGATGTGGCAGCAGGCTGATAATCTGCATAACGAGAAATGCGCTGTCGCTGATGCTGAACATTTTACTATTTAGCAGAGTTTCAAAGCGGCTCAGCAGCGTTTCAATCACTGGCTGCATGTCACCGACATCAAATACACGCGCCTTTTCTCCCCGACTACAGAAATGACGCAGCAACATTTGCTGACGCGGAAAATCTCGCAGGTACTGCTCAATAATTGAGGCATTAAAATGCAGCGTTGTACGGTGATAAACATTTCGATAGTCCTGCTCTACAAAAACCTTATGTAACTTTCCAGGTGGGAAAATAAAAATCCGCCCCGGTTTAACGGTGTACTGTTGGTGTTCCAGTAGTGCGATGCCAATTCCTTGAGAAATTGATAGGATCTCCACACACTGATGCCAGTGGTAGTAGTTGGCCGGCATATTCTTCATGCGGTTAAAGTAAATCGACTTATCGTTGAGGTTGATATTCTCAAGATAGCGGCTGTCTTCCGTTCTCTGCATTTTTCCAAACTCGCTCTCGATGTGAATAAACTTAAACTTTTATTATTATAATCGAATTTTAGTCACTGAAAGTGAGTGAATATTGTTATTTTCCTACGGCGTCGTTCGAAAATACGACAACCATCACATTTGTCTATATGTCTGAAATCTTATTATGCGTCCAATGTTTTAGAAGTGAAACGAGGTTTCATTATGAGGGAAAGGCAAGAATACATCGAATTGGCACAACAGTGGCTGGCGTCAGCTATTCCCTGTTTGAGCCGAGGAAACACGCGTCTGGACGCAGGAAAAACGTCCGCACACTATCCAGCTGATATAGCCGGAATGGAAGGTTTCTCCCGTCTGCTGTGGCTGTTAGCACCTTTGCTGAGTGGTGACGAAGCCGATGGTTTTCGTGAGACATTTATCGACGGTATTCGTCACGGCTGCGATCCTGAACATCCTGATTACTGGGGCGATCTGTCTGATAACGATCAGCGATGCGTCGAAATGGCTGCGTTTGGCCTGGCGCTGGCGCTGCCTGGAACGGGACTTTGGTCAGCGCTCACCATCGACGAGCAAAACAATCTGGAGCACTGGTTACGCCAAAGCGCTGACATTCAGATCCCAGATAACAATTGGCACTTCTTTCCTGTGCTGGTACAGGTGGGGTTAAAGTGTATTGGGCGGCATTACGACATGATGGTGATTGATAAGCATCTAAATGCCATTGAACCATTCTGGCTTGGCAACGGCTGGTACGCCGATGGTGCCGGTAAGCCGCGTGACTATTACATCTCCAGTGCTTTTCACTTTTACAGTCTGCTGTATAGCCACTTTATGAAGGATGCAGACCCCGTGCGTTGCCAGCGCTATCGCCATCGCGCGTGTCAGTTTGCGAAAGACTATATCCATTACTTTACCTGTGAGGGCAATGCGATCCCCTTTGGCCGTAGCCTGACTTATCGCTTCGTACAGGCCGCATTCTGGAGTGCGGTGGCGTATACCGGACTGAATGTGTTTAGCGTTCAGGTCATTAAAGGACTGGTCTTGCGGCATATTGACTGGTGGCTTAGCCAACCGTTTATAGGCCCGGATGGTTTATTCACTCTTGGATATACATATCCGAATCTGGTGATGACCGAGGATTACAACAGCCCCGGTTCGCCGTATTGGGCATGTAAGGCATTGTTGATTCTAGCGCTGCCGCAAGAAAGTACGTTCTGGCAGGCGGAACCCGCGCTGCTGCCCGTACTGGAGACGATTCACCCAATATTTGAAGCCGGGCAATTTATTGTTCATGCCGATGATAACCATCATGTTTGGATGCTCATGTCCGGGCAGTTCGATCGCAATAACTTCGTCAATTTCGACGCTAAATACTGCAAGTTTGCCTATTCCAGCCACTTTGGTTTCACCCTCGAGCGTGCTGTGTATGGTCTGAACCATGCTTCCTGCGACTCGATGCTGATATTCAGCGAGCAGGATGGTTACTGGCGTGGGCGTCGTGAATGTGATGCTGTGGAGATGACACAATCGTGGATTCGAAGCGTCTGGCGTCCTTGGCCGGATGTCAGTGTGACTACTTGGCTTATCCCGCATGAACAGGGCCATGTCCGTCTGCATCGCGTTGAAACCCTACGTTTGCTCGATTGCGTGGAAGGCGGATTCGCAGTGAATCAGCATCATCTGACTACGGCCCGAATGGCAAAAAACGAGCTGACTCTCAGTACCTCCACCGGCGTGTGTCAAATTGAGGATTTGCTGGCTGAGCGCCAGCCGTTAGTCGTCATTACCCCGCCGAACAGCAACATTCTGTATGCCTCTCCAGGAGAGATCCCCTGTCTTAGCACGACGCTCACGCCAGGAACTCACTGGCTGGCCTGTAGCGTTAACGCCACGATGTCTCCGTCGCTTCCACCGACGGTGTTCATGGCATTCGATCGTGCCAATCAGGTGCTGACACTGAACTCAAAAACGCTGGAAATAAAATAATTGACGCTGATGCGGAGAAAATAATTATGAACCCTGTTCAGTCAACACGATCGGCTTACATAAAGCTGAGTCTGTTTGTATTTCTGTTTACCTTTACTTGGGCGGCTAGTTTTGGCCTATATGCTATCTGGCTGGGGGATAAAGCCGGGTTGGATGGCGTGGAAATCGGCACGGTGTTTGCCGTTAACGGCGTTTTTGCGGTTATTATTAAACCCGTTTACGGTTACATCATGGACAAGATGGGCATGAAAAAACACCTGCTCTATTTTGTCTGTATTGTTTCGGCTCTGATGGCGCCGTTTTACATCTGGTGCTATCTACCCTTGCTGCAAACCCATTTTGTAAGCGGAATGATCGTCGGTGCTCTGTTTTTCAGTCTCGGCTGGTATGCAGGTGTAGCGGCGGAAGAGTCCTATGTTGACCGCTTCAGCCGTCTGTATGACATGGAGTTTGGCCGCATCCGTATGTGGGCGGCGTTGGGTTGGGCGACAGCGTCATCGTTTTCCGGCTATCTCTACAATATCTCCCCCAAAATCAACTTTATTATCAGTACCATTTCCGCACTGTGCATGTTTGCCGTGTTGCTGACGCTGAAGGTCGATCACTTTGGTCAAGAAGAAAATAACGTTTTATCGAAAGAAAAGATTGTCATTGGCGATGTGCTCCAGTTGCTGCGCAATAAAAAATTCTGGACCTTCTCTCTGTATATCGCGGGCGTGGCATGGATGATGTTTATTGCAGAGCAGCAATTCTCTCGCTATTTCGTCACCTTCTTCAGTACTAAAGAAGAAGGAAACGCCATGTTTGGCTACATGAGTACCGCGCAGTCCGCCGCCGAGTTTTTCGGTATGATGCTGGTACCCGCCATCATTAACCGCATCGGCGCTAAGCAGGGAATGCTCCTGACAGGGTTGGTGATCAGTTTGCGTTTGATTATATCCGGTTTAACCGATGACCCGTTGATTATCTGTCTGGTGAAACCGCTGTATGGAATTGAAATTGCGCTAATTTTGGTCTCGGTGTTCAAATATATCGCCGAACACTTCGATAAGCGCGTCAACGCCACGATGTATTTACTGGGTTATCAGGCCATGATTTATGTCGGATCTATAGTGGTGGCACCGCCAGCCGGTTATGCTTACCAGAGAATCGGTTTTGAACACACCTATCTAATTATGGGCGTCATTGCACTGATATTTACCGGGATCTCCGCCATCACGCTATCTCCCTGCTATCAGCATAAAAAAAAGGCATCCATTCCTGCCCACGGGCAATAATCCATTCATTAAAGTAATGAAAAGAGAGAATTATGTCTACATCTATCAGTAAAGAAACGATTATCCCTGTTGTGCTGGAGCGCGGCGAGCGTGCTGCAATTGCACAGAAAATCCGTCAGGCGTTTCCGGTGATTCTAAATGCTATTGATCGCAACAGCGCTTTTTTCGGTCAGCGTTTTCCAGGCGCGGCATGTATAAATGGTATCTATCCTATTATCGATAATCAGGAGTGGACGACCAGTTTCTGGACCGGGCAACTCTGGCTGGCATGGGAGTGGACAGGGAATGCTGCATATCACGCGTTAGCCGATCAGCATGTTCGTTCCTTTGGGGAGCGTATCGCAAAGCGCGACCACACTAACCACCATGATCTCGGGTTTCTGTATAGCCTTTCCTGCGTGGCTGCCAGTAAATTGACCAATAACCGAGAAGCGATATATATCGCACAACAGGCGGCAGAAGTTTTAATGGAGCGATACCACGACAAGTGCGGAATTATTCAGGCATGGGGCGAGCTGGATAACCCAGAAGAGCAGGGGAGGATGATTATTGACTGCAATATGAATCTGCCGTTGTTGTATCAGGCCAGCGAAACAACGGGTGATCCACGTTATGCTCAAGCGGCAGAAAGTCATATTAAACAGGCACAACGCTATATTGTGCGCGAGGACGGTTCTACGTTTCACACCTATTTTATGGATGTTCATACTGGAGAGCCACGATTTGGCAATACCCATCAGGGATTTTCCGACGATTCCTGCTGGTCGCGTGGGCAGGCATGGGGTGTGTATGGCTTTCTGCTGAACTACCTCTATACCGGGGATGAGGAACTGCTGGAATTAAGCCAGACACTGGCAAACTATTTTATTAACCGTTTACCAGAAGACTTGATCTGCTACTGGGATCTGGCACTGACTGATCCCAATAGTGAAAGAGACAGTTCTGCCAGCGCGATTCTCGCATGTGCCTTACTAGAGCTGGTAAAACAGCTTCCGGCGATTCATCCCGATCGTGAAAGTTATGAGACGCTGGCATTGCGAATGATTGAGCGGATGCTCGACAGTTATCTTAATCTTGAACACAAAGAGGGAGAAGGCTTATTAAAACACTCTGTTTATCATCTTAAAGGAAATATAGGTGTTAATGAATGTTGTTCCTGGGGTGATTATTTCCTGATGGAGGCGATTACCCGTGCAGCTTCGTGCTGGAATAGTTATTGGTGACTTTATATTCCAACCAAGCTTTACAATAACGCGTAGTAGTGAATAATGGCGGTGGCTGTTAACGTTTTAAGCAATTTTCTCTTCACGCTTTTCATTTTTTAAGAAACTGTTTGGCAGGGAAAGTGGATATATAATTTTTCGTGTATAATAAGGAGTCCCCATGAGTGTGCAATTAGTCGATTAAGGTCAGGATTGGGGATTTCTCATAATAGTAATCGTTATCTTTTATCAGATTGATGTGTCTCTAACTGTGTAATTACTTTTTATCCGGAAAGGTCGTTTCGTTGATAAAGTCAGTGTTCAGATATAAATCATAGCAATCGGAATCATACTGTCTCAATAAGGAAGATATACAATGCGACTTAAAGACATGAGGTTGATGATATTTTTCAGCGCACTATTAGTACCTTACGGTAGTATTGGCGCTGTTAATAGTAATGTAACTACGCCAGAACAGTCGAAAGAAAAACCATTTACAACAGTTTCTTTCGCACCACGCACACAATATCGTACGGCCAGCGAACATTTTTTACAAAGATTAATGCTGACAGGCGTTGTGCAGGATACTAATAGTGTATTAACAAGAATGTACTGGAGTTTTGAAACAAACGCTGATCTAGGTAAAAACTTAGATCAGTGGAAAAGTAGTTACGAAGAGATGGAGTTCAATAAGCCCTTCCCACTTGGTGATAGCAATTTTTGGCTTGAGCCCGGGGTTGTTTTCCATTGGGAGTCTGCTGGTTCTCGAGTTGACCCTTATGTAGGCATTGGTTATCACTTTGATCCCTCACTGCGAACTGTTTTACGTTATCGCTATAACCATCAAAATCATGACTCACAAACGCTTCAAGGTGATTGGGATGATTCTTCGGAACATCGAGCTGATATTTATCTAACCAAAATTTTCACTAAGGATTTTTGGGTTCAATATAATCCAACTTTTTATAGTAAAACTCATAAGGATAAATTTAAATATGCCAATGGTAAAAACCATATGCTGCAACATAATTTTTCATTCACATTCAGAACAACACCTTCTTTTTATCCTTTCTTTGAGTTAGGTTATATGGATAAATATAAAGATGGTGATGACACAAAAAACGAATATCAGCTCAGAGTCGGTTTCAAGTATAGTTTAAACTAAAGACTGGCTTTGTTGAATAAATCATATTTTGGATAAGCAGCCCTGAAACTGGCCGTTGCTTTCTGGAAAAAACAACCGTTGGTCGATAACGGAAACGGAGACGTACAGAGTGAAGCAACTTTTCGGTTGAGCACAGGCGATGTCGCGGGCGCTGAAAAAAATGACGAAAGCGGGTATGCAGTAAAGGGTGCGTATTGCCTGATAATCCATTCAGCTAAGGGGATGATCGCCGAAAATCCTATCTATGCAACAAAACCAATTGGAATCATTATTGCATGCTTCTTGTTCCGTTACATGAGATGTCACAATTGAAAACGTTATCTTATTAATATTTATTGCTAATAGCACATTCTTAGGATTAGAAAATGAAAAAAATTGCGGTGTTACTTGCTCCTGGTTTTGAGGAAGGTGAAGCCATCGTAGCCATTGATATTCTTCGTCGCCTAAATGTGGATGTTGAGCTGCTATCTTGTGCAAAGTCACGTACGGTAGTGAGCTATCACGATATATCAATGGTAACGGACTGCACACTAACGGAACGAGCCGGAGTGCTGTATGACGCGGTAGTTGTACCCGGCGGCCCTCAAGGAAGCGTAAATTTGGCTACCAGCAAGGAAGTAGTGAAGTTTATTGTCGAGCACGATAATGCGGGTAAACTAATTTGCCCGGTTTGCTCAGCAGCTGCGAGAGTTCTGGGGGCGAACGGCTTGCTGAAGGGGCGCCGCTATGTATGCTCGGGAGATTTATGGAAGAAAGTGGACGATGGAGAATATGTTGATGCAGCCGTAGTCGAAGACGCTAACTTGATTAGCGGTAAAGGGTTTGGATACATTTTTGACTTTTCTTTTACTGTAGCAGCGCGCGTGTTAGAAGATGAAGCTTCGGTTCGCGAACAAGCAAAGCATATGTATTACAGTTGGTGATATCGAGAAGACTCCAGTTTATTGGTGTTGATTGACCGTGAAGTAATGGGTTCTGCCGCGTTATCGACAGAAAGGTCGGAAAAAGATGCATTGTCTATAATTTAGGCAGCCAGCAAGTAACATTGTCCTACCGGTGACAATCCGTCGCCGGCAGAATGCTGAAGTTGCACTTTGCGTATCATGTGTATTATCCTGATACCCGCTGGTTTCGTTTGTGCCCTGCGAAACGATTTGAATACCGCATCAGCCGTATCCGGCGTTTGATATTTCGGTGCTCTACTGATCTTGACCCGCCATCTACGGACAGCTTTTGTATCTTAAGTTAACGATGCCCGCTGCTGCCGGTATTCTCGTGGAGAGAGGTATCCCAGCGCACTGTGCGGGTGATTTTCATTGTAATGCGTGAACGCTGCTGCAAGGTTTTGCAGGGCTGTTCTCACATCCGGTTTTGGCATGAACGCGATATAGTCTTCCGTGAACTGCGGGAGATGCTGGCCGAACGCGGTGTCAACGTTGATCACTCCACGATTTACCGCTGGGTTCAGCGTTACGCGCCTGAAATGGAAAAACGGCTGCGTTGGTACTGGCGTAACCCTTCAGGGTTCTGCTCCTGGCATCTCGATGAAACCTAAGTGAAGGTTAACGGCCGGTGGGCTTATCTGTACCGTGCTGTTGACAGCAAAGGCCGCACCATCGATTTTTATCGGCTCTGTCGCATTAGCGTATGCATGTCAGCAAAATGTGTGCTGCTTATTTTTCAGGCAGCTAACAGATAAAATTGTTCTGCGGGTGACATTCCGTCACCTGCCGGAT
>NZ_JACVUU010000043.1:0-11843 GCF_016516145.1 Klebsiella sp. S69 | reverse complement strand
CTCCACATGATAAGAAAAGGGCAATATCAGCATCCGGCAGGTGACGGAATGTCATCTGCAGAACAAATTTATCTGTTAGCTGCCTGAAAAATCAGCAGGATACATTTTGCTGACATGATACGCTAATGCGACAGAGCCTACGTATGACGGTGGTGGCATGGATGACGGATGGCTGGCCGCTATATGAATCACGCCTGAAGGGGAAGCTTCAAAGCGTTATACGCAAAGAATTGAGCGGCATAATCTGAATCTGAGGCAGCATCTGACCCGACTGGGCAGGAATTCACTGTAGTTCTCAAAATCGGTGGAACTGCATGACAAAGTCATCGGACACTGTCTGACGATAAATCATTACCAATGAATTGGAGTCATTTCCGTGATTTTAGATAAAATCAAACTTCGCAACAGTGTCACAAAATCTTAATGCGATAGCCCCCTACCGCAACCGGTTGTATAGCGTCAGCGACGGTTTCTCGAAAAAAAGTTGTTGATAATCGGAGGCAAACTGCCCCAGATGCCAGAATCCCCACTGCATGGCGGCATCTTTGACCGTTGTGCTCTGCGACCACGGGCTAATTAACTCCCGACGCACTGCGTTGAGCCGAATACGTTTCAGCCACGCGTTCGGGCCAATCCCTAAAATGGCGTGAAAAGCGTTTTGTAGCGTACGACGGCTGACGTGTAGCTGATTACATAAGTCGAGGATGGTTAAAGGTTCCGACATATTCTCAAGCACATACTCTCGTGCCCTGAACAGCAGTCGCCGATAGCTCTGATAGCTGATGCTATCGGCGGTAACCATCGGCAGCGCATCCTCCAGCATCGTCCCAATCGCCACCAGTAAATTATCGCCCAACACTTTGCGCACTGCGGGTTGATGGAGGTTTTCCGGGTTCTCGCTAAAAGTCGACAGCGCATGCTGAACGAAGCCCCATATCGCCGCTTTGTGCTGTGCTTTCACCTCCAGTGCCGACTGGTTACGCAACATATGCAGCACTCTTTCCGGATGATGCAGGGAGTCGCCCTGGCGGGAAATCACATCTTCCGAGATAACCACACCAAGAATAGTGTAATCATCGGGTGTACTGAGTTCAAACTCCGTGCCTCCGGTCCGCGTAGCTATTCCCGTGCGCCCAATGCCCTGCGAACCGATAAACCCCTTTTCGCCACTAGTTGCCGGAATGCCGAACCAAAAAGAATTAGGCCACACCATGCAGGATTGACGCAGCGCCAGGCCAGTATATTCGCGAAAAACTTGAATATCATCGAGCAGTATTTCGGTGAATTCACCGTAGAATTTCCCAGGATTAAGCTGATCGTAAATCTGCTGCCACGCGGTAATGCTCAGTGCATGTTCATAAACATCGGTGGTACGACGATGGTGGACGTTGTCCACCTCCACCATCGGCGTCAATTTAACGTTTTCAGGTAATACTTCATGATATAGATGGTGCAGGTTTGCATGGTTTTTCTTTTTCATAATCTTTTAAGCCGGTAGTTCTTTCTCGTTTCCGGCATCTCCGACAAGTTAATCTTTTAATAGATGTCGACTACTGTGTTTTCACAACGCTCTGGAAATGAGTCGCATAAGTAATCATCACGGCGCGGTATTTTGCACATTAGACATATATCATACTGTTTTATAAAATACCCTTACCTTCTTTATAGGTAAACGTCAATAGGATTATGTCACATTAATGGCAAAGGGGCGGCAGAAGTAGCACTGTCTGTTTTTCAGGCAACCAACAGATAAACTTGTTCTGCCGATGACAACTCATCCCTTTGCGGATGCTGATACCTCCCTTTGCGTATCATGTGGATTAACTCAATACCGGCCCGTATCGTCTGCGACCGGCGAAATGACTTAAATCCCAGCATCAGCTTTATCCGGCGTTTGATATTTCGGTGGTCCTGCTCAACCTAAATGGCTGCTCCTAATACTGCTACACTTTTGCCAAACCATGTCTGCCTCCGGGAAACGGACTGGCTGTTGTCATAAAATGATGAACCTTTTTCAGCAGTTGCCACATCGAGCGGCACTGATGGCTTCGAGTTATCGTGTCGTGTAGCGCCAGCCACAACCGCTCAACGTGGTTTACCCACGGCGAATATACAGGCTGATATATCACGATGAACTTCGGGTTGGCTTTCAGCCAGTGCTGCGTTTCATGGCTTTTATGAATGATGTAGTTATCCACGATTAGCGTGATGGTCTTAGCACGCCGGTAGCTCGCCCTCAGGTGCTTTAGCAGACTGATAAACAATGTCGAACTTTTGCTGCTGCTGCCGACATAACTCGCCCGCCCGATGCTGCAGTTCAGCGCACCGGGAAGGTAGTATTTTTCATTCTGGCCGGGTGTGATCACTCGCTTCTGTTGACCACGCATTTGCCAGTCAGCCCCGATTTTGGGGTTCAGATGGATATCCACTTTATCTTCGTAAAAGACCGGATGATCTGCGCAACTGCGTGCCAGTGCCGCATTTATCGCTGCCATTTTTTCCTGACGATGCGGGTCACGGATAAACTGAACCGCCCCGGTTTTCCGGGAGAGTTTTTAGTCCGGCAACTCAGGCTGCCATAACCTTGTTTCCCGTGGAAGCGTAATATGCCTGTTCTGCTTCCGCTGGCGGGATATGACCCAGCCTTTCCAGCAGACGGCGATTGTTATACCAGTCCACCCACGTCAGCGTGGCAAGCTCCACTTCAGCACGGTTTTTCCAGCTCTTACGATGTATCACCTCCGCTTTGTAAAGCCCGTTGATGCTCTCCGCCATCGCGTTGTCGTAGGAGTCACCCGTGCTGCCCGTTGATGCCAGCAGCTCTGCGTCCTTAAGCCGCTGCGTGTACGCCAGTGACACATACTGCGAGCCCTTATCTGAATGATGGACGGTGCCCGTCGGACGCCGGGACCCCAGCGCCTGCTCCAGCGCATCCAGCACGAACGTGGTTTCCATCGATGACGACACCCGCCAGCCCACGATACGCCCCGCGAACACGTCTATGATGAACGCCACGTACGCGAAGCCCTGCCAGGTGCTCACGTACGTGAAGTCTGCCACCCACAGCTGGTCCGGCACTTCTGCCACGAACTGGCGGTTCACCCGGTCACCTGCGGCGGCGTCTTTCCGGCTGAAGGTGGTCCGGACCTTTTTGCCCCTGCGCACCCCGGCAAAGCCCGTCGCCTTCATCAGCCGCGCCACCGTACATCTGGCCACGCGGATATTTTCCCTGAGCCGCTGGCGCCAGACCTTGCGAATGCCGTACACGCTGTTCCCGCCGGCTGCGCCTGTCCGGATGCGTGCGATGTTGCTGATGCCGGTAATATGTCGACGGGGCGATATCCAGTCCGAGGCATTCCGGTCCGACCCCGTGTTCATCGCGCAGTGTATCCACCAGAGGTGCTATTTTTTCCACAGGCGGTCGAACTCCGCCTTCGCAAAATACGCTGAGGCCTTGCGCAGGATGTCGTTGCTCCGGCGCAGCTCGTGGTTCTCCCGCTCCAGCTCTTTCAGGCGCTGGCGTTCAGCGGTGGTCAGACCGCCATCACCTGCACCGGCATCCCGCTCGTGCCGGCGCAGCCAAGCCCGCAGGGTATCGTAGGTACAGCCAATTTTGGGGGCAATGGAGAGAAGGGGCTCCCGTTCGGATTTGTATTCGCCGCGGTACTCCCGGACCATTCTGATGGCGCGCTCACGCAGCTCGGGTGAGTAACGATTTGATGACATTGTGATCTCCTTTTGACTGACAGTTTAGTCTCCAGGATTTCCGGGGCGGTTCAGTCGATACTGCGGGCCAGACCATCGATTTCCTGCTGACGGCTAAACGGGATACTGCGGCAGCGCTGCGTTTCTTTCGCAAGGCCATTCGCCGGCATGACGAACCCGAGGTCGTCACCATCGATAAAAGCGGCGCCAGTACTGCGGCTCTGGCCACGCTCAATGCCAACAAACCTGAGGAAGAAGCCATTACCATCAGGCAAAGCAAGTCTCTTAATAACCTGATTGAGCAGGATCACCGTAATATCAAACGGCGGATAAAGCTGATGACAGGTTTTAAATCTTTTCGCCGGGCGCAGACGATACTGGCCGGCATTGAAGTGCTCCACATGATAAGAAAAGGGCAATATCAGCATCCGGCAGGTGACGGAATGTCACCCGCAGAACAATTTTATCAGTTAGCTGCCTGAAAAATCAGCAGGATACATTTTGCTGTCATGCATACGCTAATGCGGCAGAGCCACCCAACAGGGCGGGAAGTCACTATCGTTCACAAAATCGGTGGAACTGCATGACAACGTCATCGGACACTATATGACGATAAATAATTACCAATAAATTGGAGTCATATCCATTTCCTCCGTTAAAAAGTAAAGGATTATTAAAATGACATAATTATTGAAAACAACCTTCCCCCAACTTAATGTATTGAGACAAAAAGACAATAAACTTTTTATTTTGCACACTTACTCTGTTATTATGAAACTCTTCACCGGGCAACATATAAAATTGGGTAGACTTTTCATCATCACCATTACATCCTTGATTTATTATAACCCTGAAATATGTATTTCCTGTATTTTTTATCAAACCTTTCTTTTCATCTATAGAAAAACTCATGCGAGATATTCTTGGTCGTACAATCAATAGCATGCTAATAGCTGTGATTGGTGTAAGATTAATATTTCGATGTGTTTCTAATAATGGGAAAAGCTGTACTGGCGCTTCTCTGAAAACTACTCTGTAGTAACGTTCTTTATCATCAGTAGGGCCTTTGTAGTAAAACTTAAAATAATCCACTTCATTTGGAGAAGCGGTGAATTTTAACGGCGACCAAAGTATTTCTTGAGAGTTACTATCAATGCGATTCTCTCCAGTTTTTCCTGGTTTATCTATTTTATATGCTGATACACTGTACAAATTAGTCTTTATTGAATTATTGGTTACGGGCCAAGAAATATATTCCTTTTCTGGTGGGACCTCATAAATTAAAGAATCAAACCAAACCGCATGTGCTAAATCGATTGAAAAAAAAACACAAACCATTGCAATAATTATATATTTCAGCATCACATATCACACCTAAACTTGTTAAAATTATAGTAAATAGAATATATATTATTTATCAACTCCTATCCAAGTGGCTGTCATTTTTATTTCTCCACTAGCACTTACAGTACCTAACCAATCATTTCCAGAGGTTGTGAACTGTGAACGAGAATCATTCATAGGGAATTTCAATTTTAATAGCGTTTCAAAATAAAAGCTATTATCAATAGCTGCATTCCAAGGAGTTTGAGTCCAAAGAGCAGAGGTCATGTCTATAGGTTGTTCAACACAACTGTTTCTACGATTTACTATTGCTCCTGATTTATCAGTCCATGAAAGATAAGCTGGTATAGGGACACTAAGAGAGCCATCAGTAGAAACAAATAAACAATAAGGCGTTCCATTAATTAAAGTGCTTTCACCAACAACTTGTGCAGTTATACTGTCGGCCTGACGGGAAGCTGATGTCGTTACACGGTATTCAAATTCAATAGGCTCAGCACTACCTATTGTTCCTGTACTCTGAGGCTTCGAGTTACCATTAGTTGGAACTATACTAATTCCGTATTCTTTAGGCACTATGTTAACTTGGTTAGAGGCAGTAAACTGATAATATCCGGATTGAGGTGTATTTGTATTTCTGAAATTAAAAGTAAATAATGTGTCTTTTCCCGTTAGATTAGCACCAGTTTGCAAAGCTTTATTAAAGAAAGAGGTTGAAAAAAACACTTCTACAAAATTATTTCCTGAAGAAAAAATATCTTGAGCTTTGGTTGAGTTTGTGTTCCAGTTAAACCAAACATTGCTAGCTCCGCTAAATTTTACATCAGTAGAACTAGGGGTGAATCCTAATTGAGCAGTATCTATTACCATGCCAAAACGTAATGAGTTGATAGATTTGTTTTCCTCTAATTTGTATGAAACCATTTTGCAAATTATTCCATTACTCCCTCCTACTATACCTGTACGACACCATGCTGTATTTTCAGTGACACTTGGTGTACCATCACTAGCCACCCATATCTCGGATAAAGATCCTGTACTTTCGAGAGATAGATGTCCAAGCTTAGTAGACGTTAAAGTATAGGTTTCCCACGAAGCTTCGTTGTCTGACAAATCCTTGCAACGTTTTCCTGATGCGAAATCATAATCATAAGATGATGAATTAGTAGCACACCAATTTATAACAAATTTTGTACTACTGCCAACACCCTGAGTTCGGAAAAATTCAAATGCCGAAGAAGAAAATAATCCATAAGGTTGATTACCATTAGCAATTGAAGCACCACTCCTTGCATGATAAAACCCTTCTTTATCTACTACAGATGCACTTAAATAACCAGATGAAGGGCAATTGCTACCATCATTTCGACATCTAAGGCCGAGAAATGGAGAATTAATAGGAGAGTTGGTTATCCACAGATCTACATATCGGTTACTTCTTGTTGTCCCAAATCCCATGTATCCAAGACTTTCTTGATTTGTCTTATATTTAGTCCAAACATTAGAACCAGAAAATCGAGGGTCAAGAGTATCAGGAGTAATGAAATATTCTTTATCTATATTATTTTCAATAAATAGGTATGAATTTGAACCGCTACGGGAATTTTCAACTGTTGCAGCGTATACATTTTGTGTGTTTAGTAGAGTGAAAAAAGAAAATAGCAAAGTCATTTTGAAATTAGTAAACATTGTAGTTATCTCCTCTAAGTGCGATTTTTGTTTGTGGTATACACTTAATATCTCCTAACCAAATAGCACCTCTAGCTTCACGAAGATCTAAGTCAGCCTCACAAACACTTCCCTTTTCATCAACAAGAGTAATGACAGGAAAACGCTTGTCAACATCCATAGCAAATTCACCTCTCTTATCAGTACGAGTTTTACCAATATGATTATGAATTTCTATACTTGAATAGATTTGCCCATTAGAGTTTAGAATCCTGCCAAAAACAGTCACTAATTGTTTAACCTCAGGGTTAATTAGCCCTATATTTCCTGGGTAAAGTACCACTTTGCTACGCCGTCCACTAACAATATCAACACTGTCTTCAGATGTTTTATCATTCATTAATTCAACCTTGTATTCTGCATAAGGAGGTAGACTAATGAAATTACTTTTTCCTGAGAGGGGATAATTAACCCCATTTATTTGAGCCAGCATTCTTCCTTTTTCTGTAAAATCGGTTTTTATCACTATGCCAGATGATTGAGAACCTTTACCCAAGTTAAAGCTTTCTTTGGTTAGACCAATACTTCCCTGAGAGTTTAGGCTAATATTAGAGTTATGGTCAGATGACCTTGTGACAGAAACAGTTCCTGCGTTATATTTAGCATCATATGATGCATAGCTATTTACGGCGAAATCTTCTGACTGATACCCGTTATTATCTTTAGCGCTATGAATTTTTTTGGAAATAGACGTTCCCACTTGCGTTATTAAACTGTCATCAAAGTTCTTTCGAATGGTTGCATTAGCTAAAACATTCCCATTTTCACTAGAAACACCTGTACTAAACCAAGCAGACAATGGAAGACTAAAATCTAGGTTTATATATTTATCTCTACGACTATCACGCTCGGAGTAATAATACCTTTGGATTCCTGTGCGCAGAGAAATGGTCGCCCAGCGGCCTGAGAAAAGGGTCTGACCATAATCAATATTGGTGTACTTACTACCATTATATTTATCATCCGTCCTACTGATTGAAATATTTCCAAGCCAAGGACTAAATCGATTCAGGTTCGAATTTGCACCTATAGATAAATAGTCGCCTTTTCTCAGTGGAAGATTATTACCAATATGGCTTAATTGCCGTGACCCCCAAAAACTTCCATAACCACCAGGTATAGAGAAATTCAGTGTGCTTATGCTTTGCCAACTACTATCACTCGCGAATAGAGCCTGTTGATTTAAGCTTACACTGTCGTTAAAAACAACATTTACTTCACTTTCATTCACTCCATTATTATCAAAGCCATATACTGTTGATTTTAGATTAACACCAGAAAACCATGGTTTTGAAGTTCCAATAGCCCCACCAGCGATCCATGTATCTTTTGTTCCTTTATTTACATTTCGTTTTCGCCTATAGTCCATTTTATCATATTCTAAGGCTCCAGAGAAGAATTGCCATGATATGTTATCAATTACACTAGAGTCTCTAGAAAACGTTTTGTTGATCTGAGCTACACGTGAACTTACAACTTTCCCATTTACGACAACATCTACATCAACACTGTAGATTCCAAAAGGTAACTTTGAAGTATCAATTTCATAGCTACCCATAGAAAAGTCCTGAATACTCAATAATCGTCCTTCACGAATAACATGAACTTGACCTGCTGCGGGTAAAAAAACGGTAATAGGTATCAATGTCAGTGTGTTATCTTCGATAAAAGTACTGCTTTTGTTACCATAGCTTACACCATAGATGCGACTTGAATTGAGCGCGCTCATACTAGCGATAGATTGTAGATTCCATGTATCTACCATACCAAGAGCTAATCTATTACCTTGATAGTCACGTTCGTACATTGCTCTATACAATTCACTGTTTTTGTTAGATGTACCAATACCATATATTGTACCATTTATATTAAAATGATGTTCTCGTACTGAGGTTGTATTGTCTAATGTTACGTAGCTACTACCATTATTTGAGTTATTATATTTATTATAGTAGCTACCTATACTATAGTTGAGAATGCTAGATACATGTTCTACCGTCGACTCACCTAATATATTGGTGCGTGGAAGGATAGATGCCTCCATAGCGCTTTTTTTAACCACCAACTCTAAGTACAAAGAGTTCACCTCAAGACGGATCGATGCATCATTATTTATGTAGAGTCTATTATTTTCGTTGAGCACAGCATCGTGTAAATCTTCAAGTGGCTTTTTGGTTTTTGATGTAAGTTCTATCCGGTCTGGAAGATCATCTAAGCTTATGCTATTTATTAAAAATTTTTCATTACGAACTGATATTGTTGCTTCAGCAATCTTCTGATTACTCCTATTAGAATTTACTTGGCCGTCATAACGAATAAATACAGGGATAGTCATTCCCTCTTGCAATGCTTTTGCGAATACAGCCGGAATGACATAATTATTAACACGAACAGGTATTGCTGAATTCGTGGCAAAGGATTGATGCGAAACAATAATAAAACCAATCGTGAAAAGATTTTTAATATAATTAGGCTTATCCATAACATATCTCTAGTTAGCATTAATAAACTGTTCACCATGCCAAATACCAATGCGTGTTCTTGAATTTGTAAGATCAGTATATTTTATTTTTACAGTAACACCGGGTTTGACATAATATCGCTCGCGACACCCATGCCCTAGATCCTTAGTCTTGTCCCTGCAAGGGCCATAGGATACGACTCGAAAAGTTGAATTGCCTGTGTTTGTAATATTCTCGCCATAACGCTTGAAATCAAAATGCTCTTCACGTGGTGCAACCACAAGAATTGTACTAATTATGGCCGAAGTGGTTGCTTGACCAACTTTATTACTCTTCAGTTTATCAAATTCTGTAACTGGCTCATCTGTCCATGAAAGTCGGTAGTAACGCTCTATGTTATCTTTCGTTCCTTTATAAAAAAAGCGAAAGTTATCCTTGCTATTTCCCGGCAAAATTAAACTAGCAGGAGTGGAAAGTAACTCTGATTTACTCTCCATAGGAATTGTAACACCTTCGGCCATAGGAGAAGAAATTCTCTCTATATTAACACTAATATATCTTGCTGTATCAGTGTTGTTTATTATTTCTTTAGAAATGCTATGTTTATTCGGCGGCATCATTGATGTTACCTCTCCTACATTTATAGCACTTACAGAAAAAGAGAATGTTGTTTGCAAAAAAAACAATAATAAATATTTCTTCTTCATATATATCCTCTTGTGAGAGTAAACCGTAAAATCTATTAAGAATGATCTAGCCAGCGTATTTTTGATTTAATTCTGATTAAGCTTAAAAGAAACTTCTTTATCTTCAACAAAGGAGGTTATCCCTCCTTTGTTGGTCACATAAGAAATATTCTGATTAGATGGTCCAAACGGCATTAAACTGCACTTTTACATCGCCGCTCCAATAACCATCTGCGAGTTCTGAAAACTCTACATCGTCTCCATCTTTAGCTGAATCGATGGTAAAGGTAAAATTTCCTTGAGTAGAAGTACGACCTGATTCACCGTAAGCTGATGCCACTGCTAGTGCATCCAAGCCCGCCGAAACATTTTCACCAACATCGACCAAAGTTATAGGGTTGGTAGTGTTTAATTTTTTACCATTCCAATCAACACCGACACTTAGTGTAGAGTCATCTGTAGTACGAGATAACGTGTTAGTGACGACCTGTGAGGTTAATGTGAAATCAGTTGCACCAGCTTGACCTTCAATTGTTATATCAAAGGCTCCACTTTGGCTGTTGAAAGCTTTAATGCCTTCAGCATACTTAAAGCTTAACGACTTCAGTGGCGTAACAACTAATGCACTTTTTGTATCCTTAGTAGCCGAAGCATCCCAAGTAGCAGTCGCTGATGCCGTCACAGTTTCTGCTGCCACATTAGCACAGATAAACGCCGCAGCAACACAGCTAGCTAAAGCAATCTTTTTCATCTTAAATTTCCTTGATTGAGTTAATTCGATTTCAATGAAATAATGCCTACCATTTCCATTTGTTCTAGCCTGCTATTAAATAATTTATTCGCCCTCCCATTTTAGCCCTCAATATAGATTTAATTGCATATACTCTTTTTTCTTTCATATCTAATTTTAAAGCAATGCTTTTTACCGAAAAACCCGAAACGATTAAATTTAAAACTTTTAACTCTAGAAGACTCAGCGCTTTCCTTTTTTTCTCTATATATCTTCTACCATGGAATGCATATCTAATTTTTTTGAAGATAACAATATGTGAGTCATCGGAATAAATAACACCTTTTATGTTTGAAAGCATGTCATTCCAATAACTAGCTAATGCCTCCATCCTTTTATCTGCTATCAGTATAACTTGACAATCTTTAGTAGCTATACTACATATCCAATCATTCTTAGAGAGAAGCTTTAGATTGTAGCTGGAAAAATCGACAAATATAAATCCATTTGACAGTGCATTATGCTGCTCATCTTCAACTAAGGAGAGAATTCCTTGTTTGAAAAAATAGTTACTATCAGGCCAAACTAAGTTTTCCTTCAAGAAACGCTTAGAGTTTACTGTGCAAGACGAATTCTCCTCGCATCGTTCACTTTTAGAATAAGCATGTCCTTTATTCTGCATTGTCAATTAGCCCTCCAGTAATCTCTAACCATCCCTGCTAATTAGTTTTATATTAGAATTTAGGATTTGACAACTTTGATTTTCTCGCTAATACGAGAGCCCATTCCATTTATTAATCATACAAAAAAACACTTTACCCCACCTCATTTGACAAAATATGGATGTATTTCAGTTCCCTACAAACAAATTTCCCGCTTATTATTAAACATGCACCTTAGGATTAACCTTTATAGTAATAAGATTTTTTCCTCATAATGCTTCATTTTTTTTTTCACTAACAAAAATGAGCCATAAAAACGCATACAAACCTTTACAAAAGCATTGGTTGAAAGCCATCAAAACCATTAGATTATGCAACAAAGATTAAACATAAACTCATTTTATAACAAAAAACCAACACCGCTTTTGAATCTGTTAGTAACAAATATCATGGGTTTGTTTCTAGGAGTTTTGTGGGCTCTGTCGCATTAGCGTATGCATGTCAGCAAAATGTGTGCTGCTGATTT
>NZ_JACVUU010000042.1:0-13487 GCF_016516145.1 Klebsiella sp. S69 | reverse complement strand
ACGGTGCCCAACCACACAGCGCCGAGCCGACCGTAAACAGGAGCACACCCCACAGCCACGAGCGTTTGTGCCCGTATAGGTCCGCCATCGGGCCTGCGGACAGCATGAGCGCGGACAAGCAGATCGCGTAGGCGTTGACGACCCACTGAAGCCCGGCGATGTCGGTGCGCAGAGTCGTCAGCATGGTGGGCAGCGCCACGTTGACGATGCTGATGTCAAGCGTGGCGAGAAAACTCCCCAGGCAGCAGGCACACAGCGCGGAGCGGCGCCGTGAATGACTTGAACGAAGTGAAGATGGCATGGCAGTTCCTTCTGGCGCAAAGGCGCAGCTAGAGATTGTTCCTTCATCATAGATATTGACTGACCGTCGGTCAATTAATAAAATTCGCTTTGACGCTAGGCCCATTCCCATCGCTGGTCTAAACTGATTATCCTTTTTCAGTGCGACGTGAAACCAACCGTGAATCAATGACTAACATGATGAGATATAAGACTACGACGACACCCCCGCAGGAAGCCAAGGGGCCGAGGACCAAGCCGGCCGAAGTTCGCTTGGATGAATTGATGTCGGCAGCCGAGAGGCTATTCCTGGCGAACGGAGTTGAGGCGACGACGATCAACGAAATTGTCGAGCAAGCCAAAGTTGCCAAAGGGACGTTCTATCACTATTTCTCATCCAAGAACGACATGCTCGCGTCACTAGGCGAGCGGTACACAGCCGAGTTCCTGGGGCAACTGCAAAAAGCTGTGGATGCGTGCCCGGCTAACGATTGGCAAGGGCGATTGAGAACATGGATCGAGGCCAGCGTTGAAGTCTATGCAAAGACTTATCGGATCCACGACATCGTTTACACAAACCATCACCATCACCATCACCATCGTAACAACCAACCCAAGGATGCCATCCTTGAGCAACTGCTGAAAATCATTGAGCGCGGCAAGGCTGCCGGAGTATGGGAATCAGATCAACCCAGGATCGTCGCGTTGCTGATCTATTCGGGTGTCCACGGTGCTACAGACGACATCATCGCTACCAAGACGAAAGACTCCTCCAAATTTGCGCGCAATCTTGCGGAGGCTTGTCTGCGTATGTTGCCGCCTGTCGCAAAACAGACCAAGTAACAGCACCTCGATTAGCAGCCAGCTTGCTTCGGCTACAGCACCATCAGATCGAGTGCGCAGGTTGTAAGCTCTGTCGCATTAAGAAGTCGTCAGATAACATGCTGTTTTTTGCTATGTTACCTGACTATGCAGCTGATCCGAAAAGCCTTCAAACATCTGCACTATCCTGTTGATATTATTGCTCAGTGTGTTCACCTATAGGAAATTGAAACCATCCATACACCCCGAACATGTTGGTTCAAAATCAACCACACTTTGATTCGTGAGCCATAAGGTCAGTCTGTGCCCCTCAGACTGGTGATTATTTGTGGTTGTTTTTCAGGCTTACAGAGTACGCGAGAGGGATCTTCCCTGCGTCAGGCCGGGATATATCTCATCAGACTGATATCCCGCGCGTGGATTTTCAGCCCCTGTACGGCTTTGTTGAATAAATCAGATTCAGGGCGAGCGTCTCTGCAGCGGGTTGGGTTTTCAGGCGATACGCACACTTTCTGGCATACCTGACTTCGTCATTTTGTTCAGAGCACGTACCATGGCCAGAGCCTCCGCAATCTGTGCATCATAATCCCGCAGCGTCAGTGAACCGCCGAACAGCTGTTTTACCCTGTACATCGCCGTTTCCGCTATCGAACGACTGTTGTAATCTGTTGTCCATTTCCACCGCGCATTACTCCCGGTCAGCCGCTGGTTCGCAACAGCACGGTTACGATCTGCGTACTCTCCGGACCAGTAGCCAGCGCCTTTTCGCGGCGGGATGAGCGCACAGATTTTCTTCCGGCGCAGTTCATCGTGACATAACCGCGTATCATAAGCGCCATCCGCTGCGGCTGACCTGATTTTTCGATGAGTCTGTCGGATTAGCCCGGGGAAGGCCTCTGAGTCTGTCACATTGTTCAGCGACAGATCCGCACAGATGATTTCATGTGTTTTGCTGTCAACGGCCAGATGCAGCTTACGCCAGATACGACGGCGTTCTTTGCCGTGTTTTTTGACTTTCCATTCGCCTTCACCAAAGACCTTCAGCCCGGTGGAATCAATCACCAGATGCGCGATTTCGCCCCGGGTGGGCGTTTTGAAACTGACATTAACCGACTTTGCCCGCTTGCTGACGCTGGTGTAATCCGGGCAGCGCAACGGAACATCCATCAGGGCAAAAATGGAATCAATGAAGCCCTGAGCAGCCCGAAGGGGCAGCCGGAATACGCGTTTAATCACTAGGACAGTGGTGATGGCAAGGTCAGAATAGCGCTGAGGCCTTCCCCGTGGTGAAGGCGTTGCTGATTCATACCAGGCCTGAATAACGTCATCATCCAGCCAGAAAGTCATGGAGCCACGGTTGATAAGGGCTTTGTTGTAGGTGGGCCAGTTTGTAATTCTGAACTTTTGCTTTGCCACGGAACGGTCTGTGTTGTCGGGAGGATGCGTGATCTGATCCTTCAACTCAGCAAAAGTTCGATTTATTCAACAAAGCCCTCTTTCATCTAAAAATACATGTTCTACTGATATGAGGAATTACCTCACAAGACTTGACAAACAAAGCCTTAGCTGTAATTTTAAACAATATTGTTCTTTTACTTACGTTACCACATTGATGCGTCATGGAGAAGTAATGCGCGTGATGTGGTCGTCAACAGTTATGACCTGACTGAAGAAGGTAAAAAATACTACAAGCCGGATGCTGCGAAAACAATGAAAGGAGAAAACATTGGTGGGTTCTGTTTTGGTAAGGCTACAGTAACTGAGGTCAGTAACTTCACCGAACCTTCCGATGCAATGGGACAAAAAATTTCCCGGGTGTCTTTCACTTATAAGGTAAGCGAAATCCCTGACTGGGCAAAATCACCAGAAATTATGAATGCTGATCGTCAGCTACAAAAAGACGTCAGCTCAGAATCCGAAGGTGTTAAAGTCACAAATGTATTCCTGCTAACCAATAATGGCTGGATACATGAAAGATTATTCGGTAAGTAATTAATTCGAATTAGCCGGTCAGACAATTGCAGCCTGTCCGGTTTATCTGGTTCTGGGTAATGCTCCCAACTTACTGATTTAGTGTATAATGGTGTTTTTGAGGTGCTCCAGTGGCTTCCATTTCCATCAGCTGTCCTTCCTGTTCAGCTATTGAAGGCGTGGTGCGTAACGGCAAAAGCACTGCCGGACATCAGCGCTATCTCTGCTCTCACTGTCGTAAAACATGGCAACTGCAGTTCACTTACACTGCCTCTCAGCCCGGTACACACCAGAAAATTATTGATATGGCCATGAATGGCGTCGGATGTCGCGCCAGTGCACGTATTATGGGCGTTGGCCTCAACACGATTTTACGGCACTTAAAAAACTCCGGCCGCAGTCGGTAACCTCGCGCATACAACCGGGCAGTGACGTCATTATCTGCGCGGAAATGGACGAACAGTGGGGCTACGTCGGGGCCAAATCCCGCCAGCGCTCTGAGGGATCCCCATAAATCAGCGCTAATAAACCAACACCATATTCTGGTATGTTCTGGCGAGGTGATTAAGAATGGTGCTGAGCACCATTCGCTTTAATATTAGCGGGGAGTGTCGCAAGACATTCTCCGCTAACGTCAGATACGAGATAACCCGGCGGGTTTTAATGCTGTTGGCCTGGTATCTCAAATGTAATCCTTTATTTTCTGCGTGATAGCCTATAAGCCACAACACGATTGTGCTCAGTGTTGCCAGGAGACTCAGTACCAGCATTCTTTCCGCTGAACGGCTGTAACTCGCGCGAAGTCCGAACCCGAAGCGTTCACTCTTTTCATCGCGGAAGTTCTGCTCGATCTGCATTCGACGACTGTATAACTTCATGATTTCACGTGGTTTAAAGTCGTCTGTGCTGCTGAGGATAAGCCACGGTTCTTTGGCTGCTGAACGACCATCTCGCACCTGTGACTTACGACGAATACGGCACCGGGAATGTTTATGTTTCCGTCCCTTAGATTCTTTTTTATGCAGATAAAAGTGACCGTCGCAGCGGGCATATTCCGCGCGGGAAAGCGTCCCGGGCCCCAGATATTCAGGTTTGTTGCTGGCCTGTAATTCCTGGCGCCTGAACCAGCATTCCCCTTTTCTGGTCAGACGCAGTTGTTTATTGCCCCGTATCCGGCCAATAAAGTCCCAGCCGAGTGATTTGATGTGCCTGAACCAGGCATTATGGAACCCAGCATCCGTGACGATGATCACTCTTGCTTTTGGGTTTACCGCTTCGGCAAGAGTATTAAGAAAGGCCTGCTGTATCTTTGCATTTTGTTGTTTTTCCGAAGGAACTATCCAACTCAGCAAGGGTATCGAACGTCCATCGCAAATCAGGCTGGCGCGAAGCACGTGGTGTTCCTGAGATGGATATCCACTCCAGTCAACGGCGATGATGCACAGTGATAGTTTACGCGTCAGCATGAAAATAATATTTCTGAAAATCAGAGGGATATCGTGATGGAGAGATTCATTACCGAGCAGACGGTCAACGCGTTTTATTTTGTTTTTGACCTGAGCAGTACCGGGCAAATGACGTCCGATGCTGGTCAGCGTCAGAGATGCGCCATTGATGAGTGCGATGGTGGCATCCAGCAAAGCATTTTGTCGATATTTGTGAAACGGTGCTAAAGCATCGCGGATAAAATTCTGACATACTTGGCGAGCAGGCATAGAGGTGATCTCATTGAATTGGTTGCACAAATCAGTAGATCATAAAACTCTATGCCTGTCTTTTTTTTACCCGCCCATTGCTGGGGATTCCTCAGCGCCAGCGCTGGTTGTTTTACGCGTATGACAGGATACGCAGAACGGTGGTGGCCCACGTCTTTGGTGAACGCACCATGGCTACGCTGGAGCGTCTTCTGAGCCTGGTGTCGGCGTTCGACGTGGTGATATGGATGACGGACGGATGGCCGCTGTATGAGTCACGGCTTAAGGGAAAGCTGCACGTTATCAGCAAGCGTTACACACAGCGAATTGAACGGCACAACCTGAATCTGAGACAGCACCTTGCAAGACTGAGCAGGAAGTCGCTGTCGTTCTCAAAATCAGTGGAACTGCATGACAAAGTTATCGGGCACTATCTGACGATAAATCATTACCAATAAATTGGAGTCATTACCCAACGAATTATCTTCTTAGTGTACGTTTTCGTTACATTGGCCCTCAGACCTCTACTATACTTTCTCGAAAAACAATAAGGCGAGGGTAAACATGAAAAACAAAGTTTCATTTGAAAGAATCAAAGGCGCAAGGAGTTTGTTATACATTTTAACCGGCAGTTTGACAATAATAACTATACTAATGCTGTTCTCAGCGGTTTATACCATCAACGAAGGTGAAAGAGGTGTTGTGCTGCGCTATGGGAAAACCGTTAAAATTGCAGAACCAGGCCTCGGACTAAAAATCCCTCTAGTTGAAACGGTAGAAAAAATTTCAGTACGAAACCATGCTGTCATTTTCAATAAACTCCAGGCCTACAGTAATGATCAGCAGCCAGCTATTATGACGGTCTCGGTTAATTTTCATATTCCACCCTCAGAAGTGGAAAAAATGTACTCAAGATATCAAACTATTGAGGCACTAAAAAACCGTTTGCTTACTAGGCAGGTTCCAACTCAACTGGAAAACGTATTTGGTCAGTATACAGCAATTAGGGCTGTTCAGGACAGAGCTAGATTAGTTTTAGATATTCAGAATGCGGTTATAAAAGCAGTTGCTGGCCCAATTATTATCGAGAGCGTGCAAATTGAAAGTATCGATTTCTCTGATGCTTACGAGCAGTCTATTGAAGATCGAATGAAAGCTGAAGTAGCTATTGCTACGCGCAAACAGAATCTTGAAACTGAAAAGATTCAGGCTCAGATAAAAGTCACTCAGGCGCAGGCTGAAGCCGATAGCCAGTTAGCTGCTGCCAAGGCTGAAGCGGAAGCTATACGTATGCGTGGGACGGCAGAAGCAGAAGCTATTCGTGTAAGAGGGAATGCTTTGCGAGAAAATCCGGGGCTTGTCAGCTTAACCACGGCAGAGCGATGGGACGGTCACCTCCCACAAACAATGGTCCCGGGGAATGGCGTACCTTTCATTAAAGCTAATTAACAGTAATGCGACAGAGACAAAATCTGGGGTTCCGGCGTAGAACCCCGATAAGACCTGAAATACACTCCGCACGGAGTTTTAAAATGCGCGTGAGCGCACGGGAGGCGCTCTGCGCCGGAGACCCCCGCAGCGAAGCGAGGACGAAAAAAGCATTACGGCTGAAGCCGTAATAACCGTAAGCGTCACATTTAGACCGTCTGTGCAGCGGGCTCCGGTTCCGGGAAAATAGTGTCCATCATTTTTTAATGGACACTATCGCGTGAAACACCGGACATGGCTCCTTGAGGCGCTTCGCCTCCATTTTGATGAAAAGCTGCCGCGTATTGAGGCCGGGCGCAGGCTGGGTATCCCCAAAACCACCGTCTGCGATCTCTTTGTCCGCTTCCGGAAGGCCGGTCTGTCATGGCCTCTGCCGCCACGGATCAACGCCAAAAATCTGGATAAACGACTTTACCGGCAGGACTCCCGAAAATCGTCTGTCCTTCCTGTAGCCTCTACCCCGGCTCCCGGTGAAATCCCTGTTGCCCGTAAGCGGCCCCGACGTCCCAACTTCCCCCGCGACTTCAAAATCGCCATGGTGGAGCAGTCGATGCAGCCCGGCGTCAGCGTGGCACAGCTTGCCCACGAAAATAACATTAACGACAATCTCCTGTTCAACTGGCGGCGACTTTATCAGCAGGCGCTGCTGGCTGCGCGGACAGATGCGCCGGTCATGTTGCCCGTGACGCTTGCTGCTGAATCAGGCCCCGGACAGCCTCATCCACCATCCGTTCAGAGCGACGATGCCCCCTGCTGTGAGCTGTTCTGCCCGCAGGAACGCTTCGTATCAGCGGAAAACTGACGCCGGAGCTGCTGCAGATGCTCATCCGGGAAATGCAGGGAGGGAGCCAGTGATATCACTCCCTGCAGGCTCACGCATCTGGCTGGTTGCCGGCGTCACGGACATGCGCAACGGCTTCAATGGCCTGGCTTCCAGGGTGCAGAACACGTTACGGGATGACCCGTTCAGCGGGCATCTGTTCATCTTCCGCGGCCGGCGCGGCGACATGATAAAGGTACTGTGGGCTGACCGGGACGGTCTGTGCCTGTTCACCAAACGGCTGGAGCGGGGGCGCTTCGTCTGGCCGGTGACCCGTGACGGCAAGGTTCATCTGACGCCGGCGCAACTGTCCATGCTGCTGGAAGGCATTAACTGGAAGCATCCCCAGCGGACGGAACGCCCTGGAATACGCATATAACCTGCTGTAAAGTGGGGTTATGGAGACCTCATACCCTGATGAAAACGCCCGGCTCAGGGCGCTGCTGCAGGAGCAGCAGACCACCATCCGCAAAATGGCGGAGTATAATCGTCTGCTCTCACAGCGGGTGGCGGCGTACGCCAGCGAAATCAACCGCCAGAAGGCGCTGGTTGCTAAGCTGCAACGTATGCAGTTCGGCAAAAGCTCCGAAAAGCTGCGTGAGAAAACGGCCCGCCAGGTGCGCGAGGCAGAGGAGCGCATCAGCGTCCTGCAGGAGGAGATGGCTGAGGTGCTGGGCGAGCAGCATGACCCGGCACTCCCGCAGCCGCTGCGCCAGTCTTCCGCCCGCAAACCGCTGCCGGCCTCACTTCCCCGCGAAACCCTCACGCTGTCGCCGGCAGAAACCACCTGTCCGGCATGCGGCGGCGAACTCAACGCGCTGGGCTGCGACGTATCGGAGCAGCTGGAGCTTATCAGCAGCGCCTTTAAGGTTATCGAAACGCAGCGGCCGAAGCTGGTCTGCTGCAGCTGTGACCACATCGTTCAGGCTTCCATGCCGTCAAAACCCATCGAACGCAGCTATGCGGGCCCCGGCCTGCTGGCGCGCATCGTCACGGCGAAGTTCGCAGAGCACACGCCTCACTATCGTCAGTCAGAGATATACCATCGCCAGGGCGTGGAGCTGAGTCGCGCCACGCTGGGTCGCTGGTCCGGCGCGGTGAGCGAACTGCTGGAGCCGCTGTACGACCTGCTGCGCCAGTACGTGCTGATGCCGGGCAAGGTGCACACCGACGATATCCCTGTGCCGGTACAGGAGCCGGGCAGCGGTAAAACGCGCACGGCCCGGCTGTGGGTATACCTGCGGGACGACCGCAACGCGGGCTCACAGCTTCCACCGGCGGTCTGGTTCGCGTACTCGCCGGACCGGAAAGGCGTACATCCACAGCAGCACCTTGCGGGGTAGCAGGCGGACGCTTACGGTGGTTATAATGCGCTGTACGAAGATGGCCGCATAACCGAAGCGGCCTGCATGGCCCATGCCCGGCGAAAAATCCACGACGTGCATGCCCGGACACCGACCGACATCACAACCGAAGCGCTGAAGCGTATCGGAAAACTGTATGCCATCGAGGCGGAGATACGCGGCAGCCCGGCAGACGAGCGGCTGGCGGTACGTAAAGAGCAGACTATCCCGTTAATGCAGTCACTGTACGACTGGATACAGGTTCAGATGAAGGTACTGTCGCACCACTCGGACACGGCGAAGGCGTTCGCCTGTCTACTGAAGCAGTGGGACGCGTTAAACCTGTACTGCAGCAATGGCTGGGCGGAGATCGACAACAACATCGCGGAGAACGCGCTGCGTGGCGTAGCCCTGGGCCGGAAAAACTGGCTGTTCGCCGGTTCAGATGCGGGCGGAGAACGTGCGGCAATCCTCTACTCTCTGATCGTCACCTGCCGGCTTAACGGCGTTGACCCCGAGACGTGGTTGCGTTACGTCATCGGTCATATACAGGACTGGCCGGTGAACCGGGTCCGCGATCTGCTGCCATGGAAGGTCGAGCTTCCCTCTGCCTGAACGTCAATACGGTCTGAATGCGACGCTTACAAACAATCTGCTTCTCACGCTCTGTTAAGCTTCATCAAAAAGTGATCGGAGCTTTTATCGAAAGACACATGTTCTACTAATTGGATGCACTACGGTCCTTTGATAGCCCAGCAAGCTAAACAGCTTTCTTTAGCCATCGCTTACGGTTTGGTTTTGGTATACAGGAAATGGGGGTTAGCTTCGCCCCACAGACGGAACAAACAGCACCATGATGTTGGTTTAAGTCAGAACTAAAAGTTGTGAAATAGAACTTTTTGTTCGAACAGACTGGGCACTCAAATTTGATGTTAGGTATAAGCCCCTCCGGTCATGTGATTGGAAAACCCACCGTATAGTATTTTTTTTGGTGGCGCAGTGGAATATTTAAGTAATTCTTTTAAAACGTGTCTAACCTCTAATTTTACGTTGCGTCAGTTAAGGAGAAAGTTGTTTTATGCTGAGTATATGTTAATGGGTTGTGGGCGGAGTGTTAGCTCGAAAGCAGACTCGCTAGATTATTTTGTCGCATCTACCAGTACTAGGTCATGCTGAATAGTGATACTCCAGCCACAAAATACCAATGGTCAGTGCAATCAACGCCATCAGAATGAGAATTGTAATCAGGAGTTTTGATTTTATCGATGGGTCTTTATCTCCCTGACGGTAATGCTTGATGAGAGCAACCGCGAATGCAGCACTAATGATTGAGTGAACGTAGGCTAATTTCTCTGGCAATAACATTCAGGCCTTTCACCTTGAATTTTTTGGATTTGTTGTCAGTAAGTTTAAGTCTCAGGATGCCCTAACGCCATACTGAATTCCCGTAGGAGTAGAGCCTTGGAATTGTCCTGTCTCGAAGATGAGAAAGGAGGTTAATGGTGCCTAAATCCACCGCAGAAAGCAAAGCCGCTTTTCACTGAAGTGTTAGTAAAGGCGGGTTTGCCGAATGTGGCGGTGGATTTGCCCCTGTAACTCCAGACTCATCGACTCTCTTATTTAGGTCTGCCGGCGTCGCAGATATTCCCGCGGCGAACGGTAACCTAACGCACTTTGCGGATGCCATTAGTTATAATGCTCGAACGCCATCGCTAGGTTCTGCACTGCAGTACGTGCATCCGGACGCGGCATAACGCTGATGTAGTCGGGCTTCATCGTCTTCACGAAGTTTTCTGCCATCCCGTTGCTTTCCGGACTGCGTACCGCCGTATGTTTAGGCTACAGTCCTACCATTCTGGCGAACTGACGCGTCTGATGAGAACGGTAAGCTGAACCGTTGTCTGTCAGCCACTCGATAGGGGGCTGGCGGAAAGCGGTGTCCGAAGCGACGTTCCACCGCACCCAGCATCATGTCCTGAACTGTGTCACTGTCAAAGCCGCCGGTACCGGCAGCCCAGTTCAGTGCTTCGCGGTCACAGCAGTCCAGAGCGAAGGTGACGCGGAGTTTTCATCGTTATCACAGCAGAACTCGAAGCCGTCAGAACACCACCGCCGGTTACTTTCATTAACGGCCACTTTGCCGGTATGCGTTCGACCTGCCGGCTGCACTCTGGGTTTTCGTCCCAACAACAGCGCATGCTGGCACATGATCCGGTACACACGTTTGGCATTGACGACCGCCACCGCCAGTGTCTCCGATTGGCGGCGCAGTAATGCCCAGACGCGACGGTAACCGTAGGTAGGCACTTCACCGATAACACCATAGACCCGCTCAAGCACGTCGGCGTCATCGATCTGGCGCTTTTTTCGCCCGTCCTGCCAGTTATCGGGACGATGCTTCAGGGTATATAGCACGCGAGATCTGAAGACAGCGGCTGACGAAGCTCAGTCGCCATCCCCGGCAATAAGGGCGCGTGCGCTATCCACTTTTTTTGGCGGCCATACTCGACGGCTTCCTTCAGCAGCTCGTTCTCCATGGTCTTTTTACCCAGCAGGCGTTGTAGCTCTTTGATTTGTTTAACCGCTGCCGCAAGTTCTGAGGCAGGAACGACATTTTCGCCAGCCATAATCGCGGTCAGGCTACCTTCCTGGTACTGCTTTCGCCAGGCGAAGACCTGGTTTGCATTTACCCCATGAAACCGTGCGACATGGGATACCGTCATGTTAGGCTGAAGTGTCTCTTGAACGATGGCAATCTTTTCCTGTGGAGAACGGCGCCGGCGGCGCTCTGGTCCGAGTACCTCTTCGATCATGCTTATCTCCCAACTAGTCTAATGACTGGTTTTAAGACTAGTCACTAATTTAAGGTGGGTCTAAGTGTCTGGTGATTCATGGGGCCTGTCTATTCAGTAGCGTAACAGGAGGGACAGCGGACGGAGACGGAAGCCACAGGAGCACCTCAAAAACACCATCATACACTAAATCAGCAAGTTGGGAGCATTACCAACGATGTTCATCGCTATAGCGCTCAAAGCAAGATTTATAGAGCATCATCTAAGACTGGCTCTTATTATGAACAATTGTGAATGCGTTCATCGGGATATCTCCCATCCCGCTGAGGGCTATCAGTGAAGGAGGTAAACACAGCGTTTTGGCATGGGTATATCGTATTCATCCATCCCCTAAAACGGCAACCGAAACCATATGGCCCAAAGGATATAAACGCCACCCGCGAGAAATAACAGGCGATAGACCCAGACTATGGCTTTTTCCTGCCGCAGGTAAAATTTCAGCGGGTTACGGTGCTGGTTGGCCGCATTGTGAGTTTTATGAAAGTGCGTCATCTGTTGCGCTCCCCTGCTGGCTAATGCAATCATAAAACTGGTCATCATGATCATCACTAATGCCATATAGCTTTTCACCAGAAGCCCCAGGATCAGGCGCAGCCATTGACTGTCGCCCTTATGCAAGACGACGATACCATGTTTTTTAAGCTCAATCGCAGCAAAGCTAAGCGTAAGATGTGCGGCCAGCAGGATGATAAAATGCTTCGCATTGGTGCAGAAATTGTTCTTCAGTGTGATACCAAAGATCCAGGCGAAAAACAGCAGTGTTGATGCCATCCACATCATTGAATTGAGAATCATTCTTGGCCAACTCAGTAAATTACTCAGTGGCATATTTTTGCCTAATCACGGTAAGAGAGCTAGGATAACTTTTGCTGTTAAATCGTAACTGAAATTATTTCACGAATGCTCGAGTTCTTTTGACTGACGGTTTTGTGCCAATTATAGTCATTCACACCCTGAGAGTAACACTTTTAAGGGTAGAGTCCGTCAAGGTGGTGTAAATTCGGAACCCACTTTCCGGTTCGGTAATGTCTACGTTATGCGCAGAGTGGCAGCGCATCGATTACTTCATTTTCAGTGGGCTGGTCTATCTCCGCCATAGTGTGTTGTGGCAGATAACGGTTCTGCAGCAGCCATTCCTCGTTCTGCTCCGTCAGTACCGCACCCAGAAGCCGCATGATGCTAACTTCGTTGGGGAAGATACCCACCACATCTGCACGCCGCTTCACCTCTTTGTTCAGATGCTCCAGCGTGTTGGTCGAGTGGATTTTCACCCGGTGCGCTTTCGGGAACCCGAAGTACGCCAGTACTTCCGATTCGTCCATCATCTCCGTGACCACCGGGAAGCTCTTTTCCAGCTGGCCGGCACCTCCCGCCAGGTGGCGTGAGCGCTTTTCTTCTCGGTCTGCACGAACACCTGCTGCAGCGCGGCGCGGACCACCGACTGGCTGGCCCTGCTGACGCGCCCCAGCACATTGCGCATGAAGTGGACCTGGCAACACTGCCAGCTGGCGCAGAACACCTGCCGTATTGCCGCTTTCAGCCCGCTGTGCGAGTTGGAGATAACCAGCTTCACGCCTTCCAGGCAGCGTTCTTTAGGCTCAACAGGAAGGCCAGCCAGAACACTTTGGCTTCTGACTCACCGACGCCCATCCCGATAATCTCCCGGCGACCGTCCGAGCTGACTGCGCAGGCGATTATGACCGCCACGCTGACCCCCCGTCTGTTCTTACGGACCTTCACGTAAGTCGCGTCCAGCCACAGATAGGGCCATTCCCTTTCCAGTGGTCGCTGCCGGAACGCCTGCACGCGCTCATCGATACCACGGCAGATGGACGATACCTGACTTCGGGAGATGCCGGTCATCCCCATCCGCCTCCGCTCAGTGAATAGTAGTCACGGATAAGCGCCAGCAGGCGCTGGTTATCCTTATCCCGCGCAGAGACTAGGTTATGCAGTCAGGCATAGAACCCGGCCCGGGCGACATTCAGTACCCGACACATCGTCATCACACCCCACACAGTGCGGTGTTCATTGATAAAGCGGTACTTCAGTCGGGCTCCCTTGCAAAGTACCGCGCGGCCTTTTTCAGTATATCTCGTTCTTCTTCGGTGCGTTTTAGCTGTGCCCGTAGTTTCAGGATCTCGCTTTTGGCTTCCAGTAAATCCCGGGTGATGTAGCCCCCTGAAACACCAGACAGTAGCTGTATCTCCAGATAAGA
>NZ_JACVUU010000041.1:0-19178 GCF_016516145.1 Klebsiella sp. S69 | reverse complement strand
TCAGTGGAAATATCTGTACCGGGCAGTCGATACTGCGGGCCAGACCATCGATTTCCTGCTGACGGCTAAACGGGATACTGCGGCAGCGCTGCGTTCCTTTCGCAAGGCCATTCGCCGGCATGACGAACATCATCGGATCGAGTTGCCAGGCATTGACATAGGCATCAATAGCCATATCAATATTCCCTGTCATCATCCCGAGTTGACCCAGCATCACCCAGCCTTCGACACTGCCCGGATCGCTTTGCAGACGTGTACGCAAAGCCAGTGTCAGGCGGGCTATCTCTTCTTGATTAAGAGGGGGTTCTTTCAAATTCAAGGCTCTGTTCAGCAGCTCAGGCATCTGCTGAGTTGCCTGATGCAAGTTTTTTACCTGCTTGTAACTACCTGTCTGATAATAGCTGAGCGCGCCGAGAACCAGCGCAATAATAATTCCCGGCACATAAATGACAAGTCCACTCAGTTTTCCCTCTACAGGAGGGTCGTCAGGAAATGCCTCCTGCTTGAGCCAAACACGACGATGCGAGCGGACATAAATAATCCTGCCCCCCGTAAAAATGATAGTAATCGGCAGTACCCACAGCAGAATGGTCAGCGAAGTTAATGGCGGGTCGTAGGAGACGAAATTGCCATAGCGTGCCACCATATAATCGACGATCTCCCTATCGGTTTTCCCTTCCTGCAACAGCTCATACACTTTCTGGCGCAGATCGGCGGCAATCACCGAACTGGAATCCGCAATATTGTTGTTCTGGCATTTTGGGCAACGCAGTTGTTCAGTCAGCTTATGGAATTGCTGCTCCTGTGCCTCATTCTTAAATGGCATCACATCAATGGTAGCCAGCACGGAACCGGAAATTATCAGCATCAGCAATCCCAGCAAGAATCTCATTGTGCAGCCTCCTTACTATATTTCCGCCATAACAGATTGATTTCACGCTCCCATATTCGATCGTTTAGAGCACCGACGTGGCGATAGCGAATAATCCCTTTCCCGTCGATCAGGAAAGTTTCCGGTGTGCCATAGACGCCCAGATCTAACCCGACCATCCCATTACCATCAAACAAGCTCAGCGTATAAGGATTACCCAACTCTTTTAACCAGGCTATCGCTTTCTGGCGCTGGTCTTTGTAATTCAAACCGACCACCCGAATTCCCTGTGCAGAAAGCTGGTTCAGGTACTGGTGTTCAGCACGGCACGTCGGGCACCAGGTCGCCCAGACGTTGAGCAATATCGGCTTGTTCTGCGTCAGTACGTCCGCCTGATGATACTGGCCAGGATTTTCCAGCGACTCGAGCCTAAAGCCCGGAACCGGCTTCCCCACCAACGTCGACTCAAGGTTACCCGGCTCCTCGCCTTCAGCACCACGAACCAGTTGCCATAGCAGCACCGTCGTAATGGTGATAAAAATAATAAACGGAATCAGCAGGACGATACGCTTCACGCTTCCTCCTGAGGCCGTTGATAACGACGCTGTCGATAGCGCGGGTCAAACAGGCACAGCAATCCCCCCAGCGCCATCAGCACCCCACCGGCCCAAATCCAGCGGATAAACGGTTTGTAGTACAGCCGCACGGCCCATGCCCCGTTGTCTAACTCTTCCCCGAGAACAGCATACAGATCGCGGGTTATATCTCCGTCAATCGCCGCTTTGGCGGTCGCCGTTCTGGTACGATTGGAAGTGCGTTTTTCCGCACGGAGTACTGCTTCAACTTTACCGCGCCGCGTCACATTAATGGTCGCAACAGCGCTACCATAGTTAGGACCGGTAATGTGGTTAACTTCAAGAAAAGTGAAGCGATATTCATGGATATCAACATCATCTCCAGCCATCATGCGAACATCGCGCCCAATGCTATAGCTCTGGCTCAAAGCAATACCAACAATAGTCACCGCCAGCCCAACGTGACCGGCAACCATGCCCCAGTAGCTAAGCGTGATTGTCGTCCCACGCGATACTCTTCGGACGACTTCCGCCATTGCCAATGCAAAGATCCAGCTCGCCATAACCATCCCGACCACGGCCATCGCAACAATCTTGTTTTCAAGCAGCCATAGCGACAGCAGCGACAGCATAAATGTGCTCACTAGCACAAGAATCAGTAGACGCCGCAGTGCGCATGGACGATCGCGTCCCCAGCGCACCAGCGGACCAATCCCCAGCAGTAGCGCAAACGGTACCATCAGCCAGGTAAACATAGTATTAAAGAACGGTTCGCCAATCGAAATAGAGCCCAGCCCCAGCAGTTTGTGCACCAGCGGCAGCAACGTTCCCAGTAACACCATCAGCGTGGCGGCAACAAGCAGCACATTGTTACCCAATAGCATCGATTCGCGAGACCAGAGCGCATTATTGACCCGCGAGCGAATTTTATGTCCTCGCAAAGCAAACAGCAGCAGCGAACCGCCGATCGTCACCACCATAAAGGCGAGAATAAACATCCCACGCGACGGGTCTGAGGCAAATGAGTGCACCGAAACCACTATTCCGGAACGCACGAGGAAGGTCCCCAGCAGACAAAGCGCAAACGTGCAAATAGCGAGCAGCAGCGTCCAGGCTTTAAAACTGGCACGCTGCTCCGTTACCGGCAGCGAATGCACCAGCGCAGTTCCGACTAACCACGGCATAAACGAAGCATTTTCCACCGGATCCCAGAACCACCAGCCGCCCCAACCCAGTTCGCAATAGGCCCACGCGGAACCCAGCACAATCCCGAGCGTCAGGAAAATCCACGCCGCCAGCGTCCAGGGACGAGTGAAGCGCGCGAAGGAATTGTCCAGTCGTCCGCTCAGCAGTGCTGCAATCGCAAATGCAAACACCACCGAAAATCCCGCGTATCCCATGTACAACAGCGGTGGATGAAAAATTAGTCCCGGATCCTGCAACAGCGGGTTCAGATCGCCACCCTCAACGGGAAAATCAGGCAGCACACGGGCAAACGGATTAGAGGTGAATAAAATAAACATTAGAAAACCGGAGCCAATCATCCCCAGTACAGACAACGCGCGGGTAACAATATCCCGCGGCATTGACCTACTAAATAGCGCCACGGCAAACGTCCAGCCGCTCATCATTAGCATCCACAGCAACAGGGAACCTTCGTGCGCTCCCCATGTTGCGGCCACGCGATACCAGGGCGGCAGCTGCGTGCTGGAGTGGCTGGCAACATAAGTCACGGAAAAATCATTGACCACGAACGCATGAGCAAGAACCAGAAAGGCCCCCATAACCAGAGCAAACAATAGCAAGGCAAAAATCCCAGCCGAATCCATCATCCGCGTATCGCCACGCGCAGCACCCCATAGCGGATAAACGCTTAGAAGTAACGCCACGCTGAGCGCCAGACAGAGCAATCCGTTGCCAATTTCCGGCATCATGATGACTTATCCTGAGCAATACTGTTCAGGTGACGGTGATTTTTCTGCATCGCTTTTTCTACTTCCGGCGGCGTATAGTTTTCATCATGCCTGGCGAGAACTTCCCTGGCCTGCACATGATTTTTCTCGCCAAGCTCGCCTTGCACCACAACCCCCTGGCCTTCGCGAAAAAGATCCGGCAGGATCCCCTCGTACGCCACTGTCACCGTACCTTCTGCATCATAAATACTGAAATTCACCTTCAGCGAGTGCGGATCGCGACTCATGCTGCCCGGCATCACGATTCCACCGACGCGCAGGCGCTGGCCCACTTCCGGCAGCCGTTGTGTTTCACGCTTGCCGTAAATAATCTCTCCCGGCGTGTAGAAAAGATCGATACTCGAACGTAACGCGTAGAGGGTCAGCGCTATGGTAAACGTCAGGCCCGTCAGCACCGCGCAGACCACCCGGTAACGATTTTTATATCGGAGATTCATGCTACCGCTCCGCTCGCATCCGCATTTCACGCGCGCGCTGCCGCGCAATATCCCGCAAAATCGTGTGATGCGACATGGCGCTATGTACGATCAGCATCGCCATGGGAATGATAGTCATCAACACCGCAAGCCAGACGTAAAAGGCGTACCCGCCCATAGCGAAGAAATCACTCCAGGATGCAAATGCGCTGGTCATTGACAACTCCTTTTTAAAATCAGCTCACCTACCCACTGACGGCGTTTTTCCAATATCAAAACCAGATTACGCATGCGCATCAGCGTTAACATGATGAACAACAGCAGATAGCCGAGAATCACCAGGCAAAGCGGCATACGCATTGCAGGATCAATGCTTTGCTGCATATTCGTTGAACCTTGATGTAGCGTATTCCACCACTCCACCGAATAGTGGATAATCGGTAGGTTAATGACGCCAATCAGCACCAGAACGCCCACCGCACGTCCGGCCAGAGTACGATCATCAAAGGCATTCCAAAGCGCAATGGCACCCACGTAAAGAAACAGCAGTACCAGTTCAGAGGTCAATCTGGCATCCCAAACCCACCAAGTTCCCCACATCGGCTTACCCCATGAGGAGCCGGTTACCAATGCAATAAAGGTAAACACCGCGCCGGTCGGAGCCATGGCGACCAATATCAGATTGGCCATTTTTGTCTGCCAGACAAGACCAATAAACGCGGCAACCGCCATCGCGGTATAAATTCCCATCGACCACATTGCCGCCGGTACGTGTAGATAAATAATGCGATAGCTGTCGCCCTGCTGATAATCCGCTGGCGCGAAACCGAATCCCCAAATCCAACCTGCAGCCAATACCAGCGTGCTGGCGACGCCCATCCACGGAGCCAGCACGCAACAGAACTGATAAACCCGCGGTAGATTCACCAATTGATGCTGTGTATTCCACATAATTCAGTTACCAGACTCAGACAAAATAATAGCAACGCGCTACTGCAAACTAATACGTAAAGCAGCAGCCGTCACAAACGGACTTATTGTTGCGCTACCAGTCAGCAGCGCCCCCAGAATCGCGATGTACCCTTCTACCGGAAGATGCATAGAAGCCGCATCCATCGCGGTAGTCGTAAAAATGAGTACCGGGATAGTTAGCGGCAGTACCAGCAAGCTGACCAGTACGCTGTTGCGCTTTAGTCCAATGGTCAACCCGACGCCTGGCGCACTGAGAAAGGTCAGGGTTGGCGTACCCAGCAATAGCGTCAGCGTCATAATTTTCCAGCCATAGAAGTCCATTCCCAATAGCATCGCTACCAGCGGCGAGAAAATAAGCAGCGGCAGTCCGGTCACCATCCAGTGAACAATCATCTTCGCCATTACCACCGCAGGCAACGGCAGCGGCAACAGCAGCAATTGTTCGAGAGTACCATCGTGCAGGTCATCGCGAAAAAGTCGCTCCAGCGCCAGCAGCGAAGAGAGCAACGCAGCAACCCAAATAATGCCCGGCGCCAGGCGTGCCAGGAGCCGGGCTTCAGGGCCGATACTTAGAGGGAACAACGTAATAACCATCAAGAAGAACCACTGAGGATTCGCAACTTCCGCGCAGTGGCGCAAAGCCACGCGCAGCTCAAAACGTAAAATTTTCCATATCATCACCGTACCCTCTCGCCAGCCAGCGCTATCCGGCGAATATTGTCGGTTGTCACATTCATTGACTGATGATTTGTCAGAATCACCCTCCCTCCCTGCGCCGTATGCTGCGACATGCGCTGCGTCAGACGATCTACGCCATTAATATCAAGAGCGGTAAAGGGTTCATCAAGGATCCAGAGCGTAGCGCCCGTCAGCCAGAGGCGAGCAAGGGCAACGCAGCGCTGCTGTCCGGCAGAAAGCTGACTCACTAAGGTATCTTCATACCCGGCAAGACCCACCTGGTCCAGAGCACGAAGACATTGTTGACTATCTCCGTTACGATGAAAAAAGCGCAAGTTTTCAAGCGATGTGAGCCGGGTTTTGATCCCCGATTGATGGCCAATCCATAATAGATTTTGATGGTAGCGTTCCCGCACGCGATGCAGCGGTTGCCCATGCCAACATACCTCCCCGGCATCAGGGCGAGCGAGCCCGGTCAGCAAGCGCAACAGGGTGGTTTTCCCTGCACCATTGCCTCCGGTTATTTGTATCCATTCCCCCGCGTTAACCTCGAATGTTAAATCTTTAAATAAGATTCGTTCGTCTCTCTCGCAGAAGAGCTTTCTGGCTTCAAGCATACTCCCTACCCATTTGTGCTCATTTCGGCGAGCGCCTCTTCATTCGTCGCAATATCCATAGCAATCCCAGCATAATGGCCAGATAGCTCATAACGTAAGTTCCCTGCGGTCTTCGTTCTGAGAGCTCTGGATCGGCTGCCCATGCCAGAAAGGCGGTAACATCCCTGGCATATTGCTCTTCCGTTTCAGCTTTTTGCGATGGTGGATTCCATTGAATCTCTCCATTCGTAAGCGGTTTCGGCATGTTAATCATCCCGCCGGGAAAGTAGCGATTAGCCTTCAGTTCGGGATCCGCAGGCAGATAACCGGTTAACAGCGCGTAGACGTAATCTGCCCCCTGCTCCGTATAGGGCAGAAAAGCATCAAACAGGAATTGCGGGAATCCGCGATCGTATGAACGAGCGCGGACGATATAGCTCAGGTCAACAGGCTCAGCGCCATTGTTAAGGTATCGTGCTTCCCGCTCGTTCAGGTAAGGCGATATGAAGCTGTCATTTAACGTACCGTCCCGCTCACCAACCTGACCGTCATCCTGAATATCAGGGAACTGATAGCCGCTGGCGATACTTTTTGCGTCATCAACCGTGAGTTCCGGGCCGCCGGACCTGGTCAATGACCTAAAAGTAAGGTACTTCATGCCGTGACAAGCGCGACACTTCTCTTCATAAACCTGCAGGCCACGCCGAAGCTGCTCTTTATCATACTGACCATTGATGCCGCTAAAGCTCCAGTCCTGTCTCTCGGGCGTAGGCTCCTGCGCGCAGGTAGACCCCAGTCCCAACAGGGAAAAACACAGAACACTGAATTTCAATAATCGATTCATCATCAGTCTTGCTTTTCCAGAAAACGACGGCAGGGTAATACGATTAAAAACCAGGCAAACCAAATCAGCGTCGAAAGCTGAGATGCAGCACGGATCCAGCCTTCTTCATTACGGAAACCGTCAACAAGGTCGGGACCAACCAGCGCTTTCGATCCTAACCAGCCTAAAAAGCAGGCATTGATGACCCACAGCCAGAATCCGCATTTAACCAGTTTGCTGTAATGGCGGAAACGAGCCCGGGAAGTATCAAGCCAGGGAAGGAAATAGAAAATCAGTATCGACCCACACATCGCAGCTAACCCAACGAATTCATTAGGAAAGCAACGCAAGATGGAGAAAAAGGGAAGAAAATACCATTCTGGCGCAACAATCGCTGGGGTAACCGTTGGATCCGCAGGAATAAAGTTATCGGCACTACTTAGATAGTGCGGTGCGAAGAATAAAAACCAGGCGAAGAGCATCAAAAAAATGGTGATTTTGATGGCATCAAGATCGGTAATTTTGTAATCGAATAGCAGGCTTCTGGACTCTTTCTCGCTAAACCTCTTTTTCATCGCCTGTGCAAATGCCGACTGTACGGTACGTATGTGCAAAACCGTCACCATGACAATTACAAAGGGAAGAATAAAGTGGATAACAAAAAAGCGGCCAAGCATCGGCGTACCCGGCGTATGGCTGCCGACTAAATATGCGTAAAGCGTATCCCCCACCCACGGAATAGCCTGGGCAAAGCGAGTAATGACCGTTGCCGCCCAGTAGCTTTTTTGCCCCCAGATAAGGCTATAACCCAGAAATGCGGTCATCATCAGCAGGATGTATAGCGTGACGCTAATTATCCACATTGTCGTCCAGGGCTTACGGTACACGTTGTAGTACATGCCGCGAAAAATATGCAGATAGCAGGCAAAGAAAAAGAGTGACGCGCCAATAGCATGCGTATTTCGCAACAGCTCTCCATGGCGAACCGCGCGCATAATATGAATAATAGAATCATATGCCAGCTCAGCCGTCGGTACGTAAAACATCGCCAGTATGATACCCGTAAGGATCTGCACGACGAGCATAACCAGCAGGATAGCACCGATAGCGAATACCCAGATTCCGGCAACCGAGCGAGGAAAAGGGATACGCCCAGGGAGCGAAGAGGCACGCGCACTCATCATATCAGGCTTCCTTAGCGCCGATGCGCAGGGTCAGACCATCGGGATGAAAGGCGTAGTCAGGGATGGTCAGATTCACGGTAGCCGGTCCACGGGTTACACGTCCGGAGGTATCGAATTCAGACCCATGGCACGGACAGACCCAGCCCTGCCCTCCAGATCGGGAATTGGGTACACATCCGGCATGAGGGCAGTATCCCTGAACCACCAGCCATTGAGGATAAGCATCAGAGACCCTCTCGCTGTCAGACTGTGGATCGACAAACGTGTGCCAGTCAGCATTTCTTGCAGCAACAATCTCATCAGGCGTGCGGTGGTGAATAAGAATTAGCTTTCCCTGCCATACACGTCTGACTGTTTGCCCAGCGGCAATCCCTGCGAGAGAGACATCAATCGGTTCATTCTCCCCAAGCGCTGTCTCATCCGGACCCAAGGCCGAAACCAGCGGCCAGACAGCAGCAGCAACACCTGCCGCACCGACGAATTTCGTCAATCTGCACAGGCATTCCCTGCGCTGCCCCCGAATTTCATCACTGGTATGTTTGTTATCCGTCACAGCACAATTCTCCATGAGTGTCGCGAGCTACTTCTTGTCTATACGAGTGTAGATATCCTGGAAGCGTTTATCGGCAATTCCCGGCGCTTTAAACGCGCGGTAGCTGTCCGGTAAAGTGGCATCGCCAACTTTAATCAGCATCACCATGCCCTGAGCATAATGCGGTGTACATTTGATGCCGTAAAATCCGGCATTGTCATATTTCACTTCGATCTCTTCATCTATTTTGCCCATAAAACCAGGATAATCTGCCGGAGACAATTCTGCGATTGAAGCCGCATTATGGCTCTTATGTTTACGGATAAACTTCACCGTATCACCGGGTTGGATCTCAAGATAATCCGGTTCATAGACCATTGGCCCCGCAGATCCACGATTTTTCATCAACACTTCGTGAGTTTGTGCGAAGGCTGAAGAGGCGATGGCAAGTAAACACAAAACTTTCAGACTCTGTTTGAGGTATTTCATCGATTCTTCCTTAAAATTCATCAGGTCTTTGGTAACGAATAAAACAATTTTCACTACCCGCTTCATGTCCAACAATGGCGTCAATACCAAACCAGGCATGAAGGTTTTCGCGGGTAAAAACAGCGCAAGGAGTTCCCTGCATAGCCATATGTCCGGATGTCATTACGATGATGCGATCGCAGAACATTGCGGCATGATTGAGGTCGTGTAGAGCGGCAATCACCGTGAGCTTTTCACGTTTAACCAGGCTAAGCAGGCCAATCTGATGTTGAATGTCGAGATGGTTAGTAGGCTCATCCATTAGCAACAGTTGCGGCTGTTGTGCCAGTGCCCGGGCGATATGTAGGCGCTGTTTTTCTCCCCCAGAAAAGGTATGCCAGCAGCGGTGCTGTAATTCACGGAGATCGACCTTCTCCAGCATCGTTTGCACGATATCGTCATCTTTAACGGACCAGGGTGAGAGCAGGCTAAGCCAGGGGGTCCGTCCCAGCGAAACGGCCTGCAAAGCGGTAATACGTTCACCTGTCTCAGCCTGCTGTTCGACGAGCGCCACCTTCTGTGCAAGATGGCGGCGTGAATAATGGTGGAGTGCTTTGTGCTGTAGCGTGATGTGACCAGACGTGGGTTTCAGCAAACCAGCCAACAACGAAATGAGCGATGTTTTACCCGACCCGTTGGGACCAATAATTCCGACAAACTCGCCGGGAGCCACGCTGAGCGATACATCATCAACGATCGCTTTGCCTTTTACCTTCCAACGCAGGTTACATGCCTCAATAACGACTTCAGCAGAGGCCACAGGAGGCAATACAGGATTGACGGTCATTTGGCCTTATTTCCTCTGATCAGGATGATTGAAAACGCGGGCGCACCGACCAGAGCCGTGATCACACCTATCGGTAATACCTGTCCGGGCAGTAATGTGCGGGAGATAACATCGGCAATGATGAGAAAAATCGCCCCAATCAGTGCGCTAACTGGCAACAGGCGATGATGTTGGTTACCAACCAACATACGGGCAGCGTGGGGGATAACAAGACCGACAAAGCCGATCGCGCCCACAATAGAGACCATGATCGCCGTCATACCGGTGACGGCGGCAATCAGCACGGCACGGGTACGTTTTACCGGAATGCCCAGCGATGCCGCAGATTCTGCACCAAAGGAAAAAGCGTCGAGATGGCGGGCATAACAGAAGCACAGCGCGACACCGATCAGTGCAGTAGGAATGGCTAAGACAACGTCGGGCCAGCGCACGCCGCTCAGGTTGCCCAACAGCCAGAACATAATACCCCGCGCCTGCTCGGCGTTTGCTGAGCGGGTGATGATCAGTGACGTAATCGCATTGAAAAGTTGCGAGCTGGCGATCCCGGCAAGAATAATTTGGGTTGTCACACCACCGCCCTGTCTACTGCCTGCGGCCATCGCTAATAACGCGACGAACAGAAATGCCGTCAGCGCGCCTATAAAAGCCCCCAATGACATACTGATGATCCCGGCCCCTATCCCGGTGAGAGCAACCAGCACTGCACCGGTGGATGCCCCGGCAGAAATCCCCAATAGATAGGGTTCGGCAAGCGCATTACGTAACAGAGACTGTAATACAACGCCGGAAACAGCCAGGCACGCACCGCAGCTGGCTGAAACCAGCGCCCGGGTCAGACGGTAGTTCCAGATGATCCCGGCATCCAGTGCATCGACAGGATAGTGCGTATCAAAAAGATGATTCGCCAAAGTACTGAGTACATGCCGCCAGGGGATAAGCGTTTCGCCAATGGAAATTCCTGCTAACAGTACGCAGCACATCAGCGCGCTGACCCAGAGGGCGTGCCCACCAGCTCTTACCACAAGCTGACCAACAGCGCGACGCATCCTGCGAGAATCACTCATGATTATCTGCGTTCCTGAGTAACGGAGATGCACTATGCCGGACCTGGGCATAGCGCAAAGCGTAGATTAATGAGAGGCTTGCGGATGCGCTAAGCCATATTCAACAAGGGCATCAGCCAGTTTTTCCACCCCATCAATGGTTTTGATCCCAGCATTCATTGTCTGTACATCAATAACTGGCAGATGGTTTTCCTTGACGGCAGGAAGCAGTTTGGCGACAGGATCGGACTTGAGGTATTCCATCTTGACCTTCCAGTCATCAGCAGGGAAGCGGCGACGACTCATCTCACCGAGCACAATAACTGAAGGGTGAGCTTTAGCGATGGTTTCCCAACCTACCGTTGGCCACTCTTCTGCAGAATCAATCACATTTTTCACCCCCAGCGTCTGGGCTATCCATGCAGCGGGGCCAAACTTCCCTGCAACATAAGGATCGAGCTGCAGATCAGCACTTGAGAACCAGAACACGACGGAGACATTCTTATCCATTCCGGTAATTTTATTTTTCGCTGCGACTTCACGTGCTTTAAGGCTGTCAATCAATGCCTCCCCTTTATCCTGAACATCGAAGATTTTCGCCAGATCGGCGACTTCCTGATACACCATGGCAATATCAAACATGCGCTTACGAACACCATCACCGCCATCTTCGTTATCTTTCGCGCAGTCAGCCGGCGCGGTGTAAACAGGAACCTTCAGTTCACTAAACTGTTCGTAAGAGGCAACCGTGCCTGCGGGGCCGATTTGCCACTCAAACTGGCTGGCGACCAAATCTGGTTTTTTAGCCACAATCCCTTCAAAACTGGGAATATTTTGCGCAATAACGGCAACGTTCTCATTTGCAGCTTTATAAGTATTCAGTACCGGTCCAAACCACAGCGAAGTGCCTACCACTCGGTCGGCCAGTCCCAGTGAATAGAGAATCTCAGTACTGTTCTGGCCCACTGTTGCCACCCGCGTTGGCGCCTGATTGAAGGTGATATCGCGACCACAGTTTTTAATCGTCAGAGGGTATTCGGTTTTTGCCGCACTGGAAAACCCGGAAGTAAGCAGTAGAGCAGTAGTGCCAACAATGGCCAGAAGCGCTTTTTTAGAGGAAAAAGAGGTAGAATTAGCGTGCATTATCATCGTCCCGTTGATGCCAGAATCTAAAGATCTGGTCATGGCTCATTTCGTTCCATATATCGGGAGGAGACATGAAGATAGATGACATTGAATCGTGAAAATTAAGAATAAAGATTTGCAAAAAATGCAAATAACCCTTGCTTAGGCAAAATTTTATTCATAAATATACTACGATCTTTGTCAAATAATTCATCCCATGGACCATCCCGTCCACTCAATGGTATACCACGTTGACAGCAGGTCTCCTGACTCACGGCAATAAGAATATCAGCCTTCCCATAAAGACGAGCTTTACAGTGACCTGCGGTTTATTAACCACACATGGATATTCGACATCCGCCTACAGTTGCGGGGGCAGTTATGGCATTGAATTTAACAATCCTCACCATATTCCTATTCAAATACAAAAATGTAATGAAATGCTGTCGAAAGTGACTCTAACGGTAATGGTTAGCAAGGTCAACCGTATAAGCAAAGATAAAAAAATCACAAAAAACACAAGAAAAGGGAATGAAATTCAACACCTTACACCAAAGCCACCAAGCAGAAAATCATCCTTGAGAATAATCAAAAAAAACTAAATGAGAATTAATTGATACTGATCAAAGTTATGCGTTAGATTTAATTTCTGTAAATTAAATGTATTGATCGATATCAATAACACAGTCAATTAGCGATTAGTTTATTTATTAATGCGATCTCTCCATATGAATCAGGGTAATGATTCCAATTTATCTTATCAGGGGTCTGAGTTCCAATGGAACGAAAACATATGATCTACCTGATATATAAGAAAACAGATATGTGAAAACGCCCTAAAAAGGGCGTATTTTTAATCGAAAATGGGTAATGCTCCCAACTTACTGATTTAGTGTATGATGGTGTTTTTGAGATGCTCCAGTGGCTTCCATTTCCATCAGCTGTCCTTCCTGTTCAGCTATTGAAGGCGTGGTGCGTAACGGCAAAAGCACTGCCGGACATCAGCGCTATCTCTGCTCTCACTGCCGTAAAACATGGCAACTGCATTTCACTTACACTGCCTCTCAGCCCGGTACATACCAGAAAATTATTGATATGGCCATGAATGGCGTCGGATGTCGCGCCAGTGCACGTATTATGGGCGTTGGCCTCAACACGATTTTACGGCACTTAAAAAACTCCGGCCGCAGTCGGTAACCTCGCGCATACAACCGGGCAGTGACGTCATTGTCTGCACGGAAATGGACGAACAGTGGGGCTACGTCGGGGCCAAATCGCGCCAGCGCTGGCTTTTTTACTCGTATGACAGGATACGGAGAACGTAGCGCCCTTACAGGGCGAACGTCAAGGCTTTGCCGTTCCAGTGGTGTTCATGACCGGCACACAGCTTTATACTCTGCGCTATGTTAATTTCCACAGGAATTCATCCACATGGCTCGCAGCAAAGCCCCCAGAAAACGCAAACCCGGTAAATCAGGTAAACCCTCTGTAGCCCGTGTTGTTACCCCTCCCTCTTATCTAAAACGTTTTATGGTCACCTTACCCCCCGACACTGACGGTCATGAGCCCGATGAGTTCTTCTACGAGACGCCGGCAGAAGCCATACAGCACTGCGTCCGTTTCGGCCCTCAGTTTTTCCTCGACACGCAGTTTTATCCGCCACAGGTCACGATTATCCGCGGCTTTGAGCAGCATCCCGGAGAGGCGGATAAAACCGGATATGACAGTATTGGTGACGCGATGACAGAAAGCATGCCCCTGGATGAGTTCATGACCTGCACGGAGCTGGAGATAATCCCGCTCTCCTTCGACCCGTGGGACAAATATACCGACAACTGGGCCGACAGACCCGACTGCGACTGCGACTGCGGGCAGTATGTCGATTTTCGTTTCACTGGAAAAATACCCGGACTGTAATACTCCGGCATGTATATCCCGCGACCAGCGAAGTTACTCTTCACCACCGATGACGGCTGGAACCTGTACATCGACAAACACGGGGACACCATCAGCCCCTGGACCCGCCTCTGCGTCGAGCGCATGCTCGCCTGCGGCACCGCTGCAATGAGGGTGAAGGGATACTGCTTGCATCCCCGGACTGCACCCACTCCCGCTTCTTCTGCCAGACCTGTAAATCAAAAAGCTGCAGCTCCTGCGGACATAAGGCCACGTAACAGTGGGGGTCGCAGCAGAGCCACACTCTGCCCGACTGCGACTGGCAGCATATCACCTTCACCATGCCCCATCTGCTGTGGCCCTTTTTCAACAACAACCGGTCCCTGCTCAGTGCCCTGTTCCGGGCTGCCTCCCGCGCCATGCTCCTGTGGGCCCGTAAACAGGGAGTGGAGGTCGGTGTCTTCTGCGCCCTGCACACCTACGGTCGCAGCTCAACCAGCATTCCCACATTCATCTCTCCGTCACCCGGGGCGGACTCAATATTAAGCACGGCGTCTGGCGCGACCTCTTCTTTAAGAAGCACGCTGTAGAAGAAATCTGGCGCGGGGCCGTCATCCGCCTGCTGCGCCACAGCTATAATCTGATTAACCCCGGCAGCCTGCCGGGGCTGGGGCATATCCACGATAACAGGCAGTGGCAGCGGTATCTGCAGGCCCAGTACGAACGCCACTGGAAAGTCCACTTCGCGAAGAAGACCCGGGGAGCCTGCCATAGCGTCAAATATCTGGGCCGGTACCTTAAGCGACCATCTGTGTCAGCAGCAAAACTCAGGCACGACAGTGGCAGCGCCGTGGTGCATAACTATTACGACCACCGCACGCAGCAGTACCGGCAGCAGACGCTGACGCATGAAGATATGGTCGGGCGCTATATCAGCCATATCCCGGCGAAGCATTTTAAAATGGTGCGCTACTACAGCTTTCTGTCAAACCATAAACGAGGCACGCTGCTGCCGAAGGTGTATGAGGCCCTGCAAATGGAAGAGAGAAAAACCGGAACAACCGGACTTCGCCGCGCTGATGAAGGCGTTCCTGCGCACAGATCCGTACAGATGCATCCTGTGCGGCAACAGACTGCGCTTCAACAGTGCACAGGCCGGCAGGCGCGGGTCGGAATTAGTGGCAGAAAGGCTGCACAGTATCGACCGGAAACGATAGCTTCTGGCCCAGCCCGCAGGGTAAGTTCGTCTAAAAAATGGGTTTAAGGTTAAAAATAAGCCGAAAACAGCATTTTCTCACCATAAATTCCCCGATCGCACGCTATCAGGCCCTATAAGGAAATAAAATTCATGGTCAGGAAAATTTTAAAACGATGATTCAGTTTCCTAACCATCAAGTTGGGTGCATTACCCGCTAATGCGAAAGAGCCATTAAACCAGGTACACTCTGGCAAAGCTCAGGTATACCTGGTTTAATTGAAAGATGTGGGTTCAAAATTCCACACTAAAACCTACTTTGTAATTTCTGGAGGCGCCAATGGTTGCCCAGTTAGCCCCGCTAAAAACACCTTCCCAATATTTTTCATTTGTTACATTATCCACTTTTGCAAAAATAGTAGTGTTTGTTTTTTTGGATTTTATATTGTAACGAACGCCTAAGTCCAGAGTTTTGTATTCGGGTAGCTGTAACGAATTGTCAGCCGATAAATCTTGTTTCCCCACATATGTCCCTCTGGCTGAAACATATAAACCCCTCAACTGTGGGACATTGTATTCCAGTTCTGTTGCTGTTGTGAATTTTGGTATTCCGGGTATGAATCTCCCTTCATTTAGAGCTGCCTTTTCATATCTGGCTTTCATAACTGACGTCTGATTTAATAAGGATAAGTTTTCCGTTATATAACCTGAAGCAACAAACTCAACGCCTTGTATTTTATTTTTCGCGTCATTTGTGGTTATTTGAGTTTTGTTTTCATTTGTTGGTGCAGACAACTGAGTTACCATGGTTCCCGGTTTTGTTATCTGGAACAGCGCAAGGGTTGAATACCACTTATCCGTAGCTAATTTTGCGCCTAATTCAAACTGCTTTGTCTTTTGAGGTTCAAATGATTTTCCATAATTAACATCGTAAGGGAAAGAAACAGAGAATCCATCTGATAATCCTTCCATATAGTTAGCGTAAAATGAAAGTTCCTTGTAAAAAGGTTTAATAACCAACCCAATATTTGGTGAAGACTTCCTGTAAGTTACCTTTTTTCCGTCACCAGTTAAATAATTCCTGAGATTCATTTCCTGGTATCTGATGCCCATTGTGACCTGTAGTTTTTCATCAAGCACAGAAACTGTATCGGCGAGATTATAGCTTACATACTGGTTATCTAAGTTTTTGTATAACTTAGGCTTACCAGGCATTCCCGGACTGCTTGATGGGGCGTAAATATTTGTATTAAATGAATCACTTAAGCTGGGGGTTTTATGTTCATTTGTTTTCCTTTGTAGATAATCACCTCTGATATTTATGTCATGATAAAAATATCCGGTGTTGAATTTAAAATTACCGCCAAGACGTGATGATAAATTATATTCGGAATAACCTAAGTTAAACAGATTACCTTTTGCATCGCCTTTATCGTTTATGAGAGTTAATCTTGTTCCGTTTAAAAAGCCGGTAGCTTCTTTTTTTGCATAACCTACATTCCCATAAAGCTTTATGTCCGGATCAAAATAATACTCAGTATTTAAACCAATGAATTTACTTTTGCTTTCGGTGCCTGAATTATTAAAATAATTCGTATCGCCATCAGGTGGTGATAAAACCCCTGTTTTTTTACTCATGTTAACTATGGTCGGTGTGCCATTTTTTCTTTTTTCATAAATTGAGTATGCATCCAGGCTAAGGTGAAAGTCATCACCCAGATAATCAATTGCTAAAGAGCCTAATGACTTTCTGTCATGCATACCTTTAATATAGTGCTCACCGTTACCATGAACTATATTTGCACGAACCCCTAACTTTTGTTCATCGTCCAGAAATCTTGATATATCAAAATGGTTTTGAAAGTATTTCCCATCATCAAGTGAACTTGTGAATCTTGTTACTTCATAGTCAGCTCTTTTAGGGTTAAGAATCAATACACCACCCACTGCGCCTCCACTGGGGGCCACCCCGCCAATAAGGGTATTTGGGCCTTTCAGTACGGTTACTGATTCAATAAATTCTATGGGAGTATGACCGAAAGGAGCCATCCCATAAAAGTTATTATATGAAATATCTTCATAATTTAATGGAAGGCCACGCAATAAAAAATTCTCATTGAAGTGATGACTTCCTGTTGACGTCCTGATACTTGGGTCGTTTTTTAAAACATCTCCTAATGTGGATGCATTTTGATTTCTTATACCCTCATTTGAGTAAGAGGTAATAGAAAAAGGAGTATTTTGTATGTCTTTCTCACCCAGACTACCAATCTGAGCATACTTATTTAGTTTTTTGTTAGTATGCGTTTGATAAGCTTTTACCTCAATCACCTCTTCATTGTTCTCACCAATGGTCGCAGCGTGTAACGACATACCAGAACATGCTGGTAAACACAGATATAATGCAGTTCTTTTGGTAATCATTTCCATCCCCCGAATGAATTATAATGATAATCATTATCATTTAATTACATTTTTATGGTAAAGTCGACTTAATTTGCAAGAAGCATGTCTGGCATATCTCAACGTTGGATGTAACGAGTAATTTGTCATCATGCAGGAGCCCTCTGACCACAGTGGCTCAGAATTTCTGCCCCACAGCATGATGTTTTTTAAGTGCCTCATATCTTCCCCAAAAATGGAGTGTTACATGAAACTGACTGTTAAACCTCTGGTTCTGGCTGTGCTGATGGCCTGTACACTACCCACAGCGCAGGCGGCTGAAACCACTGGCCCCCTACAGGTAACGCAGCAGACTGCATCTGTTAAAATCACAGAACAGGCCGTGGCTAATGCCGTCTATGAGCTGGCCTATAGCCCCGGTAAGAATGAACTGTTTGTGATGGCTCCCGTATTCAAGAAAGACCTGGAAGCCGGTAAGAAACCGCAGGTGGTGCGCCTGAACGGAGACACGTTAAAACCTGAAGGGGCAACCGACCTGCCCTCAGCCGGTTTTGGCACTGTACTGGATGAAGCGAACCATACCCTCTATATCGGCACGCACAACAGCACCGTCATTGCATACGACACCGAAACCAACAAGGTGAAAGGTGAGCTCCCGCTTGCCGGTAAGGAAACAGATAAAAAAACCGGTAAAAAAAACTACACCCACTTTCTGCGCCAGCTTCGTCTGGATACAAAAAATCAGCGTCTGTATATCCCGGGCATCAGTGCTGAAAGCAGCGTTCTCTACGTGGTGGACACCCGCACCTTTAAGCTGATAAAAACCGTGGAAAACACGGGAAAAATGTCCACGGGCATCACGCAGGCTGCGGATGGCGGGGATATTTTTCTGACCAACTGGCAGCACGAAATGGTAGTGGTTGACAGCAAAACGCTGGATATTAAAAAACGATTCAATATCCCGGTAGACCAGCCGCTGTTCCTGGCCTGGAACCCGGAACGCAAGGAAGTGCTGGCCGTGGATGAAGGGCTGGAAAAAATTTACGGCATGCTGAAGAAAGAAGCGCAGGAAACCGGGAAAACCTATCAGGCAAAATCTGAAGGAGACTCACTTGTAGTGCTTGACCCACAGAGCGGTCAAGTGATACGTACTCTTCCGACAGGTAAACAGCCGGTGGCGGTAAGGGTGGACGATAAAACTGGTCGTATCTACGTCACCGCACTCCAGGGTGGTTCTGTGAGTGTGTACAGCACGAAGGATTATCGTCTGCTGAATACGGTAACCATCAAGCCGTCAGCCAACAGTATTGCTGTAAATTCGAAAGACGGCAGCGTCTATATCAGCGTTAAAAACTTTGCATCAGAAGACAAAACAGAAAAGGAAAAAGTCGCCCGACTTCAGTTCTGATCTGGCTACAGCGGTTCTGTCGCATTAAGGCGGCAGAACGGCTCTGTCGCATTAGCGTATGCATGTCAGCAAAATGTGTGCTGCTGATTTTTCAGGCAGCTAACAGATAAAATTGTTCTGCAGGTGACATTCCGTCACCTGCCGGATGCTGATATTGCCCTTTTCTTATCATG
>NZ_JACVUU010000040.1:0-21815 GCF_016516145.1 Klebsiella sp. S69 | reverse complement strand
GGGCTACCGCGCTGCAAACGGCAATGAACCTGTAGCCCGGGCAAGGCGCGTTGAGCGCCGCCCCCGGGAGCAGCGCGCAGAGTAGCCCAGGGAGCAGAACGCAGCGCGAGCCGGGTCAAACTACCAGTCGATTCCTGCCTGCGCCTGAATACCACCGTCAAAGGCGTGCTTCACCGGGCGCAGCTCGCTGACCGTATCGGCAAGCTCCAGCAGGCGGGCATGGCAGCCGCGGCCGGTAACAATCACGTTCTGCTGCGGCGGACGATTGACAATAGCGGCAATCACTTCCTGTGGATCCAGATAGCGATACGCCAGCATATACGTGAGCTCATCCAGCACCACCAGATCGTAGCTCGGATCGGCCAGCATGCGCTTACTCTCTCGCCATACGACCGATGCCGCCTCCATATCCGTTTCCCGGTTTTGCGTTTCCCAGGTAAAGCCGGTGCCCATAATGTGAAACTCAACGCCCAGAGGATGCAGCGTATTGTACTCTCCATTATCCCACTGGCCTTTAATGAACTGGGCAACGCCGACGCGCTTACCATGTCCGACGGCTCGCGTTGCCGTACCAAAGGCGGCAGTAGATTTGCCCTTACCGTTGCCGGTGAAGACGATCAAGATGCCTTTTTGCTCCGTTGCCGCCGCCACGCGGGTATCAACCTGCGTTTTCAGCTTCTGCTGGCGCTGACGATGGCGGTCAGGATTGCCTCGCGCGTGCATAAATGCTCCTTAGTGCCCTGCCGGACAGGTGGCGCAGCGGTGCTGCTGCTCGAACTGGCTAAAGAAGTTGTTGCCTTTGTCGTCAACCAGCACAAACGCGGGCAGGTTTTCGACTTCCATCATCCATACCGCTTCCATGCCCAGTTCCGGATACTCAAGGCAGCGTAAACTTTTCACGTACTGCTGCGCCAGCAGGGCCGCCGCACCGCCGATGCTGCCGAGATTAAAGCCGCCGTGTTTCAGGCAGGCTTCGGTCACCTGCGGGCTGCGGTTGCCTTTTGAGAGCATGATCAGACTCCCGCCCGCGGCCTGGAAAGCATCAACATACCCGTCCATCCGTCCGCCGGTGGTGGGACCCAGCGAGCCGCAGGCAAGATTGTCTGGCGTTTTTGCCGGTCCGGCGTAGTAGACGATATGATTGCGCATGTAAGCCGGCATCGGTTCGCCATTATCCAGCCGCTCTTTAATTTTGGCATGGGCAATATCGCGGGCGACGACAATTGGACCGCTCAGCGACAGCCGGGTACCGACCGGCAGGGCTGACATATCGCGAAGGATATCGCGCAGCGGCCGATTCAGGTCGAGCTGGACGGTCTGCGCCCCGTTTTCTATCCGCTGAGAATCAGGAATAAACTTGCCCGGGTTATGTTCCAGCTTCTCCAGCCAGATGCCGTGCTTGTTGATTTTGGCTTTAATGTTTCGATCGGCGGAGCAGGAGAGGGCCATAGCGATAGGGCAGGAGCCGCCGTGCCGCGGCAGGCGGATCACGCGAATATCGTGAGCGAAATATTTGCCGCCAAACTGCGCGCCGATGCCGAACTCGCGGCTGGCGTTAAGCAACGTCGCCTCCAGCGCAGTATCGCGAAACGCCTGGCCCAGCGCGTTTCCGCTGGTGGGCAGATTGTCATAATATTTGGTCGAAGCCAGCTTCGCCACCTTCAATGCCTGATCCGCCGAGAGGCCGCCCACCACAAAGGCGATGTGGTACGGCGGACAGGCGGCGGTGCCCAGCGCTTTCATTTTTTCTATCAGGAAGGCGGTGAGTTTTTCCGGCTGCAGGATGGATTTCGTTTCCTGAAACAGCGCTGCTTTGTTCGCCGAGCCGCCGCCTTTGTTGACGAACAGGAAGCGGTATTCGCTACCCGGCACGGCGCTGATGTCGATCTGCGCCGGCAGGTTGGTCTCCGTGTTGACCTCGGTGTACATATCGAGGGGGGCATTTTGCGAATAGCGTAAATTATTTTCCTGGAAGGTGTTGTAGACGCCCTGACTCAGGGCTTCAGCATCGTTGCCGCCGGTCCAGACGTTCTGGCCTTTGCTCGCCACGATGGTTGCGGTCCCGGTATCCTGGCAGTTTGGCAGCACGCCTTTTGCCGAGACTTCGGCGTTGCGCAGCAGCTGCAGCGCAACGTATTTATCGTTACTGCTGGCCTGCGGATCGTGCAGGATACTGGCGATCTGTTTTAAATGTCCGGCGCGCAGGAAAAATGAAGCCTCATAAAATGCCTGCTGAGCCAGCAACGTTAACGCTTCGGGCGCAACCTTGATGACCTCTTCACCATCTAACTCTGTCACCTTAACATGTTGATTACTGAGTAGTTCATATTCCGTATTATCTTTACTCTGCACAAAGAGTTCCTGCCAGACAAAGGGTTTAGACATGTGACATCTCACTATTTCGCGAAAAAGAGATTGGCCTGCGTCGCTTTAGCGACGTACTCGATGGTTTGCTGGGCGCGAACGCTATTACCGGCTGCATCCAGCGGAGGGGAGTAGACGGCGATGGCGTACCGCCCCGGCACCACGGCGATCATCCCGCCGGCAACGCCGGATTTCGCCGGAATACCGACGCTATACAGCCATCTGCCGCTGCCGTCGTACAGCCCGGCTATCGCCATTTCCGCCAGCACCTGCGGCACATAGCTGGCGTTAAGCAGTTGCCTGCCGTTGAACGGCGATTTACCGCCGTTGGCCAGCACGGCTCCCATTTTGGCGAGCTGCTCAACGGTGATATCCACCGAACATTGACGGGTGTAGATTTCGACGGCTTCCTGCGGATCGCCATAAAAGCTGCGGTAGGAATGCATCAACATGGCCAGCGCCTGGTTATGCTGGTTGGTTGCCATTTCGGATTGAAATACCGGCTCGTTCACGTTCAGCGTACTGTCGGCCCAGGCGCTGAGATTGTTGAGGATTTTATTCCAGCGGTCGGTTTTGTCCTGCGCCGCAATCAGGCTCACGGCGCTCATGGCGCCGGCGTTGACTAACGGATTCTCCGGCGCGCCTTGGGTGAGTTCGACGGCTAATCCGGAATTGAAGGGCAGGCCGGTGGCGTTGGCGCCGAGTTTATCCAACACTTCCTGCGGTCCGCGTTGCTCCATTGCCAGCGCCAGGGTGAACACTTTGCTCAGGGACTCCATCGGGAACGCTTTTTTTACGTCGCCGGTCTGGTAAATTTTGCCTTCTACCGTCGCGAGCGTAATGGCGAAATTATCCGGGCTATAGGTCGCCAGAGCGGGGATGTAGTCGGCGACTTTACCCTCGTGGTTATTTTTATATTTCTGATGCGCCTGCTCGATAATGCTGGCGTAGTCCGGTGCGCCCTGAGCTGCGGCGGCACCGCTAAACAATAAGCTGGCGGTGACCAGGCAGGTACCGAGAAATTTAACGTTCATGGTATGTCCTGTTGAGATTATTGAGAAGAACCGGGCCGGATAGATCCGGCCTGGGGTTCATAGCCATCTTGCCGTCAGGACATCGCCACTTCGGACGTTTCGCTGGCAGGACGCTCCTGCTCGGTTTTTTTGACCGGGGCGGTGCCGCGGCAGCCTTCTCCATAGTGCTCGCCTTCCCAGCGGCCAACGATGGCGGCGCCCATGGCGTTACTCATTACGTTGGTGGCGGAGCGACCCATATCGAGGAACGGATCGACGCCCATCAACAGGATCAGGCCCGCTTCCGGAATGTTGAACTGGTTCAGCGTCGCGGCAATAACCACCATTGAGGCGCGCGGTACGCCCGCCATCCCTTTTGAGGTCAGCATCAGAATCAGCAGCATGGTGATCTGCTCGCCCATGCCGAGGTGCACGTTGCAGGCCTGGGCGATAAACACCGTGGCGAACGAGCAGTAGGCCATGGAGCCAACCAGGTTAAAGGAGTAGCCAATGGGCAGAACGAAGCTGGCGATTTTGGAAGAGACGCCAAATTTTTCCAGCTTATCGAGGGTGCCCGGGAAGGCGGCTTCAGAGCTGGACGTGGTGAAGGCCAGCAGGGCGGGCTCAAGGATCGCTTTGGTCAGACGGCCAATGCACGGACCAACAATGACCGCCGACAGGCCAATCAGCATCGCCCACAGCATGCCAAGCGTCAGGTAGAACTCACCCATAAAGATACCGGCGCTGACCATTACGCCCAGACCGCGCTCGGCGATCAGCCCGGAGATAGCGGCAAAGACGGTTAGCGGCGCGAAGAGCATGACGTAGCCCGTCAGCTTCAACATTACGTGGACCAGCGAATCGAGCACTTTCACAATGGGTTCGGCTTTTTCGCCGATAGCCGCCAGGCTACAGCCGAGGAAAATGGAGAACACCACGATTTGCAGGATTTCGTTGCGCGCCATCGCATCAACGATGCTGGTCGGCACCGCGTGAGAGATAAATACCTTCAGCGTGAAGGGCTCAGACTGAACGGCCGCGACCGCTCCGGCATCGTGGGCGACGAAATTAATCCCCGCCCCCGGCTGGAACAGATTAACGATCACCAGCCCCAGCGCAATTGACAGCAGCGAGGCGCAAATAAACAGGAAAAAAGTTTTCGAGAATATCCGCCCGAGCGTTTTAGCATCGCCCATTTTGGCGATGCCAACTACCAGCGTGGATATTACCAGCGGAGCGATAATCATTTTTACCATGCGTAAAAATATGGTGGTGAAAATAGAAATATCCTGCGCGTATGATTTTGCTGTATCAGCCGATGCCATATTATTAATTGCCACCCCGGCAATCATGCCGAGTATCAGGCCTAATATGATCATTTTGGTTAAACTTATTTTTTTCATGTTTACTCCATCGGATCGAGGTTAGTCGGTGAAGTGTTGTAGGGCAGCGCACGCCTGAGCCTGCAAACCGCTCAGACGGGCGCCTGTGGTGACCAACCGCATAAATTGTCTGGAATACAGTGATACAGCGAAATCCTGTACACCAAGGGATGTTGTTGTATTTTTATATCCGTTGTCTTTCAAGCTGCATTTTTGTTGGCTGCCTTTGCTCACCCCCGTCATGTACGGATGTACGCTCCTGGGAATGAATGAGGGACATCCATGTCCCTCACCGAAGGCAGCCTCCGGCTGTTCAAATTCATTCCTGACGAATTTGTCCTTCAGTTGCCGCCTCAATGCAACTCGAAATCCATTGGATATAGAATTAGAAATCGAACTCAATACTTAATAACGGCGCATGCTGCTGAGCGCCATAAACATCATTGTCGCCAACGTTGCCGGAAATAATATCCCGCGGCATGACAATTTTTACCGCGTTAGCCGGGTCAAACCAGACAATGCGATGAATAAAATCAGGTCTCACGTTATATAAGCCGGCAATAAGCTGCGGAGTTAATTGCTCAGATCGTTTTACCCGCTGATAATCCTCCCGGGTTTTAAATAAAATATCTAAAACTAATTCATACGGCCCGGCGTTTTTGGAGCGGATCACCTGCGCCAGTGAGCATAGAGATTGTTTCATGCCTGAACTCCTTCTGGCGTGACCTGCTCAATATGGAAGTCAAAGCGCAGCGCGTCGCAGGCTTCAATCAGGTGATAGATTGAAAACTCATACACCGGGCCGCTCTGAATATCGGAAGGCGAGAACGGGAAGGCGAGGTTGCCCGCGGTCGCAATGCGGTTTTCATAACCGTAGTGCAGCAGGGTAGAGCGCACCAGCGAACAGACGCTGTTGGCGGTATCCTGAGTCGGGGCGACGACGTCCAGTAAAATCCCCAGCTCGTGCCCGGCGGTTTTCATCGGTTCGTGATTGCCCATCACGCCGTTCTTTCCGTACAGATGGAAAGTCATGCGGATGCTGTCGTCACTCAGCGAGAGGTTGCGCGCCACGCTGGCCTGTACCTCTGCAAGAATCGTGTCGATCCCGGCGATCATGATCGGGTCGCGGGTTCCGGCAATGGTCAGGCAGCGAAAGCCGACCCGACGCGCGCCTTCCAGCTTCAGCGCGTAGGGCGTCTCTTCGTGGCGAGAGCCGCTAACGTACACCTCGCCTTCGTTGACCGCTTTGAAGCTGCATCCTTTGAGGTTCAGCACGCCGCCGGGCCCGGGCAGGAAGTACGGATCGGACTTCTCGTATAACGTGTGCGCCGCGGCGGACGTTTCGGTGAATTTGCGCTGTGGATTGAAGGTTTTCAGCGTAAAACCGTTGTCGTCGATGATCCCAATCGCGCAGTCGGAGCCGGACCCTGGGGTCGCTGCAATGGCCGCGCATTCAAGGATCTTGCCGCAGTGCAGGGCCAGTCCCGCATCGAAGCCCTGCATAATCGGCAGCGCCGCGAAGCAGGCTGGATCGTACGCCCGTCCGCCCAGCACCACCTGGGCGCCAGCGGCCAGCGCCCGTTGGAACGGTTCGATACCCATCTGGGCGACGATATAGGTGCTCTCTTCAATGGCTTCGTGGGTCAGCTCGGGCACAAAGTCGAGGGCGGTGATTTTGCCGTTATCCAGCGCCTGATGCACGATGGATTTCTCGACGTCAGACGGGATCAGCGCCATGGAAAACGACAGTTGCTCTTCCTGCGCAATCTCATGGATGATTTGCCGGCACCACTCCAGGTGCGGGGCCGCGCCGGAGCCGCCGGCCGTGCCGATCACCACCGGAATACTGTTTTTTACGCCGGCGACGATCATATAGCGCAGATCGCGTTTTACTCCGGCTCTGTCGGTAAAGGGTTTACCTGCTCCCAGATAATGGGGGCCGGGATCGGATGAACCGGCGTCAACGGCAATCAGATCCGGAGACTCCGCCATGGCTTTAAGAAAGCTCTCTTCCGGAAAGCCATAACCCAGAATCGCGGTCGGCGATAAGATCTTAAAGGTACGAGCCATCTCTTAATCCTTAGTCTGCAACAGCGCGATGGTGCGGTTCATTTCGTTAAACACGATGTTAAGTCCTTCGTCGAAGCCCATGCCTGGCTTGATCAGCATGCGCACAGGACGCGCGGCCAGCGCGACGTGAACGCAGGTGCGGGCGCTGATCTCGGTTTCGTTACAGGTCCCGCCCTGATAGGCTTCCATCGCATGTTTGTTGCAGTACAGCACCGCGTCCACAATGTTATGGATGCCGCCGAGGTCCGGGGTTTTAATCTGTACCATGTGGCAGCTGCCGGCATCGGTGAAGTCAACGATATCCTGATAGGTGTTACACCATTCGTCGGCGACGATTTTCACCCCGGAACCCAGGCGGGTCAGCTCTTTGGTGATGGCGGTCAGCATGCGGATCTGATCCGGTTTGTTGCCGGCATCCACCGGGCCTTCTATATAGAGCGGCAGGCCCTGGGCCTCTTTCTCCAGGCTGGCGATATATTCGGCGCAGCGAAGCGGGTCCATATCGAAAATCAGGCCGATGGTGCCGTAAACATCGATATGCAGCGTCGGACGGTAGCGGGGGCTGGTGCGCAGGCTTAAGATGCGGTCGGACAGCCAGCGGATATACTCGCGCAGTTTCTCCCCTTTCAGACCCAGCTTCTCTTCAACGTTGTTAATCAGCGCATGCGGCAGAACATCGACGCCTTTGAGGATCATCTTGTCCACGGCGATATAGCGGTCGTCTCCGCTCTGACCGAATAACGGAATCGCTTCCGGGATACAGGGCAGCTGCCATTCGTCGCAAACCACCTCCGCCTTCAGACGGCCGCTGGCCAGCGCCGTGGCATCGAGTAGCGCCTGGGAAAGACCATAGCGGACGGCGGTATGCAGCAGTTGGCCGTCGATGCGCAGCTTGTCGAAGAAGCGGGCGTTCGGCAGGAACGTATCGACATCCCGGCCTTCCAGCAGCGGTTTAATATGATCGTTGAGGAAGGGAATAAAATTTTCCGCGAGGAACAGCGGGTCGCGGCCACCGGCGCCGGAATACTGTACGGCGGCACAGTCACCGACCGCTACCGCGCCGTTTTCCAGAATCAGCTGCACGGAAACGCATTCACCCGCCTGGCGCACGGAGGTAAATCCGGGGGTAACCGGCGCGCCGGTATAGATGAATCCATCGTGACCCGCGCCGTTTTTAATCGCCTGCTGGTCATCAAAGTAGAATGAGGAGTAGCCAGCGGTGAAAAGGGCCTGTTTAATTTTCATTATGGTCTTCCTATTAATTGACTGTGGGATACCGCGTTGATGTCATCAACAACCATCTGGAATGAGGGCTTGCGACCTTCAAAATGCGCACGTTCTGCGACGTAATCGTGGTGCAGGGCGAGGATGTCCTTCGGCAGCGGAACCGCGCCAGCTTCAAGCACGCGAATAGCGCCGGAATTGTCGCGAACCGGCAGAATTTTGCCCGCGTTGCAGGATGCCGGAGCAAAAGGCACGTCCAGCACGCCCGCTTCAAAGGCCAGCACCGTACCGCGGGCGATATCGCCGTTACCCAGTTCGAAGACTTTCTTCAGTACCGCGCGTACCTCGCTTTTTATCAGCTCCACTTCCTGATCTACCGCGGCGCACGGCGGGAACTTCTGATCGCTGACCATATTGAGCATCTGGCGGGAGGCCCTCAGGCCCTGCGCGTTGGCCGCTGCGGTTGGAATACCGAACGCTTCATGCGGGCTCTTGGTGATCACTTTGGTGGCGCCGGACATGCCGGCCACCGCCGCGCCCCACGAGATAATGGCAAACGCTTTTGATTCATCTTCCGGAAAACCGCCCATCCACTGGTGGAAGACGGTACTCAGTTCATAATCGTCGAAACCGTAATTGCCAAAATATTCGTGAGAAAGTTCGCGAAGCGACTTAATCGCTGCAATGTCCTGGGTCAGGCTGCCCACCTGGCCGTAGCCGACGGTAATTGATTTGACGCCCTGTTCCAGCGCCAGCAGCCCTTCGATAATCGCCACCGCGTGGGACATAAACGGCGGGATCAGAGTGCCGGTTAGCGGGCCGAAAGGTTCGCGGTTAATTCGAATGCCGTGCTCTTCATAAAGGCCCATCAGGCGATCGCAGTATTGCCAGTCGCGAATCGACTTCTCCAGGGTCACGCGCTTGGCGTAGGGAATGTTGTAGGAGATACCGCCGCCTTCGTAGCTGGTAAAGCCGCTGGCCATGGAAATTTCCGCCAGCAGACGCGCGTCCGGCGTACCGTGACGTACCTGCACCGGTTTTTCCAGCGCTTCGGTCATCCGGCGGCAGGCAGCGACGCCGTGGTTAACCACCGGTAAACCGTTGAGTTTGGAGGTACCCGCTTCGATAGACTTCTGAATGCCGACCGCCGCTTCTTCGTAACGGTTAAGGCGGGTGTAGGCATCGATGGTACTGGGCAGTAGATCGCACTCTTCCTGCAGCGTCTTGAGTAGCGCAATGTGTTCATCCATCAGCGCTACGCCCGCGCGCGGCTGGCTCAACGTTTTACCTTCCTGGTCGGCCTTAAGCAGGGCGTGAGAAAAGCGTTTTTTCTCTGGAATAGTTTGCTGGTACTTCACGCCATCTTCGAAGTGCTCAACGCCCTTGCCGGTATGCCAGGTCTGCAACACCTGATGCCGCTCGGTCATGAATTCGTCATGGGTTAATTTTTTATTTCGAAGTTCCATTCGTAGCTGCCTTCATTTATAGGGTTAAACAGTGAATGCTGGTGCGAGCGGCGAGTTCGGGATAAAGCCTGGCAACGTTTGCCAGCAGCGGAAGCAGGCCTTTTGCATCGCGGTAATAGTCAAACTGGGTCGGTAAGAGAATGCGTCTGCCGTCGTCATCCAGTTCGCGGTATTTCAGCCAGCGGTGGATGTCAAAGCGGCTGGCGCGGGAGAGCCATCCACCGGATCCGACGACTTTGCGCACCGGGGTCAGGTCGCGCCCCATCTGCAGGTCGACGTTGCCCACGCAGGTGCAGACCTGTTTTTTGGTTCCCGCGTGGCGTTCGCTGGCGTAGCCCACGCAGAGCCCGGCGAGAACGGTGTCGAAATACTTTTCTTCTTCACTGGCCGGCAGATAATCCGGCTGAGCGACAAGATGGCGCAGGTAGCGGTAAAAAGCCTCCTGACGCTGCGGCTGGTGGGCAAAGACCACGTTCACCAGCTCCCGGGCGCTTTCACCGACAACCATCGCCGAGACGCGCATGCCGAGATCGCCTTCCACCGTGCGTTTTACATATGGCTCCGGAACGCCGTGTAGAACGGTATCCGGCGAGAGCGTGTTGGCGCTGGCGGAGTAGACATCGGTAGTCGCGCCGCCCATGTCGATCAGCATGAACTCTTTCCACGCGCTGTCGTAATGACTGATGGTTTTCACCAGCTCGTAGACGGTCCACGGCGTTGGCATCGGCTCTTCGCCGGTTTCTGCGACGATAACGTCCAGTCCTTTACCTTTGACGATCCGGGATAAGAAAACATCGCATATTGCCTTGCGGGCCGCGTACGGATTCGGGTGATCGAGATCGGGCAGAATATTGTCTACCGTGGTCAGATCTTTATGGCCGAGGATGGTCTGAATCTCGTCCTGAATGTCGCGGTTGCCGGCATAGATAATGGCGCAGTCGAGCGTTGATTCCGCCAGCGCGTGGGCGTTAGCCAGGCCGTAGCTCGCTTCACCGCCGTCGGTCCCGCCGGTAAACAGCAGAATGTCCGGCGGCGAGGCTTCCAGCGCCTGAATGTCGTGGCGATTCAGTTTATAAGAGTAGTATTGGGCGATTTTGGCCCCCGCCGAGTGGGCGGTGACTTTTGCTGACTCCAGGGTGATGGACGGCACCAGCCCCATCGCGGCGACGGCAAGACCGCCTTTGGCTGATGAGGAGTATTTCAGCGTGACGTCACCGCGGTTCAGCAGCGGGCGCGCATCGGCAACGTTAAGCACCTGGTTCAGGCTGGCAAAAAAGCCTTCCGCCAGGTGATGGGTGGTTGTCGGGGTCAGAACGTGGTTTACCAGCGTCAGCTCATCCCCCTCCTGGGTGAAGAGGGCTGCCTTGGTCCACGTCGAGCCGATATCGACTGAGACGGTTTGCATCAGATGGCCTCTTCCAGACACGGGTGTTTAACGCCATGGCGCTGGTTGATGTCGTTTGCCATCAGCTGGCAGACGTCTTCCAGATCGTGGCTGGGGGCAAAAACGCGGTTGAACCCCATCTCTTTGAACTTCGCTTCAACGTCGGCAAAGTCATGCTTTCCGACCACCAGATTGCCGCCGACGTAAAGGAGAATGTCGCCGATACCGCGTTCGATGCAGCGCTCGCGCAGTCCCAGGCAATCGATATCGCCGTGGCCGTAAATCGACGACACGACGATGGCATCCGCACCAGTTTCGATGGCGGCATCAATATATTCATCCTGGCTGACCATCACGCCCAGATTGATTACGCGAAAATCATGGGCAGTAAAAACGCGATCCAGGACTTTATTGCCTACTGCATGGCAGTCAGCACCAATGACGCCAATAACGAGTGTTGATTTCTTCATGGGTAATCCTCTGTAGGGCTGATGGTATAAAAATAAAAACGACGATCTAATATTTGGCAGCCTGGGTAATGGCTGCCTGTTAATAGGGCTGGAGTGTCTTTGGTTCGTCTGGAGGAAGCAATTGATCTATTTTCAGAATATCATTCAAAAAAAGCGCATTTTTGAGTTTTCGTTAAAAATTCTTTGTTTATCATAGTGATGTACTTGATGCTTATAAATTTGATTGGTCCTTTTTGAGTTCTCGTAATAAATATATTGCGATGTTTGTGAGCGAGATCTTATTTTATTTTTGGCTGGCTTCTGTATTTCTAAATAACGGGTTAAATACAATTCTTTAAAATTTTCTGTGAGCGCGGTAACGGAATTTATGGGCTGGTTTTTATATGTGTCAAAGGCAACTTGTTAGAATAAAGCTATCAAATGATGAATTGTTCGTTTCATATTCTATTTTTGTTGATGAGGCAGGCATACGTCGTCAGAGAGTAAAAATGCAGACTGCAGATGATCCTTAAGAAGAGCAGGGGGCCTGACCTGCACAAAAAAGAAATCGATGGGCGGCGGTGACGGGATAAACGATAGTCACATAGGGGTGTTAATTAAAGGTAAATGCAATGATAAATATAATCAGTAAAAAAATAAACGATAGTAACTTGATAAAAAAAATCTGTGAACTACGCAACATTATCAGTTGAGGTCGGCATTTAAGCCGCTCACGAGGGCTCATTAAGTACCGCTCCGCTGTGAAATAAATGGTCTATCATTTTCAGTAACTGATGACACTCCTGAAAAACATACCGTTAACCTTGTGTTTACTAGTGTTGTACACAGTAAACATAATTAACATTTAAAATGAAAATTGATTTAAATCAATGTTTAAAACTTGGAAAAGAACAAGAAATGGAGTTAAATTGTCGCGGATCAAATTGACCAAAATCTGATATTTTCGCTATAAATTGATCGCCGTCGAAAACTGCAAATTTATCACAATAAAAACCTATTTATTGTAAGGGTTTTGCAGCGTAATATAATCACGGGATCAATTTGGGTGTTTTGTTAACATGTTTGTAACTTTTCACCACTACCGTTTCCTTGACAGAGGAAACGGGCGTGACGAGAAGAAGCAAATAAATTTGTATTGGGGCATGCGTGTGACCCTTTCTAACGGGGTTCACTCTCGGAGTCTTCATGCGATGAGCAAGGAGTCATGATGTTAGATATAGTCGAACTGTCGCGCTTACAGTTTGCCTTGACCGCGATGTACCACTTCCTGTTTGTGCCGCTGACGCTTGGTATGGCGTTCCTGCTGGCCATCATGGAAACGGTCTACGTCCTTTCCGGCAAACAGATTTATAAAGATATGACCAAGTTCTGGGGCAAGTTGTTTGGTATCAACTTCGCTCTGGGTGTGGCAACCGGTTTGACCATGGAGTTCCAGTTCGGGACAAACTGGTCTTACTACTCTCACTACGTGGGCGATATCTTCGGTGCGCCGCTGGCCATTGAAGGTTTAATGGCCTTCTTCCTCGAATCTACCTTTGTAGGTCTGTTCTTCTTCGGTTGGGATCGTCTGGGCAAAGTGCAGCACATGGCCGTGACCTGGCTGGTAGCGCTCGGCTCCAACCTGTCGGCGCTGTGGATTCTTGTCGCTAACGGCTGGATGCAGAACCCGATTGCGTCGGACTTCAACTTTGAAACCATGCGTATGGAGATGGTCAGCTTCTCTGAGCTGGTTCTGAACCCGGTGGCTCAGGTTAAGTTCGTGCATACCGTGGCTTCCGGCTACGTGACCGGCGCGATGTTCATTCTTGCTATCAGCTCCTGGTATATGCTCAAAGGGCGCGACTTTGCTTTTGCCAAGCGCTCCTTTGCTATCGCAGCCAGCTTCGGCATGGCGGCAATCCTCTCCGTTATCGTTCTCGGTGATGAATCCGGTTACGAAATGGGCGACGTGCAGAAAACCAAGCTGGCGGCTATCGAAGCAGAATGGGAAACTCAGCCTGCTCCGGCGGCCTTTACCCTGTTTGGTATTCCTGACCAGAAAGCAGAGGAGAACCGCTTCGCGATTCAGATTCCTTACGCGCTGGGCATCATTGCGACTCGCTCCGTCGATAAACAGGTCACCGGCCTGAAGGATCTGATGGTTCAGCACGAAGAGCGTATCCGTAACGGGATGAAGGCTTACGCGCTGCTGGAACAGCTGCGTGCAGGTTCAACCGACCAGGCCGTTCGCGATCGGTTTAACGACGTGAAGAAAGATCTTGGCTATGGTCTGCTGCTGAAACGCTATACCGACAACGTCTCCGACGCGACGGAAGCGCAGATTGCGCAGGCGACCAAGGACTCCATTCCTGCCGTGGCGCCGCTCTATTTTGCCTTCCGTATCATGGTGGCGTGCGGCGTGCTGATGCTGCTGATTATTGGCGCCTCCTTCTGGACCGTGATTCGTAACCGCATTGGCGAGAAAAAATGGCTGCTGCGCGCTGCGTTTTATGGCCTGCCGCTGCCGTGGATTGCCGTAGAAGCCGGCTGGTTTGTTGCCGAGTATGGCCGTCAGCCCTGGGCTATCGGTGAAGTGCTACCAACGGCTGTAGCGAACTCGTCGCTGACTGCGGGCGACCTGATCTTCTCTATGGTGCTGATTTGTGGCCTGTACACGCTGTTCCTGGTGGCTGAACTGTTCCTCATGTTCAAGTTTGCCCGCAAAGGACCAAGCAGCCTGAAAACCGGTCGCTATCACTTTGAACAGTCCTCTGCGGCTATTCAGTCGGCACGCTAAGACAGGAGTCGTCAAATGATCGATTATGAAGTATTGCGTTTTATCTGGTGGCTGCTGATTGGCATTCTGCTCATTGGTTTTGCCGTCGCCGATGGCTTCGACATGGGGGTGGGCATGCTCACCCGTTTCCTCGGTCGTAACGACACCGAGCGTCGAATTATGATTAACTCCATTGCTCCGCACTGGGACGGAAACCAGGTGTGGCTGATCACCGCGGGCGGCGCGCTCTTTGCCGCCTGGCCGATGGTCTACGCCGCCGCGTTTTCCGGCTTCTACGTGGCAATGATCCTGGTGCTGGCATCTTTATTCTTCCGTCCGGTTGGTTTCGACTACCGCTCGAAGATTGAGGATACCCGCTGGCGTAATATGTGGGACTGGGGCATCTTCGTCGGCAGCTTCGTACCGCCGCTGGTGATTGGCGTGGCGTTCGGTAACCTGCTGCAGGGCGTTCCGTTCCACGTTGATGAATATCTGCGTCTGTACTACACCGGCAACTTCTTCCAGCTGCTGAATCCGTTTGGACTGCTGGCCGGTATTGTTAGCGTGGCGATGATCCTGACGCAGGGCGCGACCTATCTGCAGATGCGTACCGTGGGCGAACTGCACCTGCGTACCCGCACCGTCTCAACGGTAGCGGCGCTGGTGACGCTGGTCTGCTTCGCGCTGGCAGGCGTTTGGGTCTACTATGGCATCGACGGTTACGTAGTGAAATCCGTCATGGATCATACCGGCCCGTCTAACCCGCTGACCAAAGAAGTGGCTCGTGAGGCCGGCGCGTGGATGGTGAACTTTAATAATATGCCGGCGCTATGGGCGATTCCTGCTCTGGGCGTGGCGCTGCCGCTGCTGACCGTCATTTCGACCAAAGCAGATAAAGGCGCCTGGGCATTTCTGTTCTCCTCGCTGACGCTGGCGTGCATCATTCTGACTGCCGGTATCGCCATGTTCCCGTTCATTATGCCTTCAAGCACGGCGATGAACGCGAGCCTGACCATGTGGGATGCCACCTCCAGCCAGCTGACGCTGAACCTGATGACTTACGTGGCGATTGTCTTCGTACCGATTATTCTGGCCTACACCACCTGGTGTTACTGGAAAATGTTCGGTCGCATCACTCGCGAAGACATCGAAAAGAACACCCACTCGCTGTACTAAGGTAAGGAGCTATATATGTGGTATTTCGCATGGATTTTGGGAACGCTTCTTGCTTGTGCCTTTGGGGTGATTACCGCGCTGGCGCTTGAGCACGTGGAAGCCACCAAAGCAGGTAAAGAAGAACACTGATGAGTATTATCGCGACTCTTTACGCGATAATGGACAAGCGCCCGTTAAGGGCGCTTTCCTTATTGATGGCGCTGGCGCTAGCGGGCTGCATCTTCTGGGACCCGTCGCGCTTTGCGGCCAAAACCAGTGAGCTGGAAATCTGGCACGGCTTCCTGCTGATGTGGGCGGTGTGTACCGGCGTTATCCACGGCGTGGGCTTTCGCCCGCGCGCCATCCACTGGCAGGGAATTTTTTGTCCGCTTATCGCTGATATTGTGCTCGTTTTGGGCCTGTTCTTTTTCTTCTTTTGAATAAGAAATCTCTGTTAACCATATGGGCTTGCATAAGCCCATAAAAATTTACTCCTCGTTTACTTTCCCCCATTCCAAACCACGATTCCCGCGCGTATAGTAGCGAAGTTTGAAAGCACTAACCTTTTGTTGCATTACCGGGATGTAAAGTGAATACAACGCTGTTTCGATGGCCGGTTCGGGTCTACTACGAAGACACCGACGCCGGTGGTGTGGTTTACCACGCCAGCTACGTCGCTTTCTATGAAAGAGCACGCACAGAGATGCTGCGCCATCATCACTTCAGCCAACAGGTTTTGCTGGCTGAACGAGTTGCCTTTGTGGTTCGCAAAATGACGCTGGAGTATTTTGCGCCCGCCAGACTCGACGACATGCTCGAAATCCAGACGGAGATAACCTCAATGCGAGGGGCGACCCTGGTTTTCACGCAGCGAATCGTCAACGCCGAGAACGTAGTTTTGAATGAAGCTGAAGTTCTGATCGTGTGCGTTGATCCACTCTTAATGAAGCCTCGTGCGCTTCCCAAGTCTATTGTCGCGGAGTTTAAGCAGTGACTGAGATGAATATCCTTGATTTGTTCCTGAAGGCAAGCCTTCTGGTTAAACTTATCATGTTGATTTTAGTTTGTTTTTCTATCGCCTCCTGGGCCATTATTATCCAGAGAACGCGCATTCTCAACTCGGCGTCGCGTGAAGCCGAAGCGTTTGAAGATAAGTTCTGGTCAGGTATTGAGCTTTCTCGTCTGTATCAGGAAAGCCAGGGCCGTCGCGATAATCTGACCGGTTCGGAACAAATCTTCTACAGCGGTTTTAAAGAGTTTGCTCGTCTGCATCGCGCCAACAGCCATGCGCCGGAAGCAATTGTCGAAGGGGCATCGCGCGCGATGCGTATCTCGATGAATCGCGAGCTGGAATCCCTGGAGACGCACATCCCGTTCCTCGGTACGGTAGGTTCTATCAGCCCGTATATCGGTCTGTTTGGTACCGTATGGGGGATCATGCACGCCTTTATCGCGCTGGGCGCGGTAAAACAGGCGACGCTGCAAATGGTGGCACCGGGTATTGCAGAGGCGCTCATTGCGACCGCAATTGGTCTCTTTGCCGCTATCCCGGCGGTTATGGCTTATAACCGTCTGAACCAGCGCGTGAACAAACTTGAGCTGAACTACGACAACTTTATGGAAGAGTTCACCGCTATTCTGCACCGTCAGGCGTTTACCAGCAGCGAAAGCAATAAGGGGTAAGCCATGGCCAGAGCACGTGGACGCGGGCGTCGCGAACTGAAGTCCGAGATCAACATCGTTCCGCTGCTGGATGTCCTGCTGGTACTGTTGCTGATCTTTATGGCGACAGCGCCGATCATTACGCAGAGCGTAGAGGTCGACCTGCCGGACGCAACGGAATCGCAGGCGGTAAAAAGCAACGATGAACCGCCGGTGATCGTTGAGGTTTCCGGAGTCGGGCAGTACAACGTGAAAATTGGCCCGGAAACGCTATCGCAGCTGCCGCCTGAACAGGTTATTGCCGAAGCCAGGCGTCGACTTGAGGCGAATGAGAAAACGGTGTTCCTGATCGGCGGTGCGAAAGAGGTGCCATACGATGAGATTATTAAAGCGCTTAACCTGTTGCATAGCGCAGGGGTTAAATCGGTTGGCTTGATGACTAAGCCGATCTAATCGCTCGCAATACGCACCCCCGCCAATATGGCGACGGTGGGACAAACGTGTCCCGCGGCCGACGTCATCGAACGGGAACAGGCGAACAGTTTTTGGGAACCGATAGTGTCAAAGGCAACCGAACAAAACGACAAGCTTAAACGAGCGATCATAGTTTCAGTCGCGCTGCACATCGTCTTGATAGCGCTGCTGATCTGGAGTTCGTTTGACGAGCATCTGGATGCTTCTGCCGGCGGCGGCGGGGGCTCTTCTATAGATGCGGTTATGGTCGATCCGGGGGCGGTTGTGAAGAATTATGACCGTCAACAGCAGCAGCAGGCCAGCGCCCGCCGTGCCGCCGAGCAGCGTGAAAAGCAGGCTCAGCAGCAGGCGGAAGAGTTGCGCGAAAAACAGGCCGCCGAGCAGGAACGGCTAAAACAGCTGGAACAGGAGCGTCTGCAGGCGCAGGAAGCGGCTAAAGAGGCCAAAGAGCAGCAGAAACAGGCGGAAGAAGCCGCGGCGAAAGCCGCCGCAGCGGCCAAAGCGAAAGCGGACGCTCAGGCGAAAGAGGCGCAGGAAGCTGCCGCCAAAGCCGCCGCTGATGCAAAAGCGAAGGCCGATGCTCAGGCGAAAGCAGCCGAAGCCGCTGCGGCGAAAGCGGCGGCGGATGCGAAGAAACAGGCAGAAGCAGAAGCCGCGAAAGCGGCCGCGGACGCGCAGAAGAAAGCCGAAGCGGATGCAGCGAAGAAAGCTCAGCAGGAAGCCGAGAAGAAAGCGCAGCAGCAGGCAGAGAAAAAAGCGCAGCAAGAAGCGGCGAAACAGGCTGCGGCTGAAAAGGCTGCTGCCGAAAAAGCGGCAGAAAAAGCCGCCGCGCAGAAAGCCGCTGCTGAGAAAGCAGCAGCCGAGAAAGCCGCCGCAGCGGAAAAAGCCGCCGCTGAGAAAGCTGCGGCAGCCAAAGCCGCAGCAGCAGAGAAGGCCGCCGCAGACAAAGCAGCGAAAGCCGCAGCCGCTAAGGCAGCAGCCGCGAAGAAAGCCGCTGCGGCCAAAGAGGCCAACGGCGTGGACGATCTGCTCGGCGACCTGAGCTCCGGTAAGAATGCGCCTAAAACTGGCGGTGGGGCGAAAGGGAGCAATGCATCTGCTGCCGGGAGTGGTAATACTAAAAATAATGGCGCATCAGGAGCTGATATCAGCAATTATGCCGGGCAGATCAAATCTGCTATTGAAAGTAAGTTTTACGACGCAGCGTCTTACTCAGGCAAGACCTGTACCTTGCGTATTAAACTTGCTCCGGATGGCATGTTGCTAAATATACAGTCTGAAGGTGGGGATCCTGCGCTTTGTCAGGCCGCTCTTGCAGCAGCCCGACAGGCTAAGTTCCCAAAACCGCCTAGTCAGGCGGTATATGAAGTATTCAAAAATGCGCCGTTGGACTTCAAACCTCAGTGATATTTTTCCCCGTGCAAGCGGGGAAAAACAATCTATTGTAGTCACAGGGTTTTAGTAGTTTTGTGTATTTGGGTTTGTTAACATTCTGCTAAATTATCGTGGGCTTTCCGCCTGGATAAGGGAGATATGATGAAGCAGGCATTACGAGTAGCATTTGGTTTTTTAATGCTGTGGGCGGCAGTGCTGCACGCAGAAGTACGCATCGAGATTACCCAAGGGGTTGACTCGGCACGCCCAATCGGCGTAGTGCCGTTCCAGTGGGCGGGGCAGGGTGCTGCACCTGAAGATGTGGGCGGTATCGTGGCGGCTGACCTGCGCAACAGCGGCAAGTTTAATCCGCTCGATCGCTCTCGCCTGCCTCAGCAGCCGGGTAGCGCTCAGGAAGTACAGCCTGCGGCATGGTCTGCGCTGGGTATTGACGCCGTTGTGGTGGGTCAGGTGACGCAAAACCCTGACGGCTCCTATAACGTGGCCTACCAGCTGGTTGATACCGGCGGCGCGCCGGGTACCGTGCTTGCACAGAACTCATTTAAAGTGACTAAGCAGTATCTGCGCTATGCCGCGCACGCTGCCAGCGACGCGGTATTTGAAAAGCTGACCGGCATCAAGGGCGCCTTCCGTACCCGTATCGCCTACGTGGTGCAGAAGAACGGCGGCCAGTTCCCGTACGAACTGCGCGTATCCGACTACGATGGTTATAACCAGTTCCTCGTTCACCGTTCCACCCAGCCGCTGATGTCTCCGGCCTGGTCTCCGGATGGTGCGAAACTGGCCTACGTAACCTTTGAAAGCGGTCGTTCTGCGCTGGTTGTGCAGACTCTGGCTAACGGCTCCGTTCGTCAGATTGCTTCGTTCCCGCAGCACAACGGCGCCCCGGCGTTCTCGCCGGACGGCAGCAAACTGGCCTTCGCTCTGTCGAAAACCGGTAGCCTGAACCTGTACGTGATGGACCTCGGATCCGGTCAGATTCGCCAGGTGACCAATGGTCGTAGCAATAACACCGAACCAAGCTGGTTCCCGGATAGCCAGAATCTGGCCTTTACTTCCGACCAGGCGGGACGTCCGCAGGTATATAAAGTCAATATTAATGGCGGCACGCCGCAGCGTATTACCTGGGAAGGTTCACAAAACCAGGATGCTGACGTGAGCGCTGATGGTAAAACTATGGTAATGGTAAGCTCGGCCGGTGGTCAGCAGCACATTGCCAAACAAGATCTGGAAGCGGGTGGTGTGCAGGTTCTGTCATCAACGTTTTTAGATGAAACGCCAAGTCTGGCACCTAACGGCACTATGGTAATCTACAGCTCTTCTCAGGGGATGGGATCCGTGCTGAATCTGGTTTCTACAGATGGGCGTTTCAAAGCGCGTCTTCCGGCAACTGATGGACAGGTAAAATCGCCTGCCTGGTCGCCGTATCTGTGATAATAAATAATTGATTATTAAAGGAATCAAAGAAATGCAACTGAACAAAGTGCTGAAAGGGCTGTTGATCGCTCTGCCGGTTATGGCAATCGCGGCGTGTTCTTCTAACAAGAACGCCAGCAACGACCAGAGCGGTGAAGGCATGCTGGGTGCCGGCACTGGTATGGACGGTAACGCTAACGGCGGCAACATGTCTTCCGAAGAGCAGGCTCGTCTGCAGATGCAACAGCTGCAGCAGAACAATATCGTTTACTTCGATCTGGACAAATACGATATCCGTTCTGACTTCGCTGCAATGCTGGACGCGCACGCTAACTTCCTGCGTAGCAACCCGTCTTACAAAGTGACCGTAGAAGGTCATGCGGATGAGCGCGGTACGCCGGAATACAACATCGCTCTGGGTGAGCGTCGTGCTAACGCCGTTAAGATGTATCTGCAGGGCAAAGGTGTTTCTGCTGACCAGATCTCCATCGTTTCTTACGGTAAAGAAAAACCTGCAGTACTGGGCCACGACGAAGCGGCTTACGCCAAAAACCGTCGCGCCGTACTGGTTTACTAAGAGAATTGCATGAGCAGTAACTTCAGACATCATCTATTGAGTCTGTCGTTACTGGTTGGCATAGCGGCCCCCTGGGCCGCTTTTGCTCAGGCGCCAATCAGTAGTGTCGGCTCAGGCTCGGTCGAAGACCGCGTCACTCAACTCGAGCGTATTTCCAATGCGCACAGCCAGCTTTTAACCCAACTCCAGCAACAACTCTCCGATAATCAGTCCGATATTGATTCCCTGCGCGGCCAAATTCAGGAAAGCCAGTATCAGCTGAATCAGGTTGTTGAACGCCAGAAGCAGATCCTGCTGCAGATCGACGGTCTGAGCAGCGGTGGCGGCACGACGGGCGCGCAAAGCCCGTCGTCAGCCAGTGAGCAAGGCGCTCCGGCAAGCGCGCCAGCGGCTTCATCAGGCGCTCCGGCGTCGACCGGCGATGCAAACACCGATTACAACGCGGCTATCGCGCTGGTGAAGGATGCTTCCCGCCAGGACGACGCGATGGCGGCTTTCCAGAACTTCGTCAAAAAGTACCCCGATTCAACGTATCAGCCGAACGCCAACTACTGGCTCGGTCAGCTGAATTACAATAAGGGTAAAAAAGACGATGCGGCGTACTATTTCGCTTCCGTGGTGAAAAACTACCCTAAATCTCCGAAAGCGCCCGATGCGATGTTTAAAGTCGGCGTAATCATGCAGGACAAAGGCGATACCGCAAAAGCCAAAGCGGTTTATCAGCAGGTGGTCAGTAAATTTCCTGGCACCGACGGAGCCAAACAAGCGCAAAAACGCCTTAACGCGCTCGGATGATTATGGCATGACCAGAAATCGCATTATTTCTGGTCTTGTCGCATGAATCCTAAGCAGTTAAGCAATCTTTATCTAAATTGTTGTTGCGCTGAATTCTGAAATCAGTAATATATGCCGCCGTTGCCAAGGGATATCGAACAAGCCCAAAGCGACGAAAATAGTGGGTCGTTAGCTCAGTTGGTAGAGCAGTTGACTTTTAATCAATTGGTCGCA